>NZ_CP134876.1:4838733-5141154 GCF_032108445.1 Micromonospora halotolerans | reverse complement strand
CCACGGTCCGCCCGTCGACCGGGACGACCCGGTCGGTGACCAGGATCCGCCAGCCGTCCGCGCTCTCGCCCGTCCCGGCGGTGGCCGCTCCCCCGGTCGGCGTCGGGGTCGCCGGTCCGCCGGTCGCCGTCGGGGTGGCGGCCGGCGTGCCTCCGCCGGCCGGCGGGGGTGTGACCTCGACGTGCACGTGCTCCGGCAGGGCGGGCAGCGGCCAGGTGGCGTCGGCGACCAGCCGGACCGGCTCGCCGTCGAGCAACGCCCGGGACACCGCGGCCAGCGCGCCCTCCACCGGCCAGCCGAGGGTGTCCAGTCCGGGCAGGCCGACCGCGTCGGTGGCGGTGGTGACCACCGGCCGGGCGTCGAGCAGCGCGCCCACCTCGGTGGCGAGGTCGTTCGCGCCGCCGGCGTGCCCGCCGAGCAGGGCCACGGCGTGCCGGGCCGCCTCGTCGACGACCACCACGGCCGGGTCGGTGTGCTTGTCACCGAGCAGCGGGGCGAGGATGCGGACCACCGCGCCGGTGGCCAGGAAGGCGACCACCGCGTCGCACTCCCGCCAGGCGACCCGCAGCGCGTCGGCGACGCTCCCCGCCTCCACGAGCCGGGCGTGCGGCCAGGCCGCGGCGACGGTACGCGCATGTCGCCGCCCAGCGGCGGTCGCCGCCACGAGTCCGACCAGGAGCGGCTCCTTGTCGACGCCTCCGGTCGCGCAGGGCTCCGACAGGTCCGAGGGTGTGGTCACGGGTTCCTCCGGGTGGGCGGTCATCGGTGTTCCGCGGTGAGGACGACGACCGGGTTGGTGGCGGCCAGGCGCAGCGAGCCCCCGGGCAGGTCGGCGAGGCGGGCGGCGGCGAGCTGGCAGCCGTCGACCGCGTAGCCGGCGGCGCGGAACAGGTGCACTGCCGGCGCGACCCGGTCGAGGGCGGCCAGGGTGACCACCACCCGGGGCGGGCGGCGGTCGGCCACCGCGGCGAGCACGTCCACGCCGCCCCCACCGACGAAGACCGCGTCCGGGTCGGGCAGCCCGGCCAGGGCCGCCGGGGCCGTGCCGGTCACCACCCGCACGTCGACGCCGTGCCGGGCGGCGTTGGCCCGGATCGGCGCGGCGGGGTCGCGTTCGACGGCGAGCACCGCGGCGCCGAGCAGCGCGCACTCGATGCCGACCGAGCCGCTGCCCGCGCCGACGTCCCAGACGAGACGGCCGAGGCGGGGCCGCAGCCGGGCCACCACGAGGGCCCGGACCTCGGCCTTGGTGATCATCGAGTCCCGGTGGGCGTACGCGGACTCGGGCAGCGCCCACCCCCCGGCCGGCGCGGCGGCGGGCTGGTCGTCGGCGCGCATCCCGGCCGGCGCGGTGTCCGGGGCGAGGCTGAGCACGACGTGCGGGTCGGTCCAGGCCGTCGCGGCGGCCTCGGCCGGCGTGGTCCAGGTGACCCGCTCGTCGGTGGTGCCGAGGTGCTCGGCGACGACCAGGCGGCGGTCCCAGCCGGCCAGGCCGGCGCCCAGCTCGGCCGCGCCCGCTCCGGGTGCGGTGAGCACCGCGACGGCGGGCAGCGCGCGGCAGGCGTTGACCGCGGGGCGCGGGTCCCGGCCGTGCGCGGTGACCACGGCGGCGCCGTCCCAGGGCAGCCCGGCGCGGGCGAACGCGGCGGCCACGCTGGAGACGGCGGGCAGTACCCGCAGCGGCAGGCCGGCGGCGCGGAGCCGGCGGACGATGCCGAAGAGGCCGGGGTCGCCGCTGGCCAGCACCACCGCGGGTGTGCCGGCGGTGACGGCGGCGGCGAGCCGGTCCAGGGCGGGGGCGAGCGGGCCGAGGACGACGGTGGCGCAGCCGGGCGGCACGGGCACGGCGGCCAGGTGCCGGGCGGCGCCGACGACCAGCCCGGCGCCGGCCAGCGCCGCCACGAGCGCGGGGTGCGCCGGCCGGCCGGCGGCGTCGATCCCCGCCACGAGCACGGTCGGGGTCACGCGGCCCACCGCCCGGAGGAGGCGACCATCCGCTCGCCGGCGAAGTCCACCATGGCGACGTCGACGCTGACCGCGTGCCGGGCGAAGCGGCGCAGCACCTGCCGGACCCGGTGGCAGAGCAGGTCCCCGGCCGGGCCGAGCAGTCCGGCGGCCGCCCACAGCTCGTACGCGTGCCGGCCGGTGTTGGCCGCGGTGACGGCGGCGACCAGGTCCGGGTCGCCGCCGGCCTCGGCGGTCACCGCGCCGAGCAGCGACAGGTCCACCTTGGACCGGGTGTAGTGGGTCATCAGGATGCCGGCGGCGAGCTTGGCCAGCTTGCCGGCCATGCCGACGAAGACCACCCCGGTCATCCCGTCGCCGACGGCGGCCGTGACGGCCGCGCCGGTGAAGTCGCCGACCTCGACGAAGCACACCTCGGGCAGCTCCGGCAGCAGCGCCCGGGCCGCCCGCTCGGTCCGCCCGCCGGTGCACAGCACCACGGTCCGCTCGCCCTGGGCGGCCATCACGTGCACGGCCTGCACCACGCTGGCCCGCCAGGAGGCGGTGGAGAAGGGCCGGACGATCCCCGTGGTGCCGAGGATCGAGATGCCGCCGAGGATGCCGAGCCGCCGGTTCGTGGTCTTGCGGGCCATGATCTCGCCGCGCGGCACGCTGATCACCACGCGGACGCCGGTCTCGCCGAGGTCGACCACCTCGGCGACGGCCTGGCCGATCATGCGGCGCGGGGTCTCGTTGATGGCCGGGCCGCCCACCGCCAGGCCGAGCCCCGGCCGGGTGACCGTGCCGACGCCCGGCCCGCCGTCGAGGCGCAGCCCCGGCTCGTCCCGCCAGGTGACCGTGGCGGTCAGCTCGGCGCCGTGGGTGACGTCGGGGTCGTCGCCGGCGTCCTTGACCACGACGGCCTCCGCCCGGCGGGACGGGTCGAGGTCGCAGCGGGCCACCGCGAAGGTGACCCGTCGGCCGGCCGGCAGGCCGATCTCCACCTGGCGCTGCGGCTCGCCGGTGACCAGTGCGGTCAGCGCCGCCTTGGTCGCGGCCGTGGCGCACGCGCCGGTGGTCCAGCCGGTACGCAGCGCGGTGGGCCGGACCTTCGCCGTGCGCGGCAGGTCCGGCTCGCGCAGCGGCGGCTCGGCGTACGTCACCGGCCGTCCCCGGTGGGGTCACCGGGCCGGCCGTCGCCGGGCCGGTCGGCGCGGGCACGGCGCAGCGCGGCGCGGGCGCCCGGCTCGGCCCGCCGGTAGGTGTGGAAGTGCCCCGGGTGGTACAGGTGCGAGCGGGTGCCGGTGGCGGCGAGCGCCGGCCCGACGAGGAACAGGGTGTGCTTCCACAGCCGGTGCGCCTTGACGGTGGCCTCCAGCTCGCCCAGCGCACAGTGGACGACCAGCTCGTCCGGCCAGGTCGCCTGGTAGGCGACCACCACCGGCGTCTCCGGCGGGTAGCCGCCGGCCAGCAGCTCCGCCTGGGCCTGCCCGGAGCGGGCGGCGGAAAGGAACAGCGCCATGGTGGTGCCGTGGCGGGCGAACTCGCGGACCCGCTCGCCGGCTGGCATCGGCGTCTTGCCGCCCTCCAGGCGGGTGAGGATCACCGACTGGGCCACCTCGGGAATGGTCAGCTCCCGGCCGACCAGCGCGGCGACCGCGGTGAACGAGGACACCCCGGGCACCACCTCGACGGCCAGACCGAGGTCGCGACACAGGTCGAACTGCTCCTGCACGGCTCCCCACAGGGCCGGGTCGCCGGAGTGGATCCGGGCCACGGTCCGCCCGTCGGCGGCGGCCCGCTCGTACAGCGGCCGGACGCCCTCGATGGGCAGCTGGGAGGAGTCGACGATCTCGGCGTCCGGGCGGGCGTGGGCCAGCACGTCGGCGTGCACGAGGCTGGCCGCCCAGATCACCACGTCGGCCTCGGCGATGACCCGGGCGGCGCGCAGGGTGAGCAGGTCGGCCGCGCCCGGGCCGGCCCCGACGAACCAGACCTTGCCGATGGTGGTCACAGTTTTCCTCCCCGGCCGTCCCGGCGGGCCGGGACGAGCAGCGTCGACAGGTAGGGCAGGTCGCCGGCCATGGCGTCCACCGGCCCGATCCGCTCGCCGGGCAGGCCCAGCGCCCGGCCCAGCACAGCGTCGGCCAGCCGGCCCTGCCGGCGCAGCTCGTCGACCAGGTCGGGGTGGCGGCGCCAGCCTTTGTAGACGACGACGGTCCCGGGGCCGGCGAGCGCGTCGGCGACCGGCGTGAGGCCGGCCGTGGCGGGCAGCAGGGTGAGCGGTTCCCGGCCCTCGCAGAGCGCCACCCCGGCGCGGGCGGCCAGGTCCTGCATGGCGGTGATGCCGGGCACGGTCCGCACCGCGACCCCGGGTCGCCGGGCCCGGACCCCGTCGGCCAGGTAGCCGAAGGTCGAGTAGACGTTGGGGTCGCCGATGGTGGCGAAGGCGACCGACCGGGCGCCGCCGTCGACGGCGGCCACCACGGCCGCCGCCGCGGCGTCCCAGGCCCGCTCCCGGCGGGCGGTCACCCCGCCCCGGTCGTCCAGGGCGAACGGCAGCCGGCGCAGCCGGTCCGCAGGCACGTGCGCGCGCACGGTGGTCTCGGCCCGCCCGGCGGGCGCGTCCGGGTCCGCGGCGAGCCGGTCCAGCACGGGTACGAACACCAGGTCGGCCTCGCCCAGCAGCCGCGCGGCCCTGAGCGTCAGCAGTTCCGGGTCGCCGGGTCCGACCCCGATCCCGGTCAGCACGGCGGCGGGCGGGCTCACCCGCTCGCCGCCTCGACCAGCCGGCGGGCCGCCGCCGGGTGCCCGGCCCAGTGGGTGTGCAGGTAGGACGCGTGCACCCGGCCGGCCACGAAGCCGTGCGGGGCGCCGTCCCAGTGCCAGGCGGGGCGGTCGCCGTGCCCCGGGTCGGTGACGGTGCGGTGGAACTCGTGTCCGCGTACCGGGTCGCCGGCGCGGTGCACCGGGGAGTCGGCGGCGGCCACCGCGTCGCGGTAGCCGAGGGTGAGCCGGCCGGTCATCCGGGCGGTGTGGTCGAGCCGCCCGGACATCGGCACCCCGTCGATGGAGCGGCCGAGGTAGAGCAGCCCCGCGCACTCGGCGACCACCGGGCCGTCGAAGCCGGCCAGCTCGGCGCGGAGCGCGGTGTTGCCGGCCAGGGCGTCGGCGTGCAGTTCGGGAAAGCCGCCGCCGATCACCAGGGCCCGGGTGCCGGGCGGCAGGGCCTCGTCGCGCAGCGGGTCGAGGGTCACCACCTCCGCGCCGGCCGCGGTGAGCAGTTCGGCGGTCTCCGCGTACGAGAAGGTGAACGCCGCCCCGCCGGCCACCGCCACGACCGGGCGGGCGGTGCCGGCGGGCCGCCGACCGCGGCGGCCGGATCCCAGGCGGGCGCGGTCAGCGGCGGCGCGGTGCGGGCCAGCGCCAGCACGGCGTCGAGGTCCACGGTGGCCTCGACCAGGTCGGCGAGGGCGGCCACCACGGCGACCGACTCCGGCGCGCGTTCGGCGACCGGCACCAACCCGAGGTGACGGGACGGCGCGGCCACCTCGGCGGCCCGGGTCACCGCGCCGAGCACCGGCACGTCCACCTCGGCGAGCGCGTCGCGCAGCAGCGTCTCGTGCCGGGGCGAGCCGACCCGGTTGAGGACCACCCCGCCGATGCGTACCGCCGGGTCGAAGGCGCGCATGCCGAGCACCAGCGCGGCGGCGGAGCGGCCCTGCGCCGTGGTGTCGAGCACCAGCAGCACCGGCGCCTCGACCAGCCGGGTCACGTGGGCCGTGGAGGCGTACCCGCCGTGGCCGACCGCGCCGTCGTGCAGCCCCATCACCCCCTCCACCACGGCCACGTCGGCCGGGGTGGGCACGCTGGCGCCGTGCCGCAGCAGCGGGGCGATCCGCTCCGGGCCGACCAGCCAGGGGTCGAGGTTGCGGCCGGGGCGGCCGGCGGCGAGCGCGTGGTAGCCGGGGTCGATGTAGTCGGGGCCGACCTTGTGCGGGCTGACCGCCAGGCCGCGGCGGCGCAGCGCGGCGAGCAGCCCGGTGGCCACGGTGGTCTTGCCGTGCCCGCTGGCCGGGGCGGCGACGACCAGCCGGGGCAGCGCCCAGGGCGTCACCATTCGATGCCCTTCTGGCCCTTCTGACCGGCGTCCATCGGGTGCTTGACCTTGGTCAGCTCGGCGACCAGGTCGGCCGCCTCGACCAGCCGCGGGTCCGCGTCCCGTCCGGTGACCACCACGTGCTGGAAGCCGGGCCGGTCGCGCAGGGTGGCGACGACCTCGTCCACGTCGACCCAACCCCACTTCATCGGGTACGTGAACTCGTCGAGCACGTAGAGCCCGTAACGCTCGGCGGCCAGGTCGCGCTGGATCTGCCGCCAGCCCTCGCGGGCGTCCTCGGCGTGGTCGGCCGCGCCGCCGCGCTGGATCCAGGACCAGCCCTCGCCCATCTTGTGCCAGGTGACCGGGGCGCCCTGCCCGGTGCGCCCGTGCACCTCGCCGAGGGCCCGGAAGGCGTTCTCCTCCCCCACCCGCCACTTGGCGCTCTTGACGAACTGGAAGACGCCGATCGGCAGCCCGGCGGTCCAGGCGCGCAGCGCCAGCCCGAACGCGGCGGTCGACTTCCCCTTCATCTGTCCGGTGTGCACGATCAGCAGCGGCCGGTGGCGCCGCTGCCGGGTGGTCAGCCCGTCGGCGGGCACGTGGGTCGGCTTTCCCTGCGGCATCAGGCGGCGCTCCTCGTGGTGAGGCCGACGAGCGGGTCACTGGCCACGTCGGCGAGGTGGTGGTGCGGGGCGTGCAGGTGGGCGGCGAGGCGGCGGGCCAGGTGCAGGCGGACCGGGCCGGACTCGCAGTCGACGACGACGCAGGGCGCGCCGGTGGCGGCGAGCACCGCGGCGGCGCGGGCGGCCCGGTCGAGCGGGCGGTGGCCGGCGGTGGCGCGGCCGTCGGTGACCACCAGCACGAGGGGGCGGCGCTTCGGGTCGCGCAGCCGCTCCACCCGCAGCAGGTCGGCCGCCGCGAGCAGCCCCTCCGCGAGGGGGGTACGCCCGCCGGTGGGCAGCTCGGCCAGCCGGACCGAGGCGGCGAGCACCGAGGAGGTGGCCGGCAGCAGGGTCTGTGCCCCGGCGCCCCGGAAGGCGACCACGGCGACCTTGTCCCGCCGCTGGTACGCGTCGGTGAGCAGGGCCAGCACGGCGCCCTTGACGGCGGACATCCGCTGGTGGGCGCCCATCGACCCGCTGGCGTCGACCACGAAGAGAACGAGGTTGCCCTCGCGTCCCTCGCGGACCGCCTCGCGCACGTCGGACGGGCGCAGCCGCAGCGGCCCGCCGGCCCGGCCGCGGGCGGCCTGGTGCGGGGCGGCGGCCCGGACGGTGGCCGGCAGGTGCAGCGCGCCGGCCGGGCCGGCCGGCACCCGGGCGCCGGTGGTGCGGCCCCGCCCGGTGCGGGCCCGGGAGCGCCGGCCGGGCACACCCTCGCCCATGCCGGGCGCGGTGAGCAGCCGGGCACGCAGCCCCCCGTCGGGTACGGCCACGGTCCCTCCCTCCGCATGGTCCGGGTCCCCCGGCCGGGCGCCGGGACGGGACCGTCGGGCGTGCGGCCGCCCCCGGTGGCCGCCACCGGGCGGCGCGCCGTCGGGGTCGTGGCCACCGCCGCTCCCGTCGTCGTCCGGGTGGCCGGACGGATCCGAGTCGGCGGCAGGGCCGTCGTGGCCGGCCCCGCCACGCCCGTCGTCCGGCGGCCCGGGGCGTCCGGCGTCGTCGGACCCCCCGGACCGGTCCCGGCCACCGGCGCCGCCCTTCCCGCGGGCCGACCGGCCGGGACCGTCGGGGTCGGACCCGCCGCCAACGTCCGCCCCGGTTCCGCCGGGCCCGCCGGCGGAGTCCGGCCCGCGGTCCGGCTCCGGCCCACCGCCGGGCCCACCGGCCGGGCCGCCGCCGTCCGGGCCGTCGTCCGGGTCGTCGTCGGGGTGCTGCTCGCGGGCGCGGCGCAGCGCCTCGTCCAGGCGCTGCTCGTCCAGGCCCGGGGTGTCGAACGGGTCCCGGCGGCGGCGGTGCGGCAGGGCCAGGCGGGCGGCGACTCGGACGTCCTCGGCGGCCACCCGCTCCCGGCCCCGCCAGGCGGCGTGCGCCACGGCGGTGCGGGCCGTGACGATGTCGGCGCGCATGCCGTCCACGTCGAACGCGGCGCAGACCTCGGCGATCTGCCGCAGCGCCGCGTCGGGCAGCGCCACCCCGGGCAGCCGGCGCCGGGCGGCGGCGACCCGGCGGGCCACCTCGGCGTCCGCCTCGGCCCAGCCGGCGGCGAAACCGGCCGGGTCGGCGTCGGCGGCGAGGCGGCGGCGGACCACCTCGGCGCGTACGGCGGGGTCGCGGCTGGCGGCCACCTCGACGGTGAGCCCGAATCGGTCGAGCAGCTGCGGGCGCAGCTCCCCCTCCTCCGGGTTCATGGTGCCGACCAGGAGGAACCGGGCGGCGTGGCTGACCGACACGCCCTCCCGCTCGACGTGGCAGCGACCCATCGCCGCCGCGTCCAGGAGCAGGTCGACCAGGTGGTCGTGGAGCAGGTTGACCTCGTCGACGTAGAGCACGCCCCGGTGGGCGGCGGCGAGCAGGCCGGGCTCGTAGGCGCGTACCCCCTCGGCGAGGGCCTTCTCCAGGTCGAGCGAGCCGACCACCCGGTCCTCGGCGGCGCCCACCGGCAGCTCGACCAGGCGGGCCGGGCGGCGCTCTCCCGCCGACCCGGCCGGGTGCGGCCCGTCCGGGCAGCCCGGGTCGGGCGCGGCCGGGTCGCACGCGAAGCGGCAGGCGGCCACCCGGTCGACCGGGGGCAGCAGCCCGGCGAGGGCGCGCACCGCGGTGGACTTGGCGGTGCCCTTCTCGCCCCGGACCAGCACCCCGCCGATGGCCGGGCTGACCGCGTTGAGCAGCAGCGCGAGCCGCATCTCGTCCATCCCGAGCACCGCGCTGAACGGATAGCTGGTCACTGCGGCTCCTTCGTTCGCGACTGCGGGGCTCGCAGAACCGGCTCACTCCTCGCGCTCACAGCCGGTCCTCCAGGTCGCCCTCGCTGGCCAGGTACGTCTCGTGCAGCCGGTCGAGGGTGACCGGCTCGGGGGCGGCCCACAGTCCGCGGTCGGCGGCCTCCAGCAGCCGTTCGGTGATGCCGCGCAGCGCCCACGGGTTGGACCGCTCCAGGAACTCCCGGGTCTCCGGGTCGAACAGGTACGCCTCGGCGAGCCGCTCGTACATCCAGTCGTCGACGACCCCGGCGGTGGCGTCGTAGCCGAACAGGTAGTCGACGGTGGCGGCCAGCTCGAAGGCACCCTTGTAGCCGTGCCGGCGCATGGCGGCGATCCAGCGGGGGTTGACCACCCGGGCCCGGAACACCCGGCGGGTCTCCTCGCCGAGGGTGCGGGTGCGGACGTCGTGCGGCATGGCCGAGTCCCCCACGTACGCGGCCGGGGCACCGCCGGTGAGGTGGCGGACCATGGCCACCATCCCGCCGTGGTACTGGAAGTAGTCGTCGGAGTCGACGATGTCGTGCTCGCGGGTGTCCTGGTTCTTCACGGCGACGGCGATCCGGGCGAAGGAGCGTTCCATGTCGGCCCGCGCCTCCCGCCCGTCCAGCCCCGGCCCGTAGGCGTAGCCGCCCCAGACGGCGTACACCTCGGCCAGGTCGGCGTCGGTGCGCCAGTTCCGGGCGTCGATGAGGGGCAGCAGCCCCGCCCCGTACGCCCCGGGTTTGGAGCCGAAGATGCGGGCGGTGGCCCGGCGCGCGTCGCCGTGCTCGGCGACGTCCGCGTCGACGTGCGCCTTCACGAAGTTCCCGGCGGCCGGCTCGTCGAGCGCGGCGACCTGCCGGACGGCGTCGTCGATGAGGGCCACCACGTGCGGGAAGGCGTCCCGGAAGAAGCCGGAGATGCGCACCGTGACGTCGATCCGGGGGCGGCCCAGTTCGGGCAGCGGCACCACCTCGACGCCGGTGACGCGGCGGGACCGGTCGTCCCACGCCGGACGGACGCCGAGCAGCGCCAGCACCTCGGCGATGTCGTCGCCCTGCGTGCGCATGGCGCTGGTGCCCCAGACGGTGAGCCCGACCGAGCGCGGGTACGCGCCGGTGTCGGCGAGGTGCCGCGCCAGCAGCGAGTCGGCGAGAGCCACCCCGACGTCCCAGGCGTTGCGGCTGGGGATGGCCTTCGGGTCGACGGAGTAGAAGTTGCGGCCGGTGGGCAGCACGTTGACCAGCCCCCGGGTGGGCGAGCCGGACGGGCCGGGCGGCACGAACCGGCCGTCGAGCGCGCCGAGCACCCGGCCGATCTCGTCGGTGGTCCGGTCCAGCCGGGGCACCACCTCGCGGGCGGCGAAGTCGAGCACCTCGGCGGCCTCGGGCACCGGCCCGCCGACCACCTCCTCGACCACCGCGCCGGCCTTGGTGGCGTCCCAGCCGAGGGTCTCCATGCCGAGCACGAGCCGGCGGGCCAGGGCCTCGATGAGGTCGACCGCGTCGGCGGCGGTGGCGGCCGGCCCGTCGACGGCGTCGGTGAGCGCCGCCGGCACGGCGATCCGCGCGCCGGGCGTGGCGAGCAGCGCCGCCTCGTCCAGGCCGGCGTGCGCGGCGAGAGCCTGGCGCAGCCCGGGCAGCACGCGGGCGCCGCCCCAGACCTGCGGCGCGCGCAGCACGGCGAGGACCAGGTTGACCCGGGCCTGTCCGGCGGGCGCCTCGGCGAGGATGTGCAGGCCGTCGCGGATCTGCACGTCCTTGACCTCGCAGAGGTACCCGTCGAGGTGCAGCACGAAGTCGTCGAAGTCGTCCGCGCCGGGCATCTCCGCCTGGTGCAGGTCGTGGTGCAGCTCGGCGGCGCGGACCAGGTCCCAGATCTGCCGCTGCACGGTGGGCGCCTTGGCGGGGTCGAGGGCCTGCACGGTGGCGTACTCGTCGAGGAGCTGTTCGAGTTTCGCCAGGTCGCCGTACGTCTCCGCGCGGGCCATCGGCGGCACCAGGTGGTCGACGACCACGGCGTGCGCGCGGCGCTTGGCCTGGGTGCCCTCGCCGGGGTCGTTGACGATGAACGGGTAGACCAGCGGCAGGTCACCGAGGACCGCGTCGGGGGCGCAGTCGGCGGCCAGTCCGAGGCCCTTGCCGGGCAGCCATTCCAGGGTGCCGTGCTTGCCGAGGTGGACCACGGCGTCCGCGCCGAAGCCACCGTCGGCGACCGGGGCGGCCAGCCACCGGTACGCGGCGAGGTAGTGGTGGCTGGGCGGCAGGTCCGGGTCGTGGTAGATGGCCACGGGGTTCTCGCCGAAGCCGCGGGGCGGCTGGATGAGCAGTGCCACGTTGCCGAAGCGCAGTCCGGCGAGGACGAGGTCGCCGCCGTCGGTGTAGAGGCGGCCGGGCGGCTCGCCCCAGTGCTCCCGCATCCGCTCCCGCAGCGGGGCGGGCACCGCGTCGAACCAGCGCCGGTAGGTCTCCCCCGGCACCCGCGCCTCGGCGGCGGCGAGCTGTTCGGGGGTGAGCCACTCGACGTCGTGCCCGCCGGCGGCGATCAGGGTGTGGATCAGCGCGTCCCCGTCGTCCGGCACGGGAGCGTCGCCCAGGTGGTAGCCGGCCTCGGCCAGGGCGGCGAGCAGCCGGACCGCGGAGGCCGGGGTGTCCAGGCCGACCGCGTTGCCGACCCGGGAGTGCTTCGTCGGGTACGAGCTGAGGACGATGGCCAGGCGCTTGTCGGCGTTGGGCACGTGCCGCAGCCGCGCCTGCCGGACGGCGATGCCGGCGACCCGGGCGGCGCGCTCCGGGTCCGGCTGGTAGACGGAGAGCCCGTCGGCGTCGATCCGCTTGAACGAGAACGGCACCGTGACGATCCGGCCGTCGAACTCGGGGATGGCCACCTGCATGGCGGCGTCCAGCGGGGACAGTCCGGCGTCGCTGGCCGCCCAGCGGTCGCGGTCGCTGGTCAGGCAGAGCGCCTGGACGATCGGCACGTCCAGGGCGGCGAGCGCGCCGACGTCCCAGGCGTCCTCGTCGCCGCCCCCGGAGGCGTCCGCGGCGACCGTCCCGCCGGCCGCGAGCACCGTGACCACGAGGGCGTCGCAGCGCGCGAACTCCTCGAGCGGGCCGGCGCCCGGGGCGAGGCCGCGCAGGGAGCCGCAGAACACCGGCAGCGGCTGACCGCCGGCCGCCGTGACGGCGTCGGCGAGGGTCTCGACGAAGGCGGTGTTCCCGGCCAGGGCGTGCGCCCGGTAGAACACGATGCCGACCACCGGCCGGCCGTCGGGCGCTGGGTCGGCGCCGAGGATGCCGTGCGGCGGGGTGGGCGCGGGCGGGGCGAAGCCCTCGCCGGTGAGCAGCACCGTGTCGGAGAGGAACCGGGCCAGCTCGGCGAGGTTCTCCGGGCCGCCCTCGACCAGGTAGGCGAGCGCCTCGGCGGCCACCCCGGCGGACACCGTGGACGCCGCCATGAGCTCCGCGTCGGGCACCGCCTCGCCGCCCAGCACGACCGTGGGCACGCCGGAGCCGAGCACCGCGGCGAGGCCGTCCGGCCACGCCTGCCGGCCACCGAGCAGGCGTACGACGGCCAGGTCGACGCCGTCGAGCAGCGCGGGCACGGCGTCGGCGGCGACCCGGGCGGGGTTCGCCAGCCGGTAGTCGGCGCGGCTCGCCCGGGCGGCGAGCAGGTCGGTGTCGGCGGTGGAGAGCAGCAGGATGCGCACGGACGGCTCCGGAGCGTGACGCCCGACGGCGCGGCAGGGCCGGCGGCGGGCGGGGGTGGGTGCGGGTGCGGCGGGTACGCGGGTCCGGCGGACGGCTCACCGACGGCGGGTCGGCAGGGGCGCCCGGCCGGGTGCGGGACCCGCCGGGGCGGTCAGCGGCGGACGGCGCGGGCCAGCCCGGCGCGCGGCACGGCGGCCGGCGGGGCGGCGGGGCGAGCGGTCAGCGGCGCGTCGGTGCGCGCCGGCCGGAAACGACGATCGTCGTCGATGGCGGAAAGGCCGTGCATCGGGTCCTCCTCGGGTGTCCACGCCCTGGGGCTCTCCGACGGCCGAAGTATCCTGGCTTCCGGATCGACGCTCACCCCCGGCCTTCCAACCGCGCACGCACGGCCGTGACTCACGAGGGGGGATCGCTCCCCGGTGACAGTGGCGGGACCGCGCCGGAATCGCACCGGCTTCCTTCACTGCCGTCAGGCCGCGAATGCTGCCACAGCCGCCCGGCGCGGGTCAACGCCGGGTCCCCCGGCCTCCGCCCGGCCCTCGACATCCGCAGCAGTCGATCTGCGAGTGGCATCCTCCAGCTCCGATGGCAATGGCGTGAATCGATGGCAGCGGCGGCATTTCCACGGTCCGTGGCGAGCGTTCCCGCCGGCCGCCCGCCACCCCGGACGACCCGCGTCGCCGCAGCCGGGGCGGCCCGGGGCGGCGGCCGGCGGATAGCATCGCGGTCGACTGTGGATGAGCTGCCACGGAGCGGGGAGGAATTGCCGGTGACGCTGCGACACCTCGACGGTCGGGTCTGGTTGTTTCCCGGCGATCCCGACCCGCTCGCGGTCCGGCCGACCGTGGCCGTGGTGGCCGACGACCGCGGAAGTGTGATCGTCGACGCGGGCCAGAGCCCCGCCCACGCCCGGGAGATCCGGGCCGCGCTGGCGGCGGCCGGGCTGCCGGAGCCGCGCTGGCTGGTCTACACCCACCACCACTGGGACCACGTCTGGGGCGCCTGCGCCTGGCCGGAGGTGGAGATCGTCGGGCACGAGTCGGCGGTGGCCCTGCTGCGCGCCGAGGCGGCCCGGCCGTGGAGTCACCGCTACCTGCGCGAGCAGGTCCGCGAGGACCCCCGCCTCGGGCACAGCTTCCGGGCCCGGGCCCTGGCGGTCGACTCCTGGGACGGCTTCGCCGTGCTCCCGCCCACCCGCACGTTCGCCGACGAGCTGACCCTGCCCACCGGCGTGGTGGTCCGGCACGTGGGCGGCCGGCACGCGCCGGACTCCGCGGTGGTGCGGGTGCCGGACTCCGGGGTGCTGCTGCTCGGCGACTGCTGGTACCCGCCGCCGGCGCACCTGCGGACGCCCGAGGACGGGCCGGACCTGGCCCTCGCGGCGAGCCTGCTCGATGACGACCTCGCCTGGTTCGTCTCGGCCCACGAGGAACCGCTGCGGCTGGCCGAGGCGCGGGCCGTGCTGGCCGGCGCCGGCTGAGCCACGCCGGGGTCAGCGGGCGCGCCGCTCCGGGTGGGCCCGGTTCCAGGCGCGCATCCGCTCCGGGTAGCCGGTGCGGGCGGCCTCGTAGAGCGGGACCGCGTGCTTCCGGGCGATCTTCCCGGCGGCCCGGGGCGTGCCGGTGCGGCGCCGGATCCACTCACCGTCGTGGGCGACGGCCACCACCGTCGTGTCCGTGGCGGTGGTCTCCGGCTCCAGGTAGAACTCCACCCCGCGCCGGCTGGTCACGAACGCCTCCAGCGCGGCCAGGTCGTCCCGGTTCGCCTCGCGGTCGAGCTTCGTCGGGGTCGTCGGGTCGGCGGCCCGTCGGGTGAACCAGCCCATGCCCGCCTCCTCTCCTCGGCGTCCCACCCAGTGCAGCACCCGTACCTGGCAACCGGCTGGAAGCCGGGTGGACGTCCGCTGAGCCGGCCGGCGTGCCGGGCCGCGGGTCAGCGGGCCGGCGGGCGCAGGATCGGGACCAGGGCGAGGGTGGGCAGCAGCAGGAGCGGCACCACGCCGAGGGCGTCGAGGATGCCCAGGTGGTCACCGAGGAAGCCGAGCAGCGGCGGGCCGGCGAGGAACGCGGTGTAGCCGATCATGGCGACCACGCTGACCCGGGTCGGCGCCCGGTCCTCGTCGTCGGCGGCGGCGCTCATCCCGACCGGGAAGCCGAGCGACGCCCCGACGCCCCACAGCGCCACGCCGGCCACGGCGAGCGGCCCGGAGCCGGCCAGCACGGCGCAGGTGGCCCCGGTGGCGGCCAGCGCGATGGTGCCGAACAGCACCGGCACCCGGCCCCACCGGTCGATCGCCACGGTGCCGGCGGTCCGGCCGATCGTCATGCCGACCACGAAGACCCCGAAGACGGCGGCGCCGGCCGCCTCGCTCACCCCGTACCCGTCGACGAACGCCACCGCCAGCCAGTCGTTCGCGCTTCCCTCGGTGAACGCCATCACCAGCACGAACAGGCCGATGAGCAGGGTCCGCGGCTCCCGCCAGGTGGCCAGCAGCGCGCGCCGGTGCGCGGCCGGCTCGGCCGGGCCGGCCGTCTCGGCCGGCGCGGGCAGGAAGGCCCGGGCGGCGAGCAGCGTGCCGGCCAGGACCACCACCGCGATCACGGGCAGGTGCCAGCCGACCGGTACGCCCAGCCGGGCCGCCCCGGCGCCCAGCCCGGCCCCGGCGACCGAGCCGAGACTCCAGGCGGCGTGGAACCGGGGCATGATCGTCCGGCCGAGCCGCTTCTCCACGGCCGCGCCCTCGACGTTCATGGCCACGTCGCAGGCCCCGGAGCCGTACCCCACGGCGAAGAGCCCGACCACCACGCCGACCAGCGAGCCGGCCAGGCTGGCGGAGAGACCGGCGGCCGTCAGGCCGAGGGCGACCAGCACGGTCGAGGCCGCCACGGTGCGGGCCGGGCCGAGCCGGAGGGTGACCAGACCGGCGGTGGACATGGCGACCAGCGCGCCGGCCGACATGGCCAGCAGCAGCAGGCCGAGCCGCCCGGCGCTGAGCCCGAGCGACTCGCGGATCGCGGGCACCCGGGCGAACCAGGTCGCCACCGCCAGCCCGTTGAGGGCGAACACGACCGCCACGCCGTTGCGGGCGGCCAGGACCGCCCGTGGTGTCGTGGCGCCGGCGTCGGCCGGCGCGTCGATGGTGCTGCTCACCGTGGTGTCGTCCTCTCCCCCAGGTTGGTCCGACGACCATCGCACACCTGAGAGCGCTACCACCACAAACGCTCCCACCCCTTACCCCGGGCGGGCCCGACCGGGCATGATGCCGACAGAACGGCCAGCACGGGGAGGACCAGACATGGAGACGCCCACCACCCGCCCGGCGACCCTCGACGACGTGGCCCGGGCGGCCGGGGTCTCCCGGGCCACCGCGTCCCGGGTGCTCGGCGGCTACGGGTTCGCCTCGGTGGACGCCCGGGAGCGGGTCGGCGCCGCCGCCGACCGGCTCGGCTACGTGCCCAACACCACGGCCCGGGCGCTGGTCCGGGGCGCCGGCGTGCGCCTCGTCGTGGCGGTCTCCGGCACCGACGCCACCGTGCTGGACGACCCGTACGTGGACCGGCTGGTGAGCGCGGCCGCCCGGGTGTGCGCCCCGCACGGGGTGGGCGTCGCCCTGGAGTGGCTGCCCCTGGACGCCCCGGCCGGGCTGCGCCGGCTCGGCGACGACCGGAGCGTCTGCGGGGTGCTGCTGGTCAACACCACCGCGCCGGTCCTCGACGCGGTGCCCCCCGGGCTGCGCGGGCGGGTCGTCTCGATCGGCACGGGCTCACCGGCCGTCCCCTCCTTCGACGTGGACAACGCCGGCGGCGCCGACGCCGTGCTGCGCCACCTGCACGCCGGCGGGCGCCGCCGGATCGCCATGGTCACCGGCCCGCGCTGGCTGAGCTGCGCCGAACGCTCGGTGACCGCGTACCAGCGGCTCATGCGGGCGGCCGGGCTGCCGGTGCGGCTGGTCGACGGCGACTTCACCGCCGCGCGGGGCGGCCGGGCGGCGCTGGAGGCGCTGACCCGCTGGCCGGACACCGACGCGATCTACGCGGCCAGCGACGCCACCGCGCTGGGCGCGATCGCCGCGATGCGCGGGCGCGGGATCGGGGTGCCGCACGACGTGGCGGTGGCCGGGTTCGACGACATCCCGTACGCGGCCGTGAGCAGCCCGGCGCTGACCACCGCCACCCACCCGGTGGCCCGGATCGCCACGGCGGCCGCGACCGCGGTCCTGGACGGCCGCCCGGTGCCGCCGGTGACCGCGTTCCCCTCGACGCTGGTGGCCCGCGAGAGCGCCTGAGCGCCGGTGGTTGAGCGGCCGGCAGGCGGGTATCCGCCGCCCGACCCGACCGACGACAGGGGGCCGAGGTGACCGAACCAGCACCGCCGCACCGGCAGCCCGAGGAGGGATACCGGCACGGCCGGCTGACCGCCCGCCCCACCACCGTGACCGCGCCCGGCCCGACGGGTCCGGCCGAGGTCACCGACCCGGCCGGCGGGCCGCCCGCGCTGCGCCACGTGCCGACCGGCGGGGAGGGACCGTACCGGCTGGTGCTGCTGCTGCACGGCGCGGGCGGCTCGGCCCGGCAGGGCCTCGACCTGCTGCTGCCGCTGGCCGACGCGCACCGGCTGCTGCTGCTCGCCCCGCAGGCGCTCGCCAGCACCTGGGACCTGATCGCCGCCGGGTACGGCCCGGACGTGGCCCGGATCGACGCGCTGCTGGCCGCGACGTTCCGCGCGTACCCGGTGGCCGGGGTCACCGTGGGCGGCTTCTCCGACGGCGCCTCGTACGCCCTCTCCCTGGGCCTGACCAACGGCGACCTGGTCGACGCCGTGCTGGCCTTCTCCCCCGGCTTCGCCGCGCCGCTGGTCACGCACGGCCGGCCCCGGTTGTTCGTCTCGCACGGCACCGACGACCGGGTCCTGCCGGTCGACGTGTGCAGCCGGCGGCTGGTGCCCCGCCTGCACGGGCTCGGCTACCCGGCCGAGTACGCCGAGTTCGCCGGCGGGCACGAGGTGCCGGCGGAGATCCGGCGGCGGGCGGTGGACTGGCTGGTGGGGTGAGCCGGGTCAGTGCCCCGGCCCGGTGACCGCCGCGTCGACCCGGGCGAGCACGGTGGCGTCGTCGTCGCCACCCACGCCGCGCAGCAGGTCGATCGCGGTGGCCCGGACCTGCCCGATGATCATGGCGAGCGGCAGCGTCTCGCCGGGGGTGAAGAGCCGACCGGCGGCCCGGACGGCCTCCAGCGCGGCGACCTCGACCCGCTCGGCGTGGGCGTCGGCGACGCCGTCCTGCCCGGTCAGGTCGGCGGCGAGCGCGTCACCGGCCGAGCGCACCGCCTCGGCGAGGGTCCGCACGGCGCCGCCCAGCTCGGCCGGGACCGGTGCCGGTCCCCGGGTCAGGGTGACCGCGGCGCGGGCGAGTACCCGGATGTTGCGGACCGCGTAGTCGATCTGCCGGATGGAGCCCTCCACCGAGCGCAGCCGGCCCAGGTGCCGGCGGCGGCGCACGTTGAGCCGCAGCGCCTCGCCGGCGGCCAGCACGGCGCCGCGCAGCCGCTCCACCCCCGCGTCGGCGTGCCGGGCCCGCTCCAGCGCGGCCAGCGCCGCCGCGTCGTCGCCCCGGTCGAGCGCGTCGGCGATCTCGTCGAGCACCCCGGCCAGCTCGGCGAAGGTGTGCCGGAACTCGCTGACCAGTGGGGCGAGCGGCCGGCGGGCGTCGACGAGCTGGCTGGCCACCACGGCCACCGCGCCGCCGATCAGCGCGTCGACGAACCGGAACGGCACCAGCGACTCGGTCGGCGGGGAGACCACCACCAGGTAGAGCGCGGAGACGGCCGCCTGCACCACGGTGACCGAGCTGGCGCCGACGGCCACCGCCAGGGCCACGGTGAGCAGGATGACGGTGAGCACCGTCCAGGTGCTCCGGGGGCCGAGCGCCTGCACCACCAGGTCGGCGACGAGCACGCCGGCCGCGACGCCGAGCACCACCTCGACGGCCCGGCGCATCCGCTGGCCGCGCGCCTGGCCGAGCACGATCAGCGCGGCGGCCGGGGCGAAGAACGGCTGCGTGTGGCCGACCAACCGGGTGGCGAGGATCCACGCCACGGTGGCCGCCAGGGTGGCCTCGACCACCGGCAGCCAGCCCCGCCGCAGCCGCCCGGCCGCCTCCCGGACGGCTGCTCCCGGTCGCGGCGGAGCGTCCGACCCGCCGCGCCGTCGTAGCCGGACCGCGCTCCACCCCGCCATGGCCTGCCTTCCTGTCGCGCCCGCCCACCCATCCTGCGGCCTGGTCGCGCCGGTCGGCAGCGGTGGGCGCCACCCCGGACCGGTGGCGGCGGTCACGGCCGGGCGTCGGGTCAGGCTCCGGTGAACGCCCGCAGCAGGGTACGCACCCCGGCCCGGAGGTCCTCCCGACTGGCCGGGGTGCCGGGCGGCGGCGCGCTGAGCGCCCCGGCGCCGACCAGGCGGTCGAAGAGCAGCCCGTCGATGAACGCGACGAGCTGGTCGCCCTGCCGGCGCGGATCCGGCGCGCCGGCCCGGGCCAGCAGGTCCCGGGCCTGGACGCGGAGCACGGTGCCGTGGTCCAGGATCCGGCGCAGCTCGGGCCGGTGCACCGCCTCCAGCAGGCAGGCGTACCGCGCGAGGGCGCGACTGCGGCCGGTGGTCAGCCAGCGGTCGAGCACGTCGGCCACCCCGGCGGCGAGCTGGTCGAGCCCGTCCGGCCCGAGCGCCGCGGCGGCGTGGGGTGGCGCGGTGGGCAGCTCGTGGGCCGCCAGGTCGGCGCGGTCGAGGTCGGCGAGGCGCTGGACCACGGCCTCGATCAGCGCCTGGCGGGTCCGCAGGTACGCCGAGGTGGTGCCCGGCGGCATCCCGGCGCGCGCGTCGACGGCGCGGTGGGTCAGGCCCCGCATGCCGCCCTCGGCCAGCAGTTCCACCGCCGCGTCGGCCAGCCGCGCCACCCGGGCCGCCCGTCCACTCACTGTCGCCCCTCCTCACCGACGTTCTACGGATGTAGTATGGCGTTCTACAGGCGTAGAAGGGGTGGTCGGCCATGGGCGAGCCGCACGCGATCGTGGTCGGCGCCGGCATCGGCGGGCTCGCCGCGGCGCTGGCCCTGCACCGCCGGCACTGGCGGGTGACGGTGCTGGAACGCGCCGCCGCGCCACGCGAACTGGGCACCGGCTTGACCCTCATGGCCAACGCGCTGCGCGGTCTGGACGCGCTCGGCGTGGGCGACACGATCCGCCGGCAGGGCGTACCGGACTCGCCGGGCGGGCTGCGGACCAGCGCCGGCCACTGGCTGTCCCGGATCGACGGGGCCGCGCTGGAACGGACCCTCGGCACCGCGGCGCTCGGGATCCACCGGACCGCGCTGCACCGGCTGCTCCGCGACGCCCTGCCGGCCTCGACACTGGTCACCGGCGCCGACGTGGTCGACGTCGACGCCGACCTGCCCGCCGTGACGTACCAGCGGAACGGCACGCCGACCACGCTGCCGGCGGACCTCGTGGTCGGGGCCGACGGGCTGCACAGCGTGCTGCGCCGGCGGCTCTGGCCCGACCTGCCGGCCCCGGCGTACTCCGGCTCGACGGCCTGGCGGGCGGCGATCCGCTGGACCGCGCCGGTGGCGACGGCCGTCACCTGGGGGCCGGGCCGGGAGTTCGGCACCGTCCCGCTCGGCGATGGAGGGCTCTACTGGTACGCGGCGGAGACGGCCCCGCCGGGCGGTCGCGAGCCGGACGAGCTGGCGGCCGTCCGGGACCGCTTCGGCGGCTGGCACGAGCCGATACCGGCGCTGCTGGCGGCCACGCCGCCCGGGGCGGTGCTCCGGACCGACCTGTTCCACCTGGCGACCCCGCTGCCGTCGTACGTCCGGGGCCGGGTGGCCCTGCTCGGCGACGCGGCGCACGCCATGACGCCGCACCTGGGGCAGGGCGCGGGGCAGGCGATCGAGGACGCCGTGGTGCTCGGCGCGGCCTGCGCCGGCGGAACGGACGAGCTGGCCGGGGCGCTGGCCGCGTACGACCGGCAGCGGCGGCCCCGCAGCCAGGCGATCGCCCGGGCCTCCGCCCGCGCCGCGCGGTACGGCCAGCAGCTGCGCCACCCCGCGGCGGTCGCCCTGCGCGACGGCGTGCTCCGGCTGACCCCGGCGAGGGCGGCCCTGCGCGCCGCCGCCCGGTACGCCGACTGGCGGCCGCCGGGCTGAGCGGAAATTGTGCCGCGCACAATCCTCCAGAATATCGATCGGGCGCGCTTTTCCGGGTCGGCCGAATGGGAGAGCGGGCCGGTAAGATCGGCGACAAGCCTGTGACTGATCGCTGACTGCGAGACGTGACGGCGATCACACACACTGTGCCCATGAATACGAGACTCGGCCGCAGCAGGGCGTTCCGCCTCGCGGTGTGTCTCGCCCTCGTGGCGGCACTGAGCGGCTGCATGCAGCTCAATCTGGGGCTGACCGTGAACCCCGACGACACCGTCACCGGCCAACTCCTGGTCACCGCCGACAGGGCCCTGCTCGAAGGGCAGAACCCGGACGTCCATACCGCCTTCGTCGACATGCGGCGTCAGCTGCCCACTCTTCCCGCCGGCAACGAGAGCCGCTACGAGGGCGCCAAGTTCTACGGCGTGCAGGTCACGTATCGCAAGAAGCCATTGTCACAGTTCACCAGCGACAGCGTGAAATTGATCCGCATCGGCGACCGCTATCGCTTCTCATTTCCGCTGAACCCGGAGAGTTACGCCGGAAAAGTACCCGAACAAAATCTGGAAACGGTCCGGGCGTACATCACGTTGATGTCGATCGAGATATCGGTGACCTTCCCCGGTCGGGTGCTCAGCGCGAACGGCACGATCATCGGCCGCTCGGTCAGCTGGAAGCTCACCACCAACCAGGCCAAGCCCGCCGAACTGGTCGCCGAGGCGGAGGCGCCGCCACGCCCCTCGGTCACCGGCGCGGAACCTGCCGGCGGCGGCGCGTTCCCCTGGCTGCTGGTCGTCGGCGGGGTCGTCGTGCTGCTGCTGGTCGCCGTGGTCGTCGTCCTCCTGCTCCGCCGCCCGCGCGGCCCGGTCGCCGCCGCCCCGGCCACACCCACCCCCGCGCCCACTCCCCCGGCCGGCCGGCCCGCCTGAGCGGGCGCGGCGCAGTCACCACCCGGGCGGCACCCGGAGCCGCACCAGCCGGGGCCGCCGCACCACCCACCCCGACCGCGCCACCGCACCAACCGAAGAGGGGGATCGCCGTGAACGATCTCTTCACCTGGGCCGCCCTGGGCAGCCTCACCGGCGCCAGCGCCGCCACCCTGCTCGCCACCAACGTCATCGGCGGCCTCATCGGGCCGAGCGGCGACAAGGCGCGCAAGTGGATCGCCCTGGGCTTCGCGCTCGTCCTGTCGTACCTGACCGCCGCCTTCGCCGACGACGCGGGATCCGAAAAGTGGATCATTGCGTTCTTCAACGCGCTGGTCATCTTCTCCGCCGCCCTCGGCATCAACCAGCTGCCGCCCGGCAACCGACAGGCGACGAACGCGTCGCCGACCCAGCTCGCGCAGGGCCGCGAGCCCCGCTACATCCGCTCCTGGGTCTGAGAGAGGTGACCCCCATGGTCCTCGGCATCATCAGCGCCGCCGTCCACATCGTCCTTGGCGTCGTGCTCGGCGGTGCGGCGGGCGGCACCGTCGGTCTGCTGATCGGCGCGGTCGTCGGGCTGCTCGTCGGCGCGCCGTTCGGCTGGGCGGTCGCCTCCGCCGGCACCTACGGCGCCGACCCGAAGGGCATCTTCCTCTTCGTGGTCGACCACACCTGGAGCCTGCTCAACACCGTCACCGGCGCGCTCTACCTGACCCTGCACCTGGTCTTCGGGCACCAGCTCGAC
Organism: Micromonospora halotolerans; assembly: GCF_032108445.1. NCBI lineage: Bacteria > Bacillati > Actinomycetota > Actinomycetes > Micromonosporales > Micromonosporaceae > Micromonospora > Micromonospora halotolerans. The sequence goes on along the minus strand of NZ_CP134876.1, from coordinate 5,118,634 downwards.
CGGGTGGTCTCGCAGGGCAGCGGGCGGGTCAACGTGGTCGAGGGGGTCTCGCCCCGCTACGCCACCACCATCGGCACGGTCTGCGCCGGCTCCAGCCTCGGCATCCAGCGGCACGAGGACGTGCACGTCCTCCAGGCGCGGCTGCTCGGCCCGCTCTACCTGCCGCTGGTCGCGCTCAACTACGTGCTGTTCACCATCGCCCCGGTGTGGCTGCTCTGGCACGACCACAGCAACGCGCCGATCAACCGGTTCACCCGCTACTTCGAGATCGGCGTCTACCCGCACGTCTGGAACGAGGCCATCGCGTACCGGATCCAGGGGACGCCGCCGCGATGACCGGTGCCATCGAGGCGGCCGTCGGCGACCTCGCGGCCTGGCTGACCGGGGCGGCGGGCGACCCCGTCCCGGTCGGCCCGCCCCGCGACGACCCCGACGGCGGCCTCACCGTCTGGCCGCTGGAGCTGCGGCCGGCCCGGCAGACCGCGGCCAGCGGCGGGGCGCGCGAGCCGTACCGCTTTGTGGTCCGGCTGCTGGTCAGCGGCGGCGGGCCGGCGGCGCTGCCGGCGCTGGACCGGGTGCTGGCCGCCGCCACCGCGGCCGGCCAGCCCGAGGTGGTGCTGGCCGCCGGGGACCCGGCGCTCTGGCGGGCCCTCGGCGTGCCGCCCCGGCCCGCGCTGCTGCTCGACGTGCCGGCGCGGATCGACCGGCCGGCGCCGTCCGCGCCGCCCGTGCGGCAGCCGCTGCGGCTGCGGCAGCTCGACATGCGCACCCTCGACGGCCGGGTGGTCGGGCCGGAGCGCCAACCGCTCGCCGCCATGCGGGTCGAGCTGGTCGGCACCGCCCAGGCCACCGAGACCGACGCGGCCGGCCGGTTCCGGCTGGTCGGCGTCCCGCACGACCCCGACGCCCCGGACCGGCCGGTGCGGATCCGGCTGATCGGCCGGGGCCGCACCCACACCGCCGAGCTGCACCCCGCCGACGGAGACCACGTCGTCGTCTGCGCCCCCGACTGACTCCTCAAGGAGGACCGATGCCCACCTACTTCTCCCCCGGCATCTATGTCGAGGAGGTGCCGAGCGGGGCCCGCCCGATCGGCCCGGTCGGCACGAGCACCGCCGCCTTCGTCGGGCTCGCGCCGAACCGCGCCGCCCACGTCGACGAGGCGCTCGCCGTGAACAGCTGGTCGGAGTTCCTCCGGCTCTACGCCGACGGCGAGCACCTGGAGAGCACGCCCCTGGCCCGCGCGGTCTTCGGCTTCCTCGACAACGGCGGCACCCGCTGCTGGGTGGTGAACGTCGGCGAGGGTGGCCAACTCACCGGCACCGGCGGGCGGCGCAGCGGCCTGCAACTGCTGGAGGCCATCGACGAGATCTCCATCCTGGCCGCGCCCGGGTACCACGACCCGGTCTCACACGAGGCGCTCATCAGCATGGCCGAGCGGCTGCGCACCATGGTCGCGATCTGCGACCCGCCGCCCGAGGTGGCCGACATCTCCCGGCTCACCCGGGTCGCCACGCCCGGCAAGCCGTCGTCCGGCAAGCCCGCCGAGGGTACGCCGAAGCCCGACGACGACCCGCCCGGCGGCGACCGGCCCCGGCAGTCGGACTTCGCCACGTACTACTTCCCCTGGATCCGGGTCCGCGACCCGCTCAGCGGCGACCTGGTCCTCACCCCGCCGAGCGGGCACGTGGCCGGCATCTGGGCCCGCACCGACGCGCTGCGCGGCGTGCACAAGGCGCCGGCCAACGAGCCGGTACGCGGCGCGGTGGACCTGGCGTACCGGGTCACCCGCCCGGAGCACGACGTGCTCAACCCCAAGGGCGTCAACGTGATCCGCTTCTTCTCCGGCGAGGGCATCCGGCTCTGGGGCGCCCGGACGCTCGCCGCCGAGGCCAGCGAGTGGCGCTACCTGAACGTGCGGCGGCTCTCCATCGCCATCGAGCTGGCCATCGCGGGCGGCACCCGGTGGATGGTGTTCGAGCCGAACGACTACACCCTGTGGCGCTCGATCCGGCGGGACATCGGCGCGTTCCTCACCCGGGTGTGGCGGGACGGCGCGCTGCTCGGCCGCACGCCCGAGGAGGCGTTCTTCGTCAAGTGCGACGAGGAGACCAACCCGGCCGACGTGCGCGACGCCGGGATGGTGGTGGCCCACATCGGCATCGCGGTGGTCAAGCCCGCGGAGTTCGTGGTGTTCAAGCTGAGCCAGTGGGCCGGCGGCACCGAGACCGAGACGATCGGAGGCTGACATGCCCACCACGGCCACCCCGCAGCCGGGCGCGCCCGTCGACCCCTACCGGGCGTACCACTTCAAGCTGCTCATCAACGGCGTCACCAACGGGCACTTCACCGAGGTCAGCGGCTTCGAGGTGGCCATACCGTCGCTGGCGTACCGGGAGGCCGGCAACGAGCGGATCCGGGCGGTCCCCGGCCAGGTCGAGTACGCCCCGGTCACCCTCCACTTCGGCCTGACCGCGTCGCGCGAGCTGTGGGACTGGGTGAACGCGGCCGCGAAGGGCACGGTGAACCGGCGCAACGTCTCGGTGGTGCTGCTCGACCCGGCCGGCACCGCCGAGGTGCTGCGCTGGAACATGATCAACGCGTGGCCGACCCGGTGGCGGGGCGCGCACTTGAACACCCTGTCCCAGGAGATCGCCATCGAGGCGCTGACCCTCGCGTACGAGGGGCTGGAACTGGAGTCCGGCGGTGCCGCCGCCCCGGCGCCCGCGTGAGCGGCTGGCCCGCCTGCTCCGGGCCACCGCCGACCGCCTCACCACCGGGCCCACCACCGCGTCCGCCGAGGCGCCCGCACCGCGCCGCCCCGGCGAACCCCCCGAGCACTGGCTCCACCTGGTCGCCACCCACGCCCCCGGCCTCCTCCACGACCTCCCCCACCCCGCCCCCGCCCCCGCCTTCCCTGTTGATCAAGAAGTTTGCGTCGGATCCGACGCCTCCGCCGACGCAAACCTCTTGATCGACGAGGAGGGGGCGGTGGGACGTGGCGGGGTTGAGGGCGGTGGTCGGGGGGTTGGGGTCGGGGAGTCTGTGCGGGGGCTGCGGTTGCGGCCTTCGGTTCCGGGGGCGTTCGGGTTGCCCGGGTGGGGCGATGAGGCAGGCAGGTTCTCCGGGGCGAGGGTCGCTGGGGTGGCGGGGGGCTTCGCCGGGTCGCGCCTCCGGGCCTGGGTCAGTTTCGGTCGAACCGGGGCCGCCAGTATCGCCGGACGCCGTGACCCCGGCGGGCATCCCGGCCTCGGCGGGCATCCCGGCCCCAGCGGGCTTGCCGACTCCGGCCGGCGTGCCGGCCCTGGTGCGCGGGGTGCGGGCACGTCGGGGTATCCGACCACGTCGGGGGGCGGGATCGCGGGGCGCGTGGCGCCGTCGGGCGGCGACGCCGGCCGGGGCGGATTCACGCCGGGCGACCGCAAGGCCCGACGCCGGCCCCTCGGCTTCGGCTGGGAGTCGGCCACGCCCGACACCACGCACGGGTCACTCGTCGGACCGACGGACACCTCGTCGGCCGAGGACGCCGGCCAGGGTGGGTCGCGGGGCGACGCCTCGTTTCCGGGCAGTTCGTCGTCCCGTCAGGCCGCACGGCCGCACCGGACGGCCGGCAAGGGCGGCGGGCCGCCGGACTGGTCGGCCGTCGAGATCGGCGCCCAACCCGGATCACCGCACGGCGCAATCGGCGCCCAACCCGGATCACCGCACGGCGCGATCGGGGCCCACGCCGGCTCACCGCACCGGCAGACCGGCAGCCCCCGGGGATCGTCGCCCGGCGGACCCGGTGCCCCGCCGGCCTCGTCAGCCGGCCGGGCGGGCACCCCACCGGGTTCCGGGCCTGGCCGTTCCAGCAGCGGCCGGTCGGGGTGGAGCGGTGTCGCGGCCGGCGGAGCCGAGCCTGGAATGATCGGCCGCACCATGCGGTTCCCGGCACCGGCCAGCGCAGCTGGGCCAGCCGTCCCGCTCACCGACCCGGCCACGGGCCGTACCCGGCCCGAACGTCCGGCCGACCGAGCGGAACTCGGCCCCGCCTGGACGACGGCTTCCCCCGCCGGCGACGGTCGGGTGCATCTGTTGTCGCTGGGACGACAACAAACGCACCCGAACCCGGAGGCGAGCACGGCGAGGCGGCCGACGCGGGAGTGGACGGCTGCGGCGGCAGGGCCGTGGCCAGTGCTCCCGCCCGAGGCCGGCGACGACGGGTCGTGGCGGACGCTGCCGCACGCCGCCGGCGACCGGGCCGCGGGCGTGCCACAACGGGACCCGTGGCCGGCGCTGCCCGACGACCGGGAGCTGCGGGCGCCGGCCGTCCCGGCACGCGACGCCGACCGGCTGGCCCGGCTCGACCGGGAACAGGCGGGTGACTGATGGAACGCGTCGCCTTCCTCGTGGACGAGTCCGGCACCCGGGTGGACTGCCTGCTCAACCCGGAGACCGTGCAGGTGACCCGGCTGGCCGGCGTACGGCCCCGGGGGGCGCCGGGCGGACCGCTCACCGGGGCCGGCCGCGCCGACGACCCCCTGGTCTTCACCGGCGGCGGGCGGACCGAGCTGGTGCTGGACCTGCTCTTCGACACCGACTTCGTGGAATCCCCGGTACGCCCCGAGGACGTCCGCGCGCTCACCCGTCCGCTGTGGATGCTGGCCGAGAACTCCGCGACCGAGCACGGCTGGCTGCGGCCTCCGCTGATCCGGCTGGTGTGGGGCAAGACCTGGAACGTGCCCGGCGTCATCGTGGCCATCGCGGAGCGCTTCGACGCGTTCACCCTCACCGGCACCCCGCGCCGTTCCTGGCTGCGGCTCAAGCTGGTCCGGGTGGCCGAGACCGCCGAGGCGGCCCGGGCGGGCTTCGAGGAGGAGCTGGCCGCGGCGAGCACGCCGACCGTGCCGCCCGGATCGGCGGTGGTCGCCGCGGCCGACGGGGCGGCCGAGCCGGGCTGGTCCGGGGTCCGCTTCGACCTGCTCGCCCACGACGCGCTCGGTTCGCCGCTGCGCTGGCGGCTGCTCGCCGAGCACAACCGGATCACCGACCCGCTGACCGTGCCGGCCGGCACCGCCCTGGCCGTGCCGACCGCCGCCGCCGCGCCGCTCCCCGCCGACGCCGGAGGTGCGCCGTGATCCGGGCCGCCGCCGTCACGATCGACGGGATCCCACTGGCCGACCCCGGACGGCTGCGCGGCGTCCGGGTCGCCGCCCGACTGGACCAGCCGACCCAGTGCGAGCTCACCCTGGCCACCGCACCGGGCGCCGCCGCCCTCGACCCCCCGGTACGCCCCGGCGCCGCCCTCGACCTGCGGCTGGACGGCCAGCCCGACGCCCTGTTCACCGGCGAGGTGACCGGCGTCGAGGTGGAGTACGCCGGCGACGGCGCGGCGCTGCTGCGGCTGCGGGCGTACGACCCGCTGCACCGGCTGCGCAAGCGGCAGGAGCTGCGGGTGTTCGAGTCGGTGACCGCCGCCGAGCTGGCCCGGGAGCTCTGCGCCGACGTGGGGCTCACCGTCGACGCCGACACCGACGGGCCGCGCCTGGACCGGCTGCTCCAGCACCGGCACACCGACCTGGAGCTGTTGCGCGAGGTGGCCGGCCGGGCCGGCCTGCACCTGACCGTCGAGGGCGACCGGCTGCGCCTGCTGACCCTCGACGGTCACGGCGACCCGGTCCCGCTCACCCTCGGCGGGAGCGTGCACGCGCTGCGGATCGCGGAGAACCTGGACCGGGCCGGCGGCGGGTGCGCCGCGCTGGGCTGGCACCCGCAGCGCGCCGAGCCGCTGCGCCAGGAGGCCGGCGAGGCCCGCTCCGGGCGGCGCATCCCGCTGCGCCCGGACCCGGGCGGGGTGGGCGCGGACGCGGTCCGCACGGCCGTCGACCAGCCGGGCCGCAGCGACGACGAGCTGGCCGCCCTGGCCCAGGCCGGGCTGGACGCCCGAGTCGCGGCGCTGGTGACGGCCGAGGGCACGGCCGAGGGCGACCCGGCGTTGCGCCCCGGCCGGCGGATCGCCCTGACCGGCGTGCCCGAGCCGGTCGCGGGCGTGTACGTGCTCACCGAGGTGGTGCACACCCTCGACGCGAACGGGCACCTGACCCGCTTCTCCACCGTCCCACCCGGACCGCCGCCGGCCGCCGCGCCCGTCGCGGCCACGGTCACCCTCGGCACGGTCACCGACGTGGACGACCCGGACGGGCTGGGCCGGGCCCGGGTGACCCTGCCCGCGTACGGGGACCTGGACGCCGGCTGGCTCGCCGTGCTCTGCCCGGGCGCGGGCCGGGGCAAGGGCATCGTGGCGCTGCCCGACCCGGAGGACACCGTGCTCGTGGCGCTGCCCGGCGGCGAGCCCGCCTCGGGCGTCGTGCTCGGCTCGCTGTTCGGCGCGGTCGAGCCGTACGACGCGGGGATCGTGTCCGGCCGGTCCCGGCGCTGGTCGATGCGGACCGGCACCGGGCAGTCGATCGTCATCGACGACGACGGGCGCAGCCTGCGCCTGGCCACCGACGGCGGCAGCTTCGTCGAGCTGCGCCCCGAGCTGACCACCGTGCACGCGGCCGGCGACCTGGTGCTCTCCGCGCCGGGCCGGGCCATGGTGGTGCGCGCCCGCACCGTCGACTTCCTGCAGGCGGAGGCGGCCGAGGACGCCGAGACCGCCGCCGCCCAGGCCCGTACCCTCGCCCGCGCCCACGGAGGTGGCTGATGCGCTGGATCCACCGCGACTCGCTGATCACCTGCGACCACGACGGGCGGGTGTCCAACCGCCCCTCGCAGCGGTGGGTGACGGTGCGGGGCGTGCCGGTGCTGGTCGAGGCCGACCCGGAGGGGCGGGACATCACCGCCTGCCCCAACTACGGGCCGACCATCAAGCCCTGCGCGAAGACGCTGACGGTGACCGTCGGCTACAGCGCCTGGCTGCGGGTGGACGGCCACCGCGTGGTGCTGTCGCACCTGGACGGGCTGACCGACGGCACCCCGCCCGGGCTGGTCCACCACACCGTCCGCGACCCGCGGCAGACGTTCCTGGGGGCGGACGCATGAGGGCCTTCCGGTTCGTGGGCGCCGGCTTCGACGCGGGTCGCACCGGCGGCCTCGCGCTGACCGCCGCCGGCGGCCTGGCCATGACCGAGGGCGACGAGACCGTGCGCCAGGCGCTGTTCCTGCTGCTGTCCACCACGCCGGGCGAGCGGCTGATGCGCCCCGGGTACGGCTCCCGGCTGCACCGGCTGGTCTTCGCGCCCAACGACGACACCACGGCCGGGCTGGCCATCCACTACGTGCGGCAGGCCATCCGGCGCTGGGAGCCGCGGGTCGAGGTGCTCGACGTGGACGCCGGGCCGGACCCGGACGACCCGTGGCGGCTGGTGATCCGGCTGGACTACCGGGTCCGGGCCAGCCTCTCCCCCGGCCAGCTGGTCTTCTCCGTCGACCTGCTGCCCGTCGACGACGAACCCGGCGAGGAGGGTCCCGCATGACGCTGCCGGTGCCGCACCTGGACGACCGCGCCTTCCTCGACCTGGTCACCGAGGCGCGGGAACGGATCCGCCGGTCCTGCCCGGACTGGACGGACCTCTCCGCGCACGACCCGGGGATGGCGCTGCTGGAGGCGTTCGCCTATCTCACCGAGGTGATGATCTACCGGCTGAACCAGTTGCCGGAGAAGGCGTACGTGTCCTTCCTCAACCTGCTCGGGGTGACCCGGCACCCGCCGGCCGCCGCCTGGGCGGATGTCCGCTTCACCCGGACCGGCGCGGACCGGGGCGCGGTCCGCGTCCCGGCCGGCACCCGGGTCGCCGCCGCCCGGGGCGCCGACCCCCGGCCGGTCGTCTTCGTGACCACCGAGCCGGCCGTGCTGCCCGCGGGCGAGACCGAGGTGACGGTACGCGTGCACCACTGCGAGCCGGTCGAGGCGGAGCTGCTGGGCACCGGCACCGGGCAGGCCGGGCAGGTGTTCCGCGCGGCCCGCGCGCCGCTGACCCGGACCACCGAGGCGCTGGACCTGCTGCTCGGGGTGGAGGTGCCGGCCGGGTCGGTGGAGCTGGGCGCGGCCGCCCGGGAGCACGAGGGCCGCACGTACGAGGTCTGGCGGCCGGTGGGCAGCTTCGCCGGCGTCGGCCCGCAGGCCAAGGTCTACCTGGTCGACCGCGCGTCCGGGGTGGTCACCTTCGCCCCCGCGCTGGACCTGCGGCCGGCGGACGGCGCCGGGCCGGGTGTCGAGGGGGCGCCCGGCCCGGTGGCGGCGGTGCCGCCGGCCGGGCGGCAGATCCGGCTGTGGTACCGGTGCGGCGGCGGGCCGGCCGGCAACGTGGCGGCCGGGACGCTGACCAGCCTGCGCGACCCGCTGCCCGGGCTGCGGGTGGACAACCCGGTCCCGGCCGCCGGTGGCCGGGACCTGGAGTCGATGGAGTCGGCCCTGGCGCGCGGCCCGTACGAGTTCTTCGCCCAGCAGCGCGCGGTGACCGCCCGGGACTACGAGATCCTGGCGGCCGGTTCCGGTGCGGTGGCCCGGGCCCGGGCGTTCACCCGGGCGTCGGTGTACAGCTTCGCCCGACCCGGCGAGGTCGAGGTGGTCCTGGTGCCGTACGTGCCGGAGCAGGCCCGCCCGGGCGGCCGGCTGCCGGTGGCGGTGCTGCGGGAGCACGAGGTCGAGGAGGCGCGCCGCCGGGTGGAGGCCGACCTGGAGCGGCGGCGGGCGCTCGGCACGGCGGTGCGGGCCGGCTGGGCGCGCTACAAGGCGGTCTCCATCCGGGCCCGGGTGGTGGTCCGCCGCGAGGAGGACGTCGAGGCGGTCCGGCGGCGCGTCCACGACCGGCTGCACCAGACCCTCAGCCCGCTGCCCACCCCGCTCAACCCGGCCGGCTGGGCGTTCGGCGAGCCGCTGCGGGCCTCCAACGTGTACCGGATGCTGGAGCACGCCGAGCCGGGCGTGCGCTACGTCGAGTCGGTCCGGTTCGTGGTCGACGAGGCGCCGGACGCGCAGGTGCGGACCGTGGCCGTCGACCAGTACCAGCCGGGCACCTGGTACGCCGGGCGCGGCCCGGTGCTGTTCCGCTCCACCGACGCGGGCGCGGGGTGGGAGCCGGCCGGCCGGTTCGACGGCGAGAGCGTCGTCCGGGTGGTGCCCGCCCCCGCCCCGGTCCGCCCCGGCGTGGTGCCCCGGGCCGGTTCGGTGGCCGTGGTGACCGCGCGCGACGCGGGCGGCTCCCGGGTCCGGTTGAGCACCGACCTGGGCGAGACGTGGACGCTGCTCACCGACCTGGACTCCGGCGTGCGGGACCTGGCCTGGATCGACCGGGACGGCGCCGCGGCGCTGCTTCTGGCCACCGACGCCGGCCTCTACGAGGTGTCCCTGCTGCCCGGCGCGGTGCCGTTGCAGATCCTCGTCGACCCGGCCGACGCCGACCGCGGCTTCTACGCGGTCCGGTCGTTCGTCTCCGAGCGCGGCGCGCCCGGTGTGGCGGTGGCCGCGCAGGCCGGCTTCGGCGTCTACCTGTCCACCGCGGCCGGCCGCCCCGGCACGTTCGCGCACGTCGGCCTGGCCAACGTCGACAACCGGGTGCTCGCCGTGCAGTACGACGGCCCGGCCACCCTGCTCTGGAGCGGCGCCGGCGAGCCGGACCCGAAGAAGCCCGGGCAGGGCTGCCACCGCACCCGGCTGTTCGAGTCCGACGTGAAGTGGCAGTCGGTGGCGGGCGGCTGGATCGGCGGCACCTGCCGGGACCTGGCGTTCAGCGGCACCCTGGCGCTGGCCGCCACGCAGAGCGGCGGGGTGGTCCGGCTGGACACCCTGGCCGCGCAGCCGCAGTGGCAACCCGTGATGGTCAACTGCGGGCTGCCGCTGCGCGACCGGACCCGGTTCGTCCCGGTCGACGCGATCGCCGCCACCGCGCCCTCCGGCCCGGGTGGGGCCACCCGGCTGGTCCTGGCCGGCGGCGAGCGCGGCGTGTACCGCAGCGGCGACGCGGCGGACTGGACGGCCAGCGCCAACCAGGCCACCGCCGACGTGGTCACCGTCCCCGGCACCTGGCTGCTCTGCTCCGGCGAGCACGACATCGAGGTGGTGCGGCAGGATGCGCCGAGCGGCGATTGAGCGGCTGCTGCCGGCCGCGTACCAGCGGGCCGCCGGCCCGGGCAGCGTGCTGGGCGCGCTGCTGGACGTCATGGAGGCGCTGCACGCCCCCGACGAGGCGGTGCTCGCCGACGTCGACGCGCTGTTCGCGCCGTACCGCACGCCGGACGGGTTCGTGGCGTACCTGACCCGGTGGGTGGCCATGGACCACGTGGTCGCCGCGCCCCGGGCGGACGCGCCGCTGCCGCTGCCGCTCGGCCGGCTGCGGGACCTGGTGGCGCACGGCGCGCTGCTGGCCCGGTGGCGGGGCACCCCCTACGGGATGCGCACCGCGCTGGAGCTGGCCACCGGGGTGACCGGCTTCGTGCTGGAGGAGCCGGCCGAGCGGCCGTTCCACGTGGTGGTCCGGGTGCCGCCGGCCGCCGCCGACCGGCTCGCCCTGGTCACCCGCATCGTCGAGGCGGAGAAGCCCGCCGCGGTCACCGTCGAGGTCACCACCGACCCGACCCCCGAACCCCAGGACCAGCCGTCAGAGGAGCCGTCTTGACTTCCTCCCCATGCCTAAAGGCGGGGGAATCCCTGGGTCGCCCCACGGGTTTCCTGCTTCACCGGCGACTGCCTCGTCCGGGCGTTCGTCCGTTGAGGTCTTACACCGCCTCCACAGGCAGAGACCGAAAGCCCTTCGGCCTTGATGTTGATGGCCGCGTTGACGTCGCGGTCGTGGGTGGTACCACAGCGGCATGTCCAGTTCCGTACGGTCAGCGGCATCTTCTCGGCGAGCGCGCCGCAGGCGGAGCACAACTTGGACGACGGGAACCAGCGATCAATCGTGATCAGGTTCCGGCCGTGCCAGTCGGCCTTGTACTCCAGCATGGTGCGGAACTGCCGCCAGGCCGCGTCGCTGATGGCGCGGGCCAGGCGGTGGTTGCGGATCATGTTTCGCACGGTCAGGTCCTCGATCACGATCGTTTGGTTCTCACGAACGAGCCGAGTTGTCAGCTTGTGCAGGTGGTCCCATCTGCGGTCGGTGATTCGGGCGTGGACGCGGGCGACCTTGACCCGTGCCTTCGCCCGATTCGCGGAGCCCTTCTCCTTCGTTGCCAGGTTGCGCTGGGCGCGGGCGAGAGCGACCCGGTCGCGGCGTTCGTGCTTCGGGTTGGTGATCTTCTCCCCGGTGGAAACGGTGAGCAGGCTGTCCAGGCCGGCGTCGATACCGATAGCGGCGTTGACGGCCGGGGTGGCGTGGATCACGTCGTCGCAGAGCAGGGACACGAACCAGCGTCCGGCCGCGTCCTGCGAGACGGTCACCGTGGACGGCGACGCGCCGTCGGGCAGCGGCCGCGACCACACGATGTGCAGGGGCGCGGTCATCTTCGCCAGGGTCAGCCGACCATCGCGCGAGCGGAACGCGCTGGTGGTGTACTCCGCCGAGCGGCGGGACTTCTTCTTGCTCTTGAACGTCGGGTACTTCGCCCGTTTGGCGAAGAAGTTGGTGAACGCGACTTGCAGATGCCGCAGCGCCTGTTGCAACGGCACGGAGGAGACGTCGTTGAGGAATGCCAGTTCCTCAGTCTTCTTCCAACCGGTGAGCAGCACGGACGTGGCGTTGTAGTTGACCCGCTCCTGGCGCAGCGTCCACGCCTCGGCGCGAGCCTGCAACGCCATGTTGTAGACCAGCCGGACGCACCCGAACGTCCGGGCAAGCTCGCCGGCCTGCTCCGGGGTCGGGTAGAAGCGGTACTTGAACGCCCGCTTCACCGTCTTCACGGTCATGCCTCACAACCTAGCCGACCATCTTGTGAACACCTGGGCGACGTGCCGGCCGGCCGTGGCCCTCGTTTCCTCCCCACGGCTACAGCCAGGGGTCTCCACGAAGGAGTTCGATGACCACCGAATGGGCCGTCGTCGCCGCCGCCGAGCAGTTCACCCTGGACGCCCGCAACTGCGGCGAGCTGACCTTCACGGTCTCCAACCCGGGCGAGGCGCCGGACACCGTGGTCTTCGACGTCGCGCCCGGCGAGGGCAGCCAGCGCGGCTGGTTCACCGTGGCCGAGCCGCAGCGGGTGGTGCCCGGGCAGGGCTCGGTGTCGTTCCTGGTCCGGCTCGCCGTGCCGTCCGGCACCCCGCCCCGGCGCTACGACATGAGCGGCTTCGCGTACTCGGCGAACACCGCCCCCGAGGAGAGTTCCCGGTCCAGCGGCCGGGTGACGTACGACGTGCGGGCCGTCGTACCCCCGAAGCGCGCGCCGTGGCCGTGGCTCGCGGCCGCGGCGGCGCTGCTGCTGGTGGTGGGCGGGGTGGTCGCCTGGCTGGTGACCCGCGGCGGTGATCCGCCGCCCCCGCCGCGGGCCCAGGTGGTGACCGTGGAGGCGGAGAGCCTGGTCGCCGGCGCGACGGTGCAGTCGACCTCCGCGGCGGCCGCGCGGGTGGTGTCCCAGCCGAACTGCTGCGAGGTGGTCTGGTCCGGCGACGCCCAGCTGTTCTTCCAGGGTCGGGCCGTGGGTGACCGGGTGACCGTCTCGGTGGACCTGCCCGCCGACGGCACGTGGCGCCTCGCCACCGTGCGCACCACCTCGTTCGACTACGCGAACACCATCTGGCTGGTGGACGGCCGGCAGGTCGGGGACACCTTCTTCGGCTTCACCCCGACGGTGGTGCGCACCGACTTCGTGGACGTGGGCACCGTGGAGCTGGCTCGGGGCCCGCACAAGCTGACCCTGGTGGCGGTGAGCCGGACGCAGGGCACCGACCGGTACTTCGCCGGGGTCGACCAGATCCGGTTCACCCAGCTCCTCGCGCCGTGAGCGGGCGGCAGAAGGTGCTGCTGGCGGCCCTCGCCGGGCTGCTCGCGGTGCTCTACCTGGTCGCGGTGGGCGGCGGCCGGCACGACCGGGGCGACCCGGCCGCCGGGCCCGGCTGGCTGGCCCGGTTCGGCGGGAACGCCGGCACGGTGGACCCGGCCACGGTGACCGTGGCGTGCGTGCCGCCGGCCGCCGAGCCGAGCCCGTCCGCCGAGGGTCTGGTGGTCGGCTTCGGCATCGCCTGCCGGCTGCGGGTGGCCGACCCGGGCGGCCTGCGCAGCCTGGTGCTGCGCAGCGGGGCGCCGTTCGTGGTGAGCGCCCCGGCGCCCGGGGACGCCGACGTCACGGTGACCGACGAGGTGACGCCCGGCGACGACGGCACGGCGGTGGCGAAGGTGGCGGTGGACGGGGCGACCGAGGTCGCCCTGCGATGCCCGGGAGGTGGCGGATGCGTGGTCACCGTCGCCCGGTCCTGACCGGACGCGGGCCGGGCCGGCCGGAGCCGGCCGGTGGGGAGGCGTGCCATGGGTGAGCTGCGGAAACCGTTCCTGCTGCTGGCGCTGCTCGCGATCGCGCTAGTCGTGGGGCTGGAGCTGGGGGCGGCGGCGCTCACCGGCGGCGGCGACGCCGGCGGCGCGCTGCGGGACAGCGCCGGGCGGCTCGGCGTCGAGCTGGGCGACGTCGGCGCGGTGACCGAGCCGTCCGGCCGGGGCACCGGCCACCTGGCGCTCGTCGACGTGGTGGCGCTCTGGACCACCGGGCTGTTCGCCCTGAGCCTCGTGGTGCCGGACCGGATCCAGGGCCGGGTGCAGGGGGTGGCCACCCTGGTCTTCTCGATCCTGCTGCTGCTCGCGTCGCTGGTCCTGCTGATCGTCGCCTTCGTCGAGCTGACCGTGATGGTGTCGCTGTTCCTGGCCGCGCCGTTCGGCACGCTCGCGTACCTGGCGGTGTGGGGGTTCTTCCCGGTGGGCGACGCCGCCGTGCTGCTCGGCCTGGTGCTGCTGCTCAAGCTGGTCTGGGCGGCGCTGCTGCTGCTCGCCCAGCCGCGCTTCCTGCAGAACAAGGGGCTCGCGCTGCTGGCGCTGACCACCCTGCTGTGCACGGTGGTGCTGGAGTTCCTGCACCAGTTCGTGCCGGGGATCCTGGTCAGCATCACCGACGACCTGGGCGCGGTCGTGTTCGCCGTGGTGGCGCTGATCTGGGCGCTGGTCCTGCTGATCGGCTCGATCCCCGCCATCGTCAAGGCCGTCCGGACCACCGCGACCACCTCCCGCCCCACCACGCGGGCCCGGTGAGCGCCGCCTCCGCCGTTCCGGGCACGGCTTTCCCGGCGGTGCTGCGGTAGCCTCTCGGCCACCGGGGTGTGCGAGGGGGTGCGCATGGCGACGTTGGCCGATGTCGCCCGCCGGGCGGGCGTCTCGCCCGCGACCGCGTCGCGGGTCATCAACGGCAGCAGCAAGCCGGTCGCCGCCGAGCTGCGCGAGCGGGTGCTGCAAGCCGTCGCCGAGCTGCGGTACGTGCCGAACGCGCACGCCCAGCTCCTGGCCCGGCCGCAGCGCAGCGTGGTCGGCGTGCTGGTGCACGACGTCTCCGACCCGTACTTCGCCGAGGTGACCCGGGGGTTGCAGCGGGTCGCCACCGAGCGGGGGCGGCTGGTCATCATCTGCAACAGCTACCGCGACCCGGAGCGGGAGGTGGAGTACGTCGACCTGCTCCGCGCCCAGCAGGTCGCCGCCATCGTGCTGGCCGGTTCCGGCTACCACGACGCCACGGTCAACGCCCTGCTCGACGAGCGGCTCGCCGCGTACGCGGCCACCGGCGGGCGGGTCGCGGTGATCGGCCGGCACCGGCACCGGGGCGACGCCGTGCTGCCGGCCAACGAGGAGGGTGCCCGCCTGCTCGGCGCGGAGCTGCGCCGGCTCGGCCACCGGGCGGTGGGCGTGCTCGCCGGTCCGCGCTCCCTCACCACCACGAGCGACCGGCTCGCCGGGCTCGCCGCCGGCCTGGGCGAGCCGCTGCCGGAGGCGCGGATCCGGTACGCGGACTTCACCCGCGACGGCGGGTCCCGGGTCGCGGCCGAGCTGCTGGACGCCGCACCGGGGCTGACGGCGATCGTGGCGATGAACGACTCGATGGCCGTCGGCGCGCTGAACCTGCTGCGCGCCCGCGGCGTGCGGGTGCCCGCGGAGGTCTCCGTGGTCGGCTTCGACGACATGCCGATCGCCGCCGACGTGACCCCGGCGCTGACCACGGTCCGGCTGCCGCTGGCCGAGCTGGGCGCCCGCGCCATGACCCTGGCCCTGGACGCGCCCGACGGCCGCGACCGGGTGGAGACCCTCCCGGCCGAACTGGTTCACCGGGACAGCCTCGGCCCGGCCCCGGCCTGACCGGCCGCGACCCGGGCCGACCCGGCTCACGCCGGCTCGACGGCCGGTGCGCGCCCGGCGGGCTCAGCCGGGGCCGGCCGCCAGGGCGGCGAGGCGGGGGATCTGCCGGGGGTCGGACAGCGCCGACCCGACCGCCACCAGCCGCGCCCCGGCGGCCAGGAAGTCGTCCGCGTTGTCGGCGTCGATCCCGCCGGTGGCCACGAACCGCGCCTCGGGCAGCGGCCCGGCGACGGCCCGGAACCAGGCCGGCCCGAGGCTGACCGCGGGGAACGCCTTCAACCAGAGCAGGCCGTGGTCGAGCGCCCGCTGCGCCTCGGTGGGGGTGGCCACCCCGGGCAGGTGCGGGATGCCGTAGCTGACCGCCGCGTCGGCGACGGCGAGGTCCAGCCCGGGGGCCACGGTGAACGCGGCGCCCGCCCCGGCGGCCTGCCGGACCTGGGCGGGGGTGCGGACCGTGCCGGCGCCGACCAGGCGGTCCCGCCGCCGGCCCGCCGCCACCGCGGCGCGCAGCGCCGGGACCGCGTCGGAGGTGCGGATCGGCACCTCCACCACGTCGATGTCGAGGTCCCAGGCCTGCTCCGCGAGCCGGACGGTCTCGTCGGGCGGCAGGTCGCGCACTATCACCATGACCCGCGCGGGCCCGAAGATCGGCTCGAAGTCGTGCCCGTTCATCGCCCGCTCCCTCCTCCGTGGCCGCCCGCATTCTGCTCCCTGCCGGCCCGATCCGGCGCCCACTGCGGTGGACCGGCGGGCTCCGGTGGCACGAGGGTGGCCCACCGCGCGTCGGGCAGCGCCAGCGCACGGGCCGTCCAGTCGGGATCGGGCGGTGGCGCGGTGTCCCCGGCGGCGGCAAGCGCCGGTACCGCGGTGAGGTGCCCGAGCCGCAGGCAGGCCGCCGGGTCGAGGCCGCGCAGCAGGCCGGCCAGGAACCCGGCGGCGAAGGCGTCCCCCGCGCCGACCGGCTCGCGCACCGGCGCCGGCAGCGCCGGCACGAACACCCCCGCCCCGGTACGCGGCAGCGCCGTCGCGCCGACCCCGCCGTCCTTGACCACCACGAGGTCCGGGCCGGGCAGCAGCGCGCGGACGGCGGCCGGCGCGGTGACGCCCCAGAGGGCGGCCGCCTCGTCCAGCCCGACCAGCACCACGTCGGCGCGGTCGGCCAGGTCGCGCAGCACCGGGGCGGCCCGGCGCGCCGGCCAGAGCCGGGGCCGGTGGTTGACGTCGAAGCTGATCCGCGCGGCGGGCAGCGGGCGGGCGGTGAGCGCGTGCGCGACCAGGTCGCGGCAGCTCCGGGAGAGCGCCGGGGTGATCCCGGTGAGGTGCAGCAGCCGCACCCCGGCCAGCCGCGGGTCGTCGAGGGCGCGGGCGGTCAGCCGGGACGCGGCCGAGCCGGCCCGGTGGTAGTGCACCCGGGTGCCGTCCGGGCCGGGGTCCTTCAGGTAGACGCCGGTCGGCGCGGCCGGGTCGACGGCGACCAGGCTGGTGTCCACCCCGGCGGCGGCGACCTCGCGGAGCACCCGGCGGCCGAACGGGTCGTCGCCGACCCGGCTCACCCAGGCGGCCCGGTAGCCGAGCCGGGCCAGTGCCATGGCCACGTTGGACTCGGCGCCGCCCACCCCGACGGCGAGCCGGTCGGCGTCCTCCAGCGGGGTGGGGGCGGCGGGGGCGAGCACCACCATGGTCTCGCCCACGCAGGCCACCTCCGGCCCGGTCACCCCGGCCCCGTCGCGAGCCGGTCGGTCACCGCGGCGCGGTCGAGCCGGCCGTCGGCCACCAGCACCCGGTGCCGGTTGCGCCGGGGCCGCCCGGCCGCGACCACGGCCGGCCGCTCGAAGGCGTACGCGACGCAGACGCCCGGGTACCTGGCGGTCCGCACGAACCAGCGGTCGCCGGGCCCCAGGCCGGTGAAGACCAGGGTGTACGCGCCGTCGCCCGGCCCTGACCCGGTGAGCGCCAGCCACGGCGCGGCCGAGCCGTTGACCGCCTCCTCCCCCTCGGCGTCCCCGGTGAACACCTCGGGCTCGCCGTCGGCCACCGCCCGCCAGAAGAAGCCGCCGTAGCCGGCGCCGCCGGGCCGGCCGTTGGTGGCCGGGCTGCCCAGGTGCACGTCCCGCCCGGTGGCGGCCGTGAGGGTGGCGTCGACGTCGAGCCACCAGGCGTCGGGGCCGGCCGGGGTGGCGGCGAGCCGCCGCCGCTCGCGCAGCAGCGGCCGGCCGGCCGCGTCCCGCCACTCCAGGTCGTGGTCGAGCCGGTCGGCGGCACGGGCGCGCCAGCCGGTGTGGGTGATCACCCCGTGGTCGTCCCGCCAGGTGTAGCCGGCGTCCCGGACGTAGGTGCGCCCGCCCCAGAGGTTGGCGCCGTCGACGTCCTGCACGGCGAGGGAGGCGCCGAGGTGCCAGACGTGGTCGGCGGGCAGCGCGTCGGTGACCGGGGTGCCGGCCCGGGTGCGCACCGGATGCAGGTACGGCCGCCGGCCGTGCCGCGCGTCCAGATCCGGGTGGACCACGTACCGGGCCACCTCGGCGCCGGCCACGACCAGGCACTCGGTCACGGCGCCTCCGGGCGGGTGACCGGGTGGCGGGCGGCGACCGCGTGCAGGGCGGCCAGGGCGTAGCCCGCGAGGATCGGCACGGCGACCGGGGTGACCAGCACGGCGAGCAGCCCGGCCAGGCAGCACACCCCGGTGGCGGCCGCCCAGGTGCCGGGCCGCCGCGCGCAGGTGCCGGCCGCCGCCCGGGCCGCGTCCCGCCAGCCCCGGCCACCGGTGCGCCCGACGGCGACGGCGACCAGGCCCGCGTACCCGAGCAGGGCGGCGGCGACCCCGGCGGTGAGGACCGTGGCGGGCCCGCCGCCGGGGACGCGGCCGCCGGCCAGGGCGAGCAGGTCGGCGCCGAGCGCGCCGGCCACGGCGAGCCCGACGGCGCTGGCCGCCAGCCCGGCGGGGAGCGCGCGGCCGAACCGGGCGAGCGTGGTCCGCACCGGCGGCCAGCTGCCGGTGACGCCCCGGTCGTGCAGCGCGGCGCTGGCCGTGGCGACCGCCGGGGCCAGGGTGAGCAGCGGCAGCGCGGCCAGGGCCACGGCGAAGCCGAGCAGCGCGAGGTCGCTCGCCTCGCGCGCGGTGTCCCGCCAGTCCCGGCGGGCCGGCTCGGCGCTCATCCCTTCAGCCCGCTGGTGTTGATGCCCTCGACCAGCATCCGCTGGAAGGCCAGGAAGAACAGGAACACCGGCAGCAGCGACAGCACCGACATGGCGAACATCGGCCCGACCGCGCTCTGGCTGGTGGAGTCGATGAACAGGGTCAGCGCCACCGGAACCGTGTAGCCGTCCAGGTTGGACAGGAAGACCAGTTGCCGGAAGAAGTCGTTCCAGGTCCAGATGAACGAGAAGATCGCGGTGGTGACCAGCGCGGGCCGGCTCAGCGGCAGGATGACGTGGCGGAAGACCCCGTACGGGGAGGCACCGTCGATCTTGGCGGCCTCGTCCAGCTCGCGCGGGATGCCCCGCATGAACTGCACCATGAGGAAGACGAAGAACGCCTCGGTGGCCAGGAAGTGCGGGATGAGCAGCGGCAGGTACGGCCAGTCCCCGCCGACCAGGCCGAGGCTGCGGAACAGGATGTACTGCGGCACGATCAGCACGTGCCCGGGCAGCAGCAGGGTGCCGATCATGACGGTGAACCAGACCTTGCGCAGCCGGAACCGCAGCCGCCCCAGGGCGTACGCGGCGAGCAGGCAGGACAGCGCGTTGCCGACCACGGTGAGCAGGCTGACCATCGCGCTGTTGAGGAAGAACCGGCCGAAGCCGACGTCGAAGTTCGTCCACCCGTCGGCGTAGTTGCCGGGGGTGAACCGCTCCGGCAGCAGCCCGATGTTGTTGACGATCTCCGCCTGGCTCTTCACCGAGGTGCCGACCATCCAGACGAGCGGGTAGAGCACCACCGCGACGATCACGACCAGCACCAGCAGGCGCACGGCCTGGCGGCTGCCGCCGGGGCGACGGCGGGCGGGAGCGAGGGCGGTCATCGGTCATCTCCGTCGGAGTAGTGCACCCAGAACCGGCCGGTGCCGAAGAAGACGGCCGTGATGAGCGCGATGGCGAGCAGGAACACCCAGGCCATCGCGGAGGCGTAGCCCATCTCCAGGTCGGTGAAGCCGGAGATGTAGAGCTTGAGCGTGTACATGAGGGTGGAGTCGACCGGACCGCCGGTGCCGTTGCTGAGCACGAAGGCCGCGGTGAAGCCCTGGAAGCCGTGGATGGTCTCCAGCACCAGGTTGAAGAAGATCACCGGGGAGAGCATCGGCAGGGTGACCGCCCGGAACCGCCGCCAGGCGCCGGCGCCGTCGACGGCCGCCGCCTCGTACAGCTCGGTGGGGATCTGCTTGAGCCCGGCCAGGAAGATCACCATGGGCGCGCCGAACTGCCAGATCGCCAGCACCATGAGCGTTTCGAGGGCCCAGTCGGGGTCGCTGACCCAGGGCAGCCCCTCGATGCCGAACAGGGCGAGGAACGAGTTGAACGCCCCGTCCCGGTTGAACATGTTCACCCAGACGATGGCCAGGGCGACGCTGCCGCCGAGCAGCGACGGCAGGTAGAACAGGCCGCGGAACAGCCCGACGCCCCGCCAGGTGCGGTTGAGCAGCAGCGCCACGCCGAGCGCGGCGGCCAGCTTGAGCGGCACGGCCACCAGCGCGAAGGTCAGGGTCACCCGGACGGCGTGCCAGTACGACGGGTCGCCGGTGAACATCCGCTCGTAGTTGGCCAGCCCGACCCAGCGCACCTCGGACAGCGGCGTGAGGATGTCGTAGTCGGTGAAGCTCAGCCAGAGCGAGAGCAGCATGGGGATCGCCGTGACGCCCATCAGTCCGATGAGCCAGGGCGAGAGGAAGACGTACCCCGCCAGACCTTCGCCGAGCCGGGCCCGGCCGGCCCCGCGCCGCGTGCGGCGGGGGCCGGTCGGGCCGGTGCGTGCGGTCCGGCCGGGCGCCGTGGTGAGGGCCACGGGCCGGCTCCTTTCCGTCGGGCGTGGTCAGCCGATCGCGGACTTGCAGGCGGCCATGAACTGCTCGGCCGCCTGGGCCGGGGTGGCCCGGCCGTACTGGGCGTTCTCGGCGGCCTTGGTCAGCTCGGATTTCACCTTGCTGTGCCCCTTGATCGGCACCTGCGGCGACTCGCCGAACTTCTGCGCCAGCTCCGACTCGACCTGGATGGACTGCTTCATGGCCGGGTCGGTGGCGGTCTCGCTGACCTTGGCGCGCAGGTCGAGGTTGGACGGCAGGCCGCGGTCGGTGCCGAGCAGGGCGACCGCCTCCGGGTCGTTGTTCAGGAAGTTGATCACGTCGACGGCGACGTCCCGGTGCTTGCTGCCCTTGAACACCGACCAGTACATGGAGGCCCGGGCCCACTGGGCGCTCGGGTCACCCGGGTACGCCACCACGCCCAGCTCGTCCTTGGTGTTCTTCTTCAGGTCCGGCATCTGGTTGGCCCAGACCCAGGAGGTCGCCGCCTTGCCGGTGACCACGAGCTGCTTGGTGATGTCGGTGGCGTTGCCCTCGTGGATCACGTCGGGCGTGGGGGTGGCGCCCCGGTCGCGGGCGCCCTTCCACAGGTCGAACCACTTCGTCACGTCGTCGGCCGTGAAGCCGAGTTCCTTGCCGTCGTAGAGGTCCTTGCCCTGCTGGCGCAGCCAGACCCAGAACGCCTTGTAGTCGGCGCTCGGGTCCTGGGTGCCGGGCACCTTCGTCTTCTTCGCCACCTGCTCGGCCCAGGCGATGTGCTGCTCCCAGGTCATCCCGGTGGTCGGCTCGGGCAGGCCGTGCTTCTGCAACAGGGTCTTGTTGTAGACGAGGCCCTGGGTGTTCTCCCCGGCGGCCACGCCGGCGAGCTTGCCGTCGACCACGCCGTACTGCAGGAGGCTCTTGGGGAACTTCGACACGTCGAGCTTGCCGGAGTCGGTGAAGCTGGTCAGGTCGAGCGTGGTGCTGCGGCCGGCGTACTCGGCGAGGTAGTTGTCGTCGATCTGGAACAGGTCGGGCGGGTTGCCGCCGGCGGTCAGGGTGGCCAGCTTGTCGAAGTAGCCCTGGTTGGCCTGCCAGGTCTTCTCGAAGGTGACCTCGGGATGCTTCTTCGTGTAGAGGGCCAGGGCGTCCTCGGTGAGCTTGGCGCGGGCGTCGCCGCCCCACCAGAAGACGGACAGCTTCACCGGGCCGTCGTCGGCGGCCTCGTCGCCGCCGCAGGCAGCCGCGCCCAGGGCGAGCGGCACGGCCAGCGCGACGGCGGTCAGGCCGCGCAGGAACCGAGGTCGGGTCCGGGGGGTACGGTGATCCCGCCCGGCGGGCACGCCGGCGGTGGGGGACGTTGCGGGGTGCATCTGCGCTCACTCCTCGGCTGTGGGAGGCGACGACGTCACCGGCGGCCGTCCACGGGTCGCCCGGGTCCGCACGGCGATGCGGGCCCGGGCCACCACGTCAGGCCCCGGTGCCGTCCCGGCCGGGCGGTGGGACGGGCCCGGTCGAGTCGCGGACGACCAGTTCGGTCTGGAGCATTACCTGTGCGGTGGTGCGACGGTCGCCGGCCGTTGCGACCCGGCCCCGGGCGCCGCGGGGCGCGTCGGAGTCGTGTTGCAGCAGCATGTCGACGGCCGTCCGGCCGGCGGCCGCGGTCGGCGTGGCCACCGTCGTCAACTTGGGCCGGGTCAGCCGGCTCAGGGCGATGTCGTCGATGCCGACGACGCTGACGTCGGCCGGGACCCGCAGGCCGAGCGCGTCGAGCCCTTCGATCAGCCCGATCGCCATGAGGTCGTTGTAGGCGAGCACGGCGGTGACGCCGCTGCGGCGCACCTGGTCGGCCACGGCGCCGCCGCCGGTCTCGGTGGGGTGGTTGGGGCCGAGCACGGTCAGTTCGGCGCCCCCGGTCCGGGCGGCGGTCCCGGCCGCCCGGCGGATCTCCCGGTTGGTCCACGAGCCGCGCGGGCCGCCGAGCAGCGCGATCCGCCGGTGGCCCAGGCCGAGCAGGTGCTCGACGGCCAGCCGCGCTCCCTGGCCGACGTCCATCATCACGCAGGGCAGGCCGGTGACCTGGCGGTTTATCACCACCACCGGGACCTCCCGGCTGACCTGTTCGATGAGGCTGTTGCTCATCCGGGGGCTGCACAGCAGCACCCCGTCGACCTGCTTGGCCAGGGCGTGGACCAGCTCCTCCTCGGCGGCCTGGTCCTCGTTGGTGTCGGCCACGAAGACGTGGTAGTCGCGGTGCCGCGCCTGCCCCTCGGCCGCCTTGATCAGGGGCGGGAAGAACGGGTTGGCGATGTCGGCGACGATCAGGCCGATGTTGTGCGTACGGCCGGTGATGAGGGCGCGGGCGGCCCGGTTCGGCCGGTAGCCGAGGTCCTCCGCGCAGGCCAGCACCCGGACCCGGGTCTCCGGGTTGACCAGGTGCGGTGCCGAGAACGTGCGGGACACGGTGGAGATGTGCACGCCCGAGGCCCGCGCGACGTCCCGGATGGTGGCTGGCACGGCGGGCTCCCTCGTCCAGTGTGGTGGCGGTCACTCGGGTGCCGCCAATTAATGCAAACGGTTGCTCCCGTGTCAACGGGACTTCGTCACGGATCGATTGCGGCACCGCTCCCAGCACACCCACTTTTCGCCACCAAAGCGGATCTAAGTGGCGGGTTTGCCATCGATCGTTGACGCGGTCTTCGTCGGCGTGGTTTCTTCGGCTGCAAACCTTTGCACTCCTCCGGGGAGGCCGACGCCATGTCACCACCCGCCCGGGAACGGGTCCGGCACGCGCTCGTCGGTGCCGGGGCGCGGGCCGAGATGTTCGTCCGGGCGCTCGCCCTCGACCACGCCGACACCGCCGAGCTGGTCGCCCTCGCCGACGTCAACCAGGCGCGGATGGACGCGCACAACCGCTGGCTGGCCGAGCTGGGCCACCCGCCGGTGCCCACCTACCGGGCCGCCGACTTCGACGCCATGCTGGCCAGAGAGCGGGTCGACGTGGTGCTGGTGACCAGTGTGGACGTCACCCACGACGAGTACGTGACCGCCGCCCTGCGCGCCGGCTGCGACGTGGTCACCGAGAAGCCGATGACCGTCGACGCCCCCCGCTGCCGCCGGATCCTCGACGCTGTGGCCGGGACCGGGCGTTCGGTCACCGTCGCCTTCAACTACCGCTACAACCCGCTGCACGAGCAGGTCCGCCGGCTGCTCGCCGACGGTGCGGTCGGCGAGATCGGCTCGGTGCACTTCGAGTGGCTGCTCGACGTCCGCCACGGCGCCGACTACTTCCGCCGCTGGCACCGGGACAAGGCCGTCTCCGGCGGCCTGCTCGTGCACAAGGCCAGCCACCATTTCGACCTGGTCAACTGGTGGCTGAACGCCCGCCCGGTCGAGGTACACGCGGCCGGCCGGCTGTTCTTCTACGGCGAGTCCGGCCGCCGGCACGGCTACGCCCGCGACTACGACCGGGCGCACGGCTCCCCGGCCGCCGCCGACGACCCGTTCGCGCTGCGGCTGGCCGAGCATCCCCGGCTGCGGGAGCTGTACCTGGACGCCGAGACCGAGGACGGCTACCAGCGCGACCGCAACGTCTTCGGCCCCGGCGTGACCATCGAGGACGACCTCGCCGTGCTGGCCCGCTACTCCACCGGCGCCACGATGACCTACCACCTGACCGCGTACGCCCCCTGGGAGGGCTACCGGGTGATGGTCAACGGCAGCCGGGGCCGGCTCGAACTGGAGGTCACCGAGAGCGACCACGTCTCCCCCGCCGTGGCCGGCGCGCTCAAGGGCGCCGCCCTGCACGGCGACGAGGCGGCGGCCGAGCGCGGCGCGGCCCGCCTCACCCTGCGGCCGTTCTGGGCGCCACCGGTGGACGTCCCCGTCGACGGCTGGACCCGGCAGGGCCACGGCGGCGCGGACGCCCGGATGACCCGGGTGCTGCTCGGCGGCGAGCCCGACCCGCTCGGCCGGGCGGCCACCGCGTACGACGGGGCGCTCGCCCTGCTCACCGGGCTGGCCGCCAACCGCTCGCTGGACACCGGCGCTCCCGTCCGCGTCGCCGACCTGCTCACCCTCCCCTGACCGAGGAGTCACGCCGTGCCGACCGTCCCCCGCAGCGACCTGCTGCTGCCCGCCGAACCCGGCCAGCGGGCCCTGGCCCGCGAGTTGTACGCCCTGGCGGCCGAGCAGCCGATCATCTCCCCCCACGGCCACGTCGACCCGGGCCTACTGGCCGAGGACCGCCCGTTCCCCGACCCGGCCCGGCTGCTCATCGTGCCCGACCACTACCTCACCCGGATGCTGCTCAGCCAGGGGGTGCCGCCCGCCGACCTCGGCGTGCCCAGCGTCGACGGCAGCCCGGTGGAGACCGACGGTCGGACCATCTGGCGCCGCTTCGCCGCGCACTGGCACCTGTTCCGCGGCACCCCGTCCCGGCTCTGGCTGGAGCAGACCTTCCGCGACGTGTTCGGGGTGACCACCGCCCTCTCCCCGGCGACCGCCGACGCGGTCTACGACGAGCTGGCCGCGCGCCTCGCCGAGCCGGAGTTCCGGCCCCGGGCGCTGTTCGAACGCTTCGGCATCGAGGTGCTCGCCACCACCGAGTCGCCCCTGGACGACCTCGGCCGGCACGCCAAGCTCGCCGCCGACGGCTGGGGCGGACCGGGCGGGCGGGTGGTCACCACGTTCCGCCCGGACGACGTGGTGGACATGGAGTTCGGCAACTGGTCGGCCAACGTGGACCGGCTCGCCGAGGTGTCCGGCGAGGACACCGGCACGTACGCGGGCTACCTGGCCGCGCTGCGGCGGCGGCGGGAGGCTTTCATCGCGGCCGGCGCCACCTCGTCGGACCACGGGCACCCGACCGCCCGTACCCACGCCCTGGAGCCGGCGGAGGCGGCGGCGCTCTACGACCGGGGCCGGCGCGGGCGGGCCGACGCCGCCGACGCCGAGGCGTTCCGGGCGCACATGCTGCTGGAGTTCGCCCGGATGTCGCTGGACGACGGCCTGGTGCTGCAGCTGCACCCGGGCGCCGTGCGCAACCACAACCGCTGGCTGCACGCCCGCCACGGCCGGGACGTCGGCGGCGACGTGCCGCAGGCCACCGACTACGTGCACGGCCTCGCCCCGCTGCTCGACGCGCACGGCAACGACCCGCGGCTGCGGGTGGTGCTCTACACCCTGGACGAGGACACCTTCACCCGGGAGCTGGCCCCGCTCGCCGGCGGCTACGCGGCCCTGTACCTGGGCGCGCCCTGGTGGTTCCTCGACTCACCCGAGGTGCTGCGCCGGTTCCGGGAGGCGGTCACCGAGACCGCCGGCTTCTACAACACCGCCGGGTTCGTCGACGACACCCGCGCGTTCTGTTCCATCCCGGTCCGCCACGACGTGGCCCGCCGGGTCGACGCCGGCTTCCTGGCCCGCCTCGTCGCCGAGCACCGGCTACCCGCCGACGAGGCCGCCGAGACCATCGTGGACCTGGCGTACCGGCTGCCGAAGCGGGTCTTCAAGTTCGGAGGGGAATCATGACCACCATCACCGACGTCCACGTGCACGACGTGCGGTTCCCCACGGCCGCCAGCGGGGACGGCTCGGACGCGATCAACCGGGGCGACTACTCGGCCACCTACGTCGAGCTGGCCACCGACGGCGGCCCCACCGGCGCCGGATTCACCTTCACCAACGGCCGGGGCAACGAGATCACCTGCGCGGCCGTGCGGGCCCTGGCCCACCACGTGCGCGGCCGGACCGTCGCGGAGATCGCCGCCGAGCCGGTGGCGTTCTGGCGCTCGCTCACCGCCGACGTGCAGCTGCGCTGGCTCGGCCCGGAGAAGGGCGTCATCCACATGGCGACCGGCGCGCTGGTCAACGCCGTCTGGGACCTGCGCGCCAAGCTGGCCGGCAAGCCGATGTGGCGGTACCTCGCCGAGCTGCCCACCGACGACCTGGTGGCCACCGTCGACTTCCACCACATCACCGACGCGCTCACCCCCGACGAGGCGGCGGCCATCCTGGACAAGGGGCGCGACGGGCTGGCCGACCGGCTCGCCGCGCTGGAGCGGGACGGCTTCCCCTCGTACACCACATCGGTCGGCTGGCTCGGCTACCCGGACGACAAGGTGCGGGCGCTGACCCGCGCCGCGTACGCCGACGGCTGGCGGGCCATGAAGATGAAGGTCGGCGGCCCGCTCGACGACGACCTCCGCCGGGCCCGCGCCATCCGCGCCGAGATCGGCCCGGACGCGCTGCTCATGATGGACGCCAACCAGGTCTGGGACGTGGACGAGGCGATCACCGCGATGACCGCGCTGGCCGAGGTCGACCCGTACTGGATCGAGGAGCCGACGCACGCCGACGACGTGCTCGGCCACGCCCGGATCGCCCGTGCCGTCACCGAGCTGACCGGCGGCCGGTGCCGGGTCGCCACCGGCGAGGTGGCCGCCAACCGGGTGATCTTCAAGCAGCTGCTCCAGGCCGACGCGATCGGTGTCATGCAGGTCGACGCCTGCCGGGTCGGCGGGGTCGACGAGGTCCTGGCCGAGCTGCTCATGGCGGCGAAGTTCGGTGTGCCGGTCTGCCCGCACGCCGGCGGCGTCGGCCTCTGCGAGTACGTCCAGCACCTGGCGATCTTCGACTTCCTCCGGGTCGGCGCCAGCCTGGACGGGCGGATGATCGAGTACGTGGACCACCTGCACGAGTACTTCACCGACCCGGTGCGCACCCGCGGCGGCCGCTACCTGCTGCCCACCGCCCCCGGCTACAGCAGCACCATGAGAGCCGAGTCGATCGCCGAGTTCCGCTTCCCGGACGGCCCGGCATGGCGGTGACCACCGACCGCCTCGGCCTGGCCACCCTGCGCCGGTTGCCCGTCGAGTGCCGGCCGCTGCTGCGCCCCGGCACCGTCCCGGCGGGCATCGTCCACCTCGGGCTGGGCGCGTTCCACCGCGCCCACCAGGCCGTGCACACCGAGGCGGCGGTCGGCGCGGCCGGCGGAGACTGGGGCATCGTCGGGGTCGCCCCGCGCAGCACCGCCGTGGTCGACGCGCTCGCCGAGCAGGACGCCCTGTTCAGCGTCACCACCCTCGCCCCGGAGGGCGCCGCCACCCGGGTGGTCGGCGCGCTGGCCGGCGTACGCCACGCGCCCGCCGACCCGGCCGCCGTGGTGCGCCTGCTCGCCGACCCGGCGATCCGGGTGGTGACGCTGACCGTGACCGAGAAGGCGTACCAGCTCGACCCGGTGACCGGTGCGCTGCGCGCCGACCCGGACCTCCTGGCCGACCTCACCACCGACCGGCCCCCGCGCACCGTGCCGGGGCTGCTGGTCCGCGGGCTGCTCGCCCGGGCCGCCGCCGACGCCGGCCCGGTCGCGCTGGTCAGCTGCGACAACCTGCCGGCCAACGGCCGCCGGCTGCGCGGCCTGGTCACCCAGGCGCTCGCGCTGGCCCGGGTGCCCGACGGGCCGGCCGGCTGGATCGAACGGCAGGTCACCTTCCCCGGCACGATGGTCGACCGGATCGTGCCGGCGCCCACCCCGGACACCTTGGACACGGCCCGGCGGGCGCTCGGGGTGACCGACCTGGCGGCGGTGGCCGCCGAGCCGTACTCCCAGTGGGTGGTCGAGGACGACTTCCCCGGCGGGCGGCCGGCCTGGGAACGGGCCGGGGCGGTGCTCACCGGCGACGCCGGCCCGTGGGAGCGGCTGAAGCTGCGCACCCTCAACGGGGTGCACTCGGCGACGGCGTACCTGGGCGCCCTGGCCGGCGCGGAGACCGTCGCCGAGACCCTGACGCTGCCGCGGCTGGACGCCGTGCTGCGCCGGCTGGTCGCCGAGGACGTGGCGGCCAGCTTCGCCCCGCCGCCCGGCGTCTCCGTGCCGGCGTACGGGGAGGAGGTGCTGGCCCGGTTCGCCAACCCGGCGATCCGGCACCGCACGCTGCAGATCGCCATGGACGGCTCGCAGAAGCTGCCGCAGCGGGTGCTGCACACCATCGCCGACCTGCGCGCCGCCGGCCGCCCGGCCCGCTGGGGCGCCCTGGTGGTCGCGGCGTGGCTGCGCTTCCTGGGCGGGCACGCCGACGACGGCCGGCCGCTGCCGCTGGACGACCCGCTCGCCGACCGGATCCGGGCCGCCCTCGCCGCCGCACCGGGAACCCCGGCCGGCACGGTCGACGCGCTCTTCGCGCTGCGCGAGGTCTTCCCCGCCGACCTGGCCGCCGACGACGAGGTCCGGGCCGACGTGACCGGCTGGCTGACCGCGCTGCAACGGCACGGCGTCCGGGCCACCCTGGCCGGTGCGGCATGACGCCGCCGCGGGTGGCGCTCGTCGGGGCGAACGGGCACGGCCGCTGGCACCGGCGGGCCATCGCCCCGCTGCACGCCGCCGGCCGGGCGCGCCTGGTCGGCCTGGTCGACCTCCACCCGCTGGAGGACGAACCGGCGGCCCCCGTCCCGCCCGGGGCGGGGATCTTCACCGACCACCGGGCCATGCTGGCCGCCGTCCGGCCCGACGTCGTGGTGGTCTGCACCCCGCCGCACACCCACCTGCCGATCGCCCTCGACGCGCTCGCCGCCGGGGCGGACCTGCTGCTGGAGAAGCCGCCGGTGCTCGACCTGACCGAACACCGGCGGCTCGCCGCGGCCGCGCGGGACGCCGGCCGGGCCGTGCAGGTCGGCTTCCAGGCGCTCGGCTCGGCGGCCCTGGCCGAGCTGACCGCCGCCCTCGCGGCCGGGCGGCTCGGCACGGTCACCGCCGTCGCCACCGTGGCCGCCTGGCAACGGCCCGACGCCTACTACGCCCGCTCCCCGTGGGCCGGCCGGCGGAGCCTCGACGGGCGGCCCGCGCTCGACGGGGCGCTGGCCAACCCCCTGGCGCACGCGGTGATGCAGTGCCTGGCCGTCGCCGAGGCGGTGACCGGAGCGCCGGTCCGGCCGGCCCGGATCGAGGTGGAGCGCTACCGGGTACGGCCCATCGAGGTGGACGACACGGCCGTGCTGCGGGTGACGCCGCGGACCGGACCGCCGGTGCTGGCCGCGGTCACCCTGGCCGGCGAGGAGTACATCGCCGGCGAGGTGCACGTCACCGGCGACCGGGACCGGGCCGTCCTGGAGTACCCGACCGACCGGCTCCGGTTGCCCGGCGACCCGGCGCTGCGCGAGGTGCCCGGCCGGCGCGGGCTGCTGGAGAACCTGCTCGACCACCGGGCCGCCGGCACCCCGCTGATCGCGCCGCTGGCGCGTACCGCGCCGTTCACGGCGATCGTGGCGGCGCTGCGGGACGCGCCGGAGCCGACCCTGCTCGACGGCGCGCTGGTGCGCACCGAGGGTGACGGACCGCGGCGGGTGCGGGTGATCCGCGGCGTCGACGCGGTGCTGCGCCGGGCCGCCGAGTCCGGCGCGCTGCCGTCGGAGTCGGGGGTGCCGTGGGCGGTCCCGCCGTACCGGATCGAGCTGCCCGACGGGGAGGCGCCGCAACGGTAGTGCAAACCCCGGCCCGGACGATCCGGACACATGCCCGCCTATCCCGACGCCTCCGATCGGGGCAATACCGCACGGCTCTCGCTATTGCAACAAACCTGCACACAGTACGCATTGACCCATATAAAACAATGACTCTACCGTCACAGATATCGGCCACCAGTAGCTGACAGGACGGTAGGAGTCATGCGTAGAACAGCAGTCGGCGCGGCGCTCGTCGCCGCCGCGCTCGCCGTCACCGGCGCCCCCGCGCCGGCCGACCCGGCCCTGTCCCGGCTCGCCCGGGAGATCGGCCGCCAGGCGCTGCCCGCGAACGACGGCTGGGCCGCCGAGGGCGCCGGCACCACCGGCGGCGCGGCCGCCGCCCCCGACCGCATCCGGGTGGTGCGCACCCGGGCCGAGCTGGTCGAGGCGCTCGGCGGGGACAACGCCACCAACGCCGGCGACGCCACCCCGAAGATCGTGTACGTGGCGGGCGCGGTCGACGGCTTCGAGCGGCCCGACGGCAGCCTGCTCGACTGTGCCGACCTGGCCGACCCGGACTACTCGCTCGGCGGCTACCTGGCCGCGTACGACCCGGCGGTCTGGGGGCGGGTGGACCCGAGCGGGCCCCTGGAGGCGGCCCGGGTGCGCTCGGTGGCCAACCAGACCCGGCAGACCCAGATCAACGTGGGCGCCAACACCACGATCGTGGGGCTGCGCGGCGCCCGGCTCACCGGGCTGACCCTGATGATCGACCGGGTCAGCAACGTGATCGTCCGCAACCTCACCCTCGCCGACGCCCGGGACTGCTTCCCGGCCTGGTCCCCCACCGACGGCGACGCCGGCAACTGGAACTCCCAGTACGACCAGATCTCCGTCCGGCGCAGCGAGCACGTCTGGGTCGACCACAACACGTTCACCGACGGCGACAACCCGGACAGCGGCCAGCCGACCCACTTCGGCCGCCCCTACCAGGTGCACGACGGGTCGCTGGACGTCACGCACACGGCCAGCCTGGTCACCGCCTCCTGGAACCGGTTCGTCGGGCGGGACAAGCTGATGCTGATCGGCTCGTCCAACACCGTCGGCCCGGATGTGGGCCGGCTCAAGGTCACCGTGCATCACAACCTCTTCGACGGCGACCTCCAGCGGCTGCCCCGGGTCCGGTTCGGCCAGGTCGACGTCTACGACAACCACTACCGGCTCGGCGGGCCCGGCTTCGAGTACGCCCTCGGCGTCGGCGTGCAGTCCGCCATCCACGCCGAGAACAACTTCTTCACCCTGGCCGGCGACGTCGACCCGGCCGACCTCATCCGCGACTGGGGCGGCACCGCGCTCACCGAGCGGGGCAGCTGGCTGCGCCAGGGCGGCGGCCCGGCGCGCCCGGTCGACCTGCTCGGCGCGTACAACGCGGCGCACGACCCGGACCTCGGCGGCGATGCCGGCTGGACGCCCACCCTGCGCGCCGCACCCGTGCTGCCCACGCCGCTGGTGCCGCTCGCCGTGGGCGCGTTCGCGGGCGCCGGCCGGCTGCCGCTCTGAGCCGCGGGCCGCGCCGTCCCCCGCGCGGCGCCCGGACCACCACCCCCACCCCACCACCCCCGGGAGGAAGCACCGTGCGACTCCGACACCACCGAGGAGCGGCGGCCGCGGCCGGCGCCGGCCTCACCGCCCTGTTGCTCGCCGTCGGCCTGACCGGCAACGCCGCGGCGGCCACCCTGTTCGGCGACACCTTCGACGACGGCACCGCCGACGGCTGGTCCAAGTCCGGCGGTGACTGGTCGGTGGTCACCGACGGCTCACCGGCGTACGGGCAGGGCAACACCGCCAGCGAGCTGGCCCGCGCCTTCGCCGGCCAGACCGGCTGGACCGACTACCGGGTGCAGGCCCGGGTCAGGCCGCTGTCGTTCAACGGCGCCAACCGGCTGGTCGGCCTGGCGTCCCGCTCCACCAGCTCGACGAAGATGTACCGGCTGGCGCTGACCAACGCGAACCGGGCCGAACTCCAGATGGTCAACGGCAGCCAGATCTCCGTGCTCGGCTCCGCCGCGCTGACCGTCACCACCAGCACCTGGTACACCCTGCGGATCGAGGCCACCGGCAGCACGATCCGGGGCTTCGTCAACGGCGCCCAGATCGCCGCCGGCACCGACACCGCGTACGCGGCCGGCCGGATCGCGCTGGTCACCGCGTACGCCAGCGCGGTCTTCGACGACGTCGCGGTGGACGGCGTCGGCGGCACCCCGACCACGCCGCCGACCTCCTCCTCCCCCACGGCGTCGCCGACCTCGCCGCCGCCCACCAACCCGCCGCCCACCACGGGCCTGGTCGGCTGGGCCACGCAGAACGGCGGCACCACCGGCGGGGCCGGCGGCGGCACGGTGACCGTGAGCGACCCGGCGGCCCTGGCCGACGCGGCCGAGGGCGACGCGGCGACCACCGTCCGGGTGAACGGGACCTTCACCTGCTCCACCGAGATCCGGGTCGGCTCGAACAAGACCGTCATCGGGGTCGGCGCGAGCTCCGGGCTGACCGGCTGCGGCCTGAACCTGCGCGACGCCCGCAACATCGTCGTCCGCAACCTGCGGATCGCCAAGGTACGCGCCGGCGTCGGCAACGGCGACGCCATCCACCTGGACAACTCCACCAACGTCTGGATCGACCACAACGACCTGTCCAGCGACACCACGAGCGGCACCGACTACTACGACGGGCTGCTCGACGTCACCCACGGGTCGAACTTCGTCACCGTCTCCTGGAACCGGCTGCACGACCACGTGAAGTGCTCGCTGGTCGGGCACAGCGACAGCAACTCCGGCGAGGACAGCGGCAAGCTGAAGGTGACCTACCACCACAACGTGTTCAGCAACTGCTTCCAGCGCAACCCGCGGGTCCGCTTCGGCAACCCCGTGCACGTGTTCAACAACTACTACGTGAACACCGCCAACCCGTCCTACAGCTACGGCGTCGCCAGCACCTGCGGGGCCGGGGTGCTGGTCGAGGGGAACTCGTTCGAGAACATGACCGACCCGACGCACGTCGGCGAGGGCTCCTCGCCGGCCGGCAACCTGGTCGAGCGGAACAACCTCTACGTCAACTCGGGCGCGCCGCAGACCGCCGGCAGCGTGGCCGCCGTCCCGTACGCGTACACGCTCGACGCGGCGAGCACGGTGAAGGCCACGGTGACCGCGGGGGCCGGCACCGGGAAGATCAGCGGCTGACCGCCCAGCACGCGCACCGGTCCGGCGCCCCTCCTCGCGGGGCGCCGGCCCGGCCGGCGGTCAGCGGGACGCGGCGTCCCGTTCGCGGCGGGCGGCCCGCCGGGCCCGGACCAGCCGCACCGCCACCACCAGCACCACCAGGGCGAGCAGCGCCTCGCCGCCCCAGCCGAGCCGTCGCTCCAGCAGCCGGAACGACGCACCGGCCAGGTAGCCGAGCAGCGCCACGGCCACCGCCCACAGCGCGCCGCCGGCCAGGTTCGCCACGGTGAACGCGCGGTGCGGGATGCCGCTCATCCCGGCCAGCCCGGGCACCAGGGCGCGCAGCGCCGCCGCCCACCGGCCGAGCACCACCGCGGCGGCGCCCCGGCGGCGGACCAGCGCCAACGCCCGCGACAGCTCTCCCGAGCGGGCGAACCGCTGCGGCACCCGGGCCAGCAGCCGCCGCCCGTAGCGGCGGCCCACGAGGTAACCCACCTGGTCGCCGACCGCCGCGCCGGCGACCGCCGCGAGGATCACCGCCCAGAGCGGCAGGCGTCCCTCGTGGGCGAGCACCCCGCCGACCAGTACGGCGATCTCCCCCGGCACGACCAGCCCGAGGAAGGTCGACGCCTCCAGCGCCGGCAGCAGGAACACCAGGGCCAGCACGAGTGCGGGCGGCAGCGCCACCAGCAGGTCCAGCACCCGGTCCACCCGCCGATTGTGACCCGCGGCCCACCGCCGGAGTGCCGGTGCGGGAGGATCGGACATCCGGTCGGAACCAACGGCCGGGTCGAGGAATATCGCCGGCCCGTACCGGGGACAATGACCGACAGGACGGGACGGTGACGACGAGCGCCCAGGCCCGGGAGGTGCGCGGGACGGGGGGCCGGACGTGGAGGGTGGGACTGCCGCCGGGCTGGTGCCGGGCGACGATCCGGCCGGGACGGCGCCGGTGTTCACCGCCGACCTGCCCGCCGACCCGGGGCGGCTCGCCCCCACCCGGGAACGGCTGCGCGGCTGGTTGCGCGCCCACGGGGTCGGTGAACTCGACGTCGAGACGGTGCTCATGGCCACCGGCGAGGCGTGCGCCAACGCCATCGAGCACGGCTACCGCTTCGCCCCCGAGGGGATCACCACGCTCCGCGCCGAGCTGCGCGACGACCACCTGGTGGTCGAGGTACGCGATCGCGGCGGCTGGCGGGCGGACGTCGGCGGGAACGGCGCCGACCGGGGCCGGGGACAGTTGATCATGAACCGGGTGATGGACGAGGCGAGCATCGTCGGCACCCCGGAGGGCACCACGGTCCGCCTGGTCAAGCGCCTCACCGGCAGCTGACCGGCCACGGTCGGGAGGCCGACCGGGGCGACCCTTCCTGGCGAAGATCAGCTATAAGGGACGCATGGAGTTCCCGGCGTACCTGGCGACCATGCCGATGCACGCGATTACCGAGATCCACGGCGAGCCGGGCCTGCTGGCCCGCTTCCGGCTGGAGGTCGAGGCGTTCGACGAGCCCGCCCGGGAGCGGCTCACCGCCGCCCTCGACCTCGCCGCCGAGCTGCACCGGGAGGACCGGCGGGTGCGCGAGCCGTACCTGAACCACCTGCTCCGGGTGGCGATCCGGATGATGCACCACTACCAGGTGCGCGACGTGGACGTGATCGTGGCGGGCCTGCTGCACGACGCCGTGGAGGACCACCCGGCCGAGCTGGCCGGCCCCGACGCGACGGCGGCCGTCGACCCCACGCCGGCCGCGCTGGCCGCCCTGGCCGCGCGGTTCGGCCCGCGCGTCGCCCGGCTGGTCGGGGCGGTCACCAACCCGGTGTACGACCCGGGGCGTGACCCCCACGTCCAGTACCGGGAGCACGTGGCGGCGAGCCTCGACCGGGAGCCCTGGGCCCGGGTGATCAAGGTGTCGGACTTCACCGACAACGGGGTGGGCGTGATCCACACGGTCGGCCCGAAGGTGGCCCGCTCGGCGGCCAAGTACCGGCCGCTCGTGCCGGTCTTCCGCGACCTCATCGCCCGGCCGGACACGCCGCTGTCGGCGCCGGTGAAGCGGCACATCTTCGCCCAGCTCGACCTGGCCGAGGAGCGGTTCAGCGCGATTCTCGACCAGCCGAACTGACCGGCGACTCCGCTCCCGGCGTGCCGTCCGGCGGCGCTCGGTTCGCCGGCGTCCGGTGAGCCAGCGCTCGGTCAGCCAGCGTCCGGTGGTGGGGCGCCGACCCGGCCGCCCAGGGCGGCGGCGATCCGGGTCCGCAGGGCGGCCAGCCGGTCCGGGTGGTCGCGCAGCACCACGCACAGCGAGTGCCGGCCGCCGGCCGCCACCCCGCCGAGCACGTCGAGGAGGGTGCCGAGCTGGGCCGGCGGCTCGTCGGCGAGCAGGCCCGCCGCGTCCCGCACGACGAGGGTCAGCGGGCCGGCGTCGAGCCGGTCGGCCAGCGCGTCGGCGAGCGCGTCCCAGTTGCGCCCGAACCAGGCGGGCAGGGGCAGGGCCGCGGCCAGCGCCTCGTGCAGACCCGCCCGGGTCCGGGCGTCCGCCCCGGCCAGGGCCACCCCGGCCGGCTCGGCCTCCGCCCCGGCGTCGAACGCGAGCCACGCCGGCGGCTGCGGGGACGCTGCGCCCATCGATCCATCCTTCCCGGTCGGGGCGGGCCGGGCCCGCCGGCTCGACCCGCCCCGACACCGCTCAGAGCCGGTAGAAATTGGCGTAGTGGTCGGGTGAGAACCAGGTGGCCCCGGTGCTCTTGTTGACCACGATCCGGTACGCGTCCCGCGCGGCATTGCAGGCGCGCGGGTAGACGTCGTACTCGTAGTAGGTGGCGTTGGTGGGCAGCTGACCCTCGTAGTTGTAGAACCGGCCGCCCGCGAAGTTGCACAGGCCGCCGCTCCAGGAGTACCAGCCGCGGCTGGTCGGGAAGCTCTTCGCGGACCAGCCGGAGCGCGCCGTGCGGGCGTCCGCGCAGCGGGTCATCGTGCAGGAGCTGTAGACGGCGGCCTGTGCCGGCTCGGCCAGCCGGGTGGAGGCGGCCGGCGGGCCGACGAGCGCGGCGGCGACCAGGGCGGTGAGCAGGGCGCCCGCGCCGAGAGCGCGCCGTACGCGGGCGCGGGTGGCGCGGAGCGGGGTCGCGAGACTGGTCAAGGGGTCCTCCCTGAACTGGGCGACGGTATCGATCGGTGTCGTTGTCCGATCGCGCCCAGTCTGGCGGTGATCCTCTCCGGCGTACAGCCCCGCGCGGCGACCGTGCCGCGAATGCCGGGTGAACGCTCGATGATCGACCGTGGCCGAGCGGCCTTTCGGGACCGCCCGGCCCGGGCTGGTCAGCAGCCGATCCGGGTGGCGCCCAGCGCCATGTCGTCGAACCAGAGGGTGTCGCCCGCGCCGCCGTAGCTCTCCCAGCCGAGCTTGAGGTCGGTGAGCTGCGGACGCCAGGTCCGGCCGTACCACTGCCCGTCGACGTCGTGGGTCGGCACGCCGTCGGCGGTCAGCCCGGCGACCGCCACGCCGTCGAGCCAGGTGCGCAACACCCCGGCGCTCCCGTCCACCAGGAACTCCACGCAGGACCAGCGGCCGGTGGGTAGCGGCACGCTCAACGCCACCCCGGCCGGGCTCTGCTCGGGCAGGGTCGCGTCGTCGGAGGCCCGGTTCCACTGCAAGGCCCCGTTCTGCCCGCCCATCCGCAGGTCACGGTTGCCGTCGGCGGCATCGGTCATGGCCAGGAAGGTGACGTGGTCGGCCGGGAGGGCGGTGGCATGGCGGACCCAGAGCCGGCCGTAGCGGGCCGCCCCCACCGCGGACAGGTCGCGGTTGGCGCGGACAAAGACATGGTTGCAGTAGCCGCCCCCGCCGTCGATCCGGACGGACCGGCTTCCGCCGTGGGCGTTCGCGGTGTCCACGGCGGCGGCGCCGGTGCCGGCGCAGTCCGGATGCACCACGGTCCAGTCACCCGAAGGCGTGGACCCGGTCTGGTTCTCGAAGCCGTCGCAGAGCGCCGCGCCGCCACAGCCGGCCGGCGGCGGTCCGGTCGGGCTCGGCGAGACCGTCGGACTCGGGGAGCTGGTCGGTGTCGGGCTCGGCGACACCGTCGGGGAACCGGACGGCGAGGGCGGCGCGGTGGTCGGGCTGGGCGGCGCGCCGTTGCAGGGCACGCCGTTGAGCGCGAAGCCGGTCGGCGCCGGCGCGGCCGCACCGACCGTGCCCTGGACGCCGAACTCGGTGGCGCCACCGGCCGGCACGCTGCCGTTCCAGGTGGCGTTGCGGGCGGTGACGGTGGCGCCGGACTGGCTGACCACGGCGTTCCAGGCGCCGGTGATCCGTTGATCGCCGGGGTAGGTCCAGCTGACCGTCCAGCCGTTGAGGGCGGTGTCGCCGGGGCTGACGCGGACGGTGGCGGTGAACCCGCCCGGCCACACGGTGGGGCGGTAGTCGACCTGGCAGCCCTGCGCGGCGGCGGCCGGGCCGGCCACCAGCGGGGTGACGACGGCGGCGGCGGCCAGGGTGGTGACGGCCGCCACGACCGGGGCGAGACGGGCGTGGGTGATCCTCATCGGGGTCCTCTCGGCGGACCGCCGGCCGATCGACCGGCGGTGCGGAGCTACGGGGACCTCGCGTGCCGACGCGCGCGAAGCGCGTACCGGACCTGCCCGGCTCGGGCGGGACGTTCAGCCGCCGTACGGCGGCGCCCGCCGGTCAATGTAGTGATGTCTGACGATGGGTGGCAAGGGGTGCGGGCGGACGCGACCCGCCCGCACCCACCTCACCTACTGGGCGAACGCCTGGAACTCGGCGATCCGCACGTTCTGCGCCTGCGGGCTGGCGGTGGCGCAGTCGGTCGCCGCCCGGGGGTCGGCGTCCTGCTCACCGGCGTACGCCGGCGCGCCGGTGCACTGGTTGGTCAGCACCTCGACGCGCAGGTGCGTCGCCTTCGTCCGCGGGATGTCGAACGACCGCATGATCAGTTCGGGCGCCCGGGGCCGGGGCGCCACCGACGGGAAGGCGTCCGCCGGGCTCGTGTAAACCACCCGGAAGTCGGCGGGGTCGGCACAGGTCACGGCCTGCTTCGCCGCGCACGCGAGCACCCGGAACTGTCGCACCGCGGAGAACCGGCTCTGCGTGCCGGCGTCCGGGTCACCGGTGACCGGCGGGCGCAGCATCGCGCTGACCTGCACCCGGCGGACCTGCTGGGCGCCACCGGCCAGGTCGACGGTGACCCGCCGGCCGGCCACCGGCGCGCCGAGCGACGCCCAGTTGGTGGCCTCGTCGTCGTCGGCGATCCTCGCGAGGTTGATCCCGTCGCCGCTGACCGCCGCGCCGGCGCTGGTGGAGGCCAGGTTCCGGCGCAACTGCACCGGCAGCTCCCGGGCCTGCCCGGCCCGGACGGTGACCGGACCGATCCGGCGGTGCCCGTAACCCGGCGCCCGGACGACGAATTCGTACGTGCCGGGAACCAGGCTCACCCGGTCGGTCAGCGGGGTGGCCGCGTCGGTGTCCGCGACCGGCACGGCCCGGGCCTGGTAGCGGCCGACGAAGAGCTGCGCCCCCGGCACGACCCCGTGGTCGCCCTCGGGCGTGAACCGCAGGGTCCCCTCCCTGGCGTACGGGGAGGTGAAGCCGGGCGTCGGGTCGGCGTCGGCGTTGCCCACGCTGGCCGCCGCCTCACCGAGGCCCCGGGCGGCGAAGGCGTTCCAGAGCAGGTCCTGGTTGGCCCCGCCGAAGCGGATCCGGTCGGCCGCGAGCATGGCGTCCCGGGCGTCGACCATGCTGACCTGGCTGACCGCCATGAGCAGGAACGAGTCGAAGACGAGCTGGATCCACCGCCGGTTGCCCGGGCACGCCGTCACCGGCGTCGCGCCCGTGGCGCAGGACTTCTGCAGGGCCGCGTTCCCGGCGCCGTAGCGGCGCATCATGGCCGTGCGGATGTCCGCGTTGGTGGCGCTCCAGACCTCGCCGGACGCGTGCACCTGGAGGCCGACGAAGTCGTAGTCGATCGCGCTGTAGTTGAGCGGGCTGGCGCTCATGTTGTAGTTGCGGATGCCGGCCCGCGGGTCGCCGGTGGTGTACTCGCCGATGGTGAAGCCGCGCCGGCCCGGCGCCGCGTACCCGTGCTCGTAGAGGTACTCCATGGCGAGCTGGTCCGACCAGCTCTCGCTCATTCCCTGCGGGGAGCTGACCCCGGCGTTCGGTCCGGCGATCATGCGGCCGCTGATCGCGTGGCCGTACTCGTGGGCGATGACCGACATGTCGAAGTCACCGTCGACGCAGGGCGCGTAGAACGAGCCGGCGCTGGGCTGCCACAGGTACATGTTGGTGGTCGGGGCGATGCCGTCCGGCGGGGTGATCTGGTTGGCGTTGTTGCGGGCCGCGAAGGTCGGCGGGCCGCCGCTGACCCCGCCGGCCTGGGCGTTGCCCTGCTCCGGGTCGTTGGCCGACCCGCCGCCGCCGAGGTTGTCCCGCTGCATGTTCCAGGTCGCCTCGGTGAAGCCCAGGTGGTACGACCAGTCGTGCATCCGGTTGTGCATCGCGAACAGGTTCGCCCGGGCCGCGTCGATGTCGTTGGCCTGCGGCGAGGTGAAGACGTCCGGGCTGCACTTCCGCTCGTACCACTGGTTGGTCCACGGGTACGCGTAGTTCCGGCCGGGGCGCGGGGTGGCCGTCTCGGTGCCCACGCTGAACGGGTCGTTGCTGAACCAGTTCTGCACGGCGATCGCGTTGTTGCCGTTGGTCGTGGTGGTGGACGCCCCGGTGGCCGGGTCCACGTCCCACGCCGGGTGCCCGGGCACGCCGACCACCTCGGCGCAGCCGGTCGCCGGCTGCGCGCACCAGCGCACGCGCGTGTCGGTGGAGGACTTGTCGACCGACGGGGAGTTCGGGAAGACCTCCCACGACGGGTTGTTTACGTCGTGGTCCACCAGGTCCTCGCGGACCAGCACGCTGCCGTCGCGGGCATCCACGTAGGTGGCGAACGCCGCCGGGTCCGCGCCGGTGACGTCCGCGCCGAGAACCACCTCGTACGCCGCCCGCGGCCCCCGGTCCGCGGTCGGCACCGCGACCAGCGAGGTACGCAGAACCGTCGGCCCGGTCAGGCCGGCGTCGGCCGCCGCGGCCCGCCGCGCCTCGTCGGCGCTGATCGTGGCCGGCGCGGGCGCCCCACCGTCCCGGGCCAGGGACGAGGTGACGTGCCAGACCTGCCCGTCCCGGACGCCGACGGCCAGCATGCCGTCGACCGCGGCGGGCAGGTCCCCGAAGCGCTGCCGGAACAGCACGGTGGCGCCGTCACCCATCGGCGCGACGGTCAACTGCTCCAGCGCGGCGGCGCCCTCGGCGGTCAGCCCCAGCACGTCCCGGTTCGCGGCCACGTACGCCCGCGCGGCGGCCGCCGGGTCGGCGGGCAGGCCGGCGGCGAGCGGCCGATCGGTCGAGGTCAGGGTGGCGGGGGTGCCGAAGTCGGACCAGCGGACGCGCGCTCCGAGCGCCGCGGCCCGGTCCCGCTGCCGCGCGTCGGGAGCGGTCCGTCCCTTCCGGTTGTCCCTGGTCTTGCTGTCGTGGCGGTCGCCCGGCAGGTGGCCGGGCTGCGCCTGGATCGGGTTCTCGTCCCGGGGCGCCGCCTGACCGCCGGCTCCCGCGGTCAGGACCATTCCGGCCGCGAGTAGCAGCGCGGTGGCCCCCGTCGTCGCACGCGATGGTGTGCGCACGGTCCCTCCTGTGTGTCGAACGGCAATGTCCGTCCTGCCATCCGACCAGCCCGAGTGGACCGCCGACACCCGCCGAACATCCATAGATTGCGCTACGTCGATGCAGCCACGCAGTCGGCGGGCGACGGGCGATCATCCAGCGCAGATCAGGTCGCCTTGAAGACCGTGTCCAAGTGCCACTCGAGGAACTCGCCTCTGGGCCTGTCACCCCGCCGTTCCGGCACAGCGATGGGCATGCCGGCCTTGGCGTAGAACTGGTCGCCGTTCCCGAACTCGCTCCGCAATCGAGGGCTGACCATCAATCGGTACTGCGGGTCGACTCCCAGATAGCCCCGATCGAAGAGGATGTGGACGTCCGACTTGAGCAGCAGGCCGTTGTCGATCCGGTGCTCCCCACCCTGCGGCAGCGGCCGAATGTGCGCCGCCTGCAACACAGGCTGGACCTTGTTCCCGGTGATGGCGCAGCGCCGGGCGTAGGCACCGAGCACCACGGCCTTGAACGACTGCTGACCAAGGCGCTGCGGCACGAGGCGCGGGTCACCGTACACCGGTCCAGGTCGGTGCCAGGGCGTGCTGGCATCCAGTTCGACGGTCATGCCCAACAGGCGGTGCAGCAGGAGGTCGAAGTACCCGGCCACGGACGGTTCGGCCAGGTCGTAAGTCTTGCCCTGGACCACGTTGGAGGCGAACCCAGGGGGTGGATCGACAGTCGAATCATCGGGGAAGAAGACGCTGTCTCGGACAAATATGCAGCCGATGGTGGGATCCTCGTCCAGCCCGATCGGCTGCTTGCGGTAGCGACCGACGCTCCGGCGCATCTCGTCCAGGCTGGCCACGCCGTTGGCTTCACCGAACAGCTCCCACGCCTCGGAAATCGTCAACTGAGTGAAGCCGCTGAAGAAGCCTCCGCCGACTATCCGATTGAGTGGGTAGTGCGCCTTGAAGAAGAAGGGCTCGCCGGGGGTGAGAGCACGGAACCCCCCGCCCGAAGGCCGCCAGAAGTTGACCTCCGTCAGGCCGGGTCGCGCGGCCAGAAACCGGTACCACTTCTCGTCCGTCACTCCGACGAAGGTCCGCACACCGGTAAGCGTGCATGACCTTGATCCTTTCCGCCACCCCTGAAAGTCGGCATCTGGGACGATCGCAGCCGTCAGGGTTCGCGCATCCAGAGCTTCGGATCGTTCACGAAGATGCCCTTGCCCTGGTGACGCCAGATCACTCGCAGGGCCTCAAGCCGCACGTACGTCTGCTTGACGGTCGAAGGGCTGACCTCGTACATCGCGGCGAGCTGAGCGATCGAGGGCAGCTTGTCCCCCGGCTTGAGCTTGTTGGTCCTGATGTCGG
Organism: Micromonospora halotolerans; assembly: GCF_032108445.1. Classification (NCBI taxonomy): domain Bacteria; kingdom Bacillati; phylum Actinomycetota; class Actinomycetes; order Micromonosporales; family Micromonosporaceae; genus Micromonospora; species Micromonospora halotolerans. The sequence goes on along the minus strand of NZ_CP134876.1, from coordinate 5,076,705 downwards.
CGACGATCTCGTCGGCGATGCGGATGTAGTCGGCGGTGATCGGCATGACTCCCCCTGCGTGGCACGCCAATTCGATCACGCAACGACACCCCGCAACAACTCTTCGTTTGACTCAGGCGACTGGGACAGCTAAGTTGAACACCGCCTCTCCCCTTGCGTGGCAACAAGGAGCAGAGGCATCCCCCTGGTCGGGGCGGGTGCGCGTGCCCGTCCCACCGGACTGCTCCGTCGTCGTACCGCTGAACGCAAGCTGCGGCGGCGAAGCGGGCGGGCCGCCCGCGGCCGGCATGTGGACGGCCCGCCCTTCCAAACCCACCGCACCGACCCTCCGCGCTCCCCCTGCCCCCCGAAAGGACCGTCGTGGCCCAGGTGAATCGATCCGGCCAGCTCTACGGGACCGGCCTTCCGACCCGGTTGACCGCGCACGAGGTACGGACCCGCACGTTCGACCCGCGCCGCCGGGGCGTCGACCCCGATCAGGTACGCGATTTCCAGGGCCGGGTCGCCGACGAGCTGACCGATCTCCAGCGGCGGCTACGCCTGCTCGGCGAGGAGAACGACCGGCTGAAGCGGGCGCTGCGCGACTGGCAGGCCAGGCATGCCCGGGAGTGCCGGCCACCGAACCAGGGCCGCTGGTAGTGGTGCACCCCGAGCCCGGCGACCTGCTGCGGATCGACGGCCGCGCCTCAGTGCAGTTCGCGGGCGACCGCGCCCTGACGTTCCGGGTCGTCTCGGTGTGCCCCCGGCCGACGTACGCCGGCTGGGTCTGGCTGACCGGTTACGTCCTCGACCGGCGCGGCCAAGCGATCGACCGGCGCGAGGTCTTCGTCCAGCTCGCCGGCCTGCGTCGGGTCGATGCAACTGTGCCGACCCGGGCTGGCCGACCCCGAGGCAGCCCTGCCGTCGCGCCTCGGTCTGCCCCGCCGTCCGCGCGGCTGCCGTCCGCCGCCGTGCCGACTTGTTAGCGTGGGACGACTGAGGCGCCGACGGGCGCCTCCCCATACCCCTCACCGGACCACACCGGCCGCGCACCAATGCGGCCGGGGCGACGCGTCGCTGCTCGACCGGAGAGGGGTGCGATGACCGGGACGCCCGGCGACCACGACGGCGGGACGGACGACACCGGCCCAGCGGCCGACACCGGCGACACCCCGGCGAGCGGGCAGGTCCCGGACCAGTGGGAGCGGTGGCTCGCCCGGGCGCGGGAACTCGGGGCAGCCGCGTGGCGCGGGGCCAAGCGGCTGTGGGCGGCGGCCCGGCCCGTGCTGGACCAGTTGCGGTGGGCCGAGACGGAGGCCTCATCCGTGACGCTCGTGGACCGGCGAGCGGCACCGACCCTGCTGGTGCCGGCGCAGGGGCAGGTCTACCACTTCGTGGTCCAGACCACCTTCGCCTGGACCTCGAACACCGCGCGGCCGGAACTCTTCGGCTGGTACGTCGACCAGTTCCAGCCGCAGGCCATGCAGCGGCTGCGGCGCCTCGCGGTCCGGTGCGCCGCGGACATCCCGCCGGACCGCCCGCGGGCGTTCGCGGTCGCGCTGGAGGACGCGATGACCGGCGACGACGCCCTCCCCTGGGGTTACGAGCGCGGCGATGTCACGTTCACCTGCGAGCCGGACGTGTCGGTCCACCTGGACGAGCCGGTCCGCGAACTGCTCCGGCCGTACTGGGACAAGCGGATCGCCCTGGAGTGGAAGCGCGACCTCGAACGCCGCCGCGCGGAGTACGCCGAGGAGCAGCGCGCGCGCCGTCCCGCGGAGGCACCGGAGAACGGTGCCGCGCCGGGCACCGGCATGCCGGAGGCGCTCCGGGAGGAGCACCCGCCGCGCCAGCGGGAGGCCGGGGCGGGCGGGGCGGGGCGCCGTCCGGCCGAGCAGGGCCAGCGGGAGGCCCGCCCGAAAGGCGCGCGGCGGGGGCCCCGGCCGCCGGACTCCCCTGTGGAGCAGAACACCCCGCTGGAACCCCTCTTCCCGCCGACCGCGCATCCCGCTCCCGGGCCGCGACCGGCGCCACCGCAGCCCGGCGATCCCCGTCGGGCGACCCGGACAGCTCCGGGCCGCCCGACGCCTGAGCGTTCAGCAGTTGTTGGTGCTGGTCTGGTTGCGCTTGAGGTAGTCGGACCAGGTGACGCCCTGGACCACCGAGACGACGACGCTGCCGTCGTGGATCTGCTCGTAGTGCAGGTGCGGGCTGAGGTCGTACTTCGCCGACGAGGCGCCCACCTTGCCGATGACGGTGCCCTGGTTCACGGTGTCGCCCTTGGCGACCAGCCGTTCGCTGAGGTGGGCGTACCGGGTGCGCCAGCCGTCGCCGTGCCCGATGACGATGGTGTTCCCGTAGCCGGTGGTGGTCGAGTAGTACGACTCCAGCACGGTGCCGCCGGCGCTGGCGACCACCCGACGGCTCAGGTCGTCGGGGCTGCCGTTCGCGTCGTAGTGGTTCCAGTCGATGGAGTGTGCCGGGCTGTGCCCGTTCCAGTTGTTGCCCTGCCAGGTCTGGCCGCACAGGAACGGCATCCGGAAGCCCGGCCGGGCGGCCTGCGCGGGCTGAACCCCCGTCAGCGCCCCGGCGACGGCGGCAACCGTGAGCAGCGCGAGGGCGCGCCATCGGGCGGCGGTGAACGTCAAGGACATCGGTCCCCTCTCCCACGATCAGCGATGTGGATCGATGCTATGGGTGCCCGTCGCCTGAGGTAAATAGCTACACGCATGAATGCACAGGCAAAAGTTTCCTACAACCCCGTCACAGGCGGCAGGTCGTCCGCGCCCGCGTACGGCAGAATCGGCGGGCGATGGAGGCGGCGAGGATCCTCACCGCGCTCGCCGACCTGGCCCCGGCCGGCGCCGAGCGGACCTTCGACGTGTCCGGCGCCGGCCGTCCGCTGGTCTGGCTGCCCGAGCCCGAACGGGGGCCGCGCGGCACCAAGCTGGACCGGCTGGCGGCCCTGGACGCGCTGCACCGCGACGAGCGGATCCTGCGCCGGGGCCTGGCCTTCGTCGTCGGCGGGGCCGACCTCGACGGGGGCCGCCGGCGGGTCCGCGTGCCGTTGCTGGCCCAGCCGGTACGCCTGGACCGCACCCTCCGGGGCTACCGGATCGTGCCGGCCGGGGACCTGGAGCTGACCTCGCTGATCGAGGACCGGGACCTGGCCGCCCGGCTCGAGGCCGCCCCGGGCCTCGCCGGGCCGGGCTGGCTCGGCGCGCCCGGCACCACGGCGTGGATCACCGCCGCGGCCGAGGCCGCCGGGCTGAAGCCGGAGGCGGTGCTGGCCGGGCCGCCCCGCCGCATCGACGAGAGCACGCTGACCGGGGTCGCCGCCGCCGCGCTTTTCACCACCCGCGACGTCCTCGCCGGCCGGCTGCGCGACATCCTGCTCGGCTGGGCGGGCCGCCCCGGGCTGGCGGACACGGCGCTGGGCCGGCTCTACGGCGACCGGGCCGCCGACGGTGGGAACGTCCCGGCCGACGACGCCGAGGTGCTGTCGCCCCTGCCGTTGAACACCGCCCAGCGCGACGTGGTCCGGCGGACCAGGACCGAGCCGGTCGTGGTCGTCACGGGCGCACCCGGCAACGGCAAGAGCCACGCCCTGGTCGCCGCCGCGCTGGACACGGTCGACCGGGGCGGATCCGTGCTGGTGGCCACCCAGTCGGTGCACGCCGCGGACGTGCTGGGCGAGCTGCTGCGCCGCCACCCCGGGCCGACGCCCGTGCTGTTCGGCGACGCGGAGCGCCGCGAGACCATCGCCGCGGACCTGGCCGGCGGCGCGGCGGCGGGGGCGGACGACGCCACGCTGCGGGCCGACGAGGCCGCCGTGGCCGCCGCCCGGGACCGAGTGGCGGCCGTGTCGGCCGGCGTCTCCGCCGCCCTCGACGAGGAACGCCGGGCCGCCACGCTGCCGGGCTGGCAGCCGCTGCTGCCCGCCCTGAGCCGGGACGCCCCGGGCCTGTTCGACCCGGACACCGACCTGGACGCGGTCCGCTCCGCGCTGGCCGACGCCACATCGGCCGGCGCCGGCTGGTGGCGGCGCTGGCGGCGGGCGCGTGCCGGACGGCGGCTGCGCCGGCTCGCGGGCGGCGACGTACCTATGGAGCGGGTGCGGGCGGCCGTGGAGGCGGCGAGTGCGGTACGGGCGGCGGCGCGGCTGGCCGCCACCGGTGGCACCGACCTGGCGGCCGCGTGGCGCAGCCTCGCGGAGGCGGACGCCGCGCTGGCCGGCGCCGTCGGCACGGCGATGCGCCACCGGGCCGCCAGCGCCCGGCGGTGGACCGGCGCGGCGCGGCGTGCCACCAGCGGGCTCGGCGCGGCGCTGCGGGCCGGCCGGAACCGCCGCCGCGAGCTGCTCGCCGGGCTGGACGCGGAGGCGCTGGTGCGGGCCCTGCCGCTGTGGGTGGGTACGGTCACCGACGTCGAGGACCTGCTGCCGCCGGTGCCCGGGATGTTCGACCTGGTGGTGCTCGACGAGGCCGCGCACATCGACCAGCTGCGGGCCGCGCCGGCGCTGGCCCGGGCGCGGCGCGCGCTGGTGGCCGGCGATCCCCGGCAGCTCCGGTTCGTGTCGTTCGTGGCCGACGTGGACGTGGCCGCCACCCTGCGCCGGCACGGTCTGGACCGGTTCGGCGACCGGCTCGACGTGCGCCGGTCGAGCGCCTTCGACGTGGCGGCCGGCGCCGCCCCGGTCACCTGGCTGGGCGAGCACCACCGGTCCGTCCCGCACCTGATCCAGTTCTCCGCGCGCCGGTTCTACGGTGATCGGCTGGAGCTGGTCACCCGCCATCCGCGCAACGAGCGCGCCGACGTCATCGACGTGCTGACCGTTGCTGGGGCGACCGTGGTCGACGGCGTCAACCAGGCCGAGGTCACCGCCGCCCTCGACCTCGTGCGGCGGCTCGCGGGCGACGCACCGGCGGGCGGGATCGCGGTGGTCAGCCCGTTCCGCGCGCAGGCGGACGCACTGGAGGCGGCGCTGCTGGCCGCGTTCGACGTCGACGAGATCGAGCGCCTCGGCCTGCGGTCGGGCACCGTGCACGCGTTCCAGGGCAGCGAGGCGGACGTGGTGATCGCCTCGCTGGGGCTGGTCGACGGCGACCCGCCGTCGCGGCACCGGTTCGTGGCCGAGCCCAACCTGTTCAACGTGCTGGTCACCCGGGCCCGCGCGCGGCTGGCCGTCGTCACCTCCCTGCGGTCGCCCGAGGGCCTGGTGGGTGACTACCTGGCGTACGCGGGCCGCCCGCCGGTCGCACCGGACGCGGAACCGGTGACGGGCTGGACCGCCGACCTGGCGGAGGAGTTGCGCCGGCTCGGGCTGCCGGTGCGGCCCGGGTACCCGGTGGGCCGCTGGCGGGTCGACCTCTGCGTGGGCACGGACGCGGACGCGGTCGGCGTCGTCTGCGCGGTGCACCCGGAGGGGGTCGCGGCGCACCTGGAACGGCAGCGCACGCTGGCCCGGGCCGGATGGCGGCTGCACGACGTGTTCGCCAGCCGCTGGGCGGACGACCCGATCCGGGCCGCCCTGGACCTGGCGTCCCGCCTCAGGGGGCGGTGACGGCCCACCGGCCGGCACGCGCGGCGCTCAGGCGGCGAGCGCCGCGTACCGGCCGGCGCGATCGAGCAGGGTGTCGTGGGTGCCGGACTCGATGATGCGCCCGTGGTCGAGCACGGCGATCTGGTCGGCGTCGCGGACGGTGGAGAGGCGGTGCGCGATGGTGATGACAGTGCGCCCGCGGGCCAGCTCGTCGAAGGCCCGCTGCACGGCGCGCTCGGTCTCGGTGTCCAGGGCGCTGGTCGCCTCGTCCAGGACCAGGATCCGCGGGTTGCGCAGCAGCGTCCGGGCGATGGCCAGGCGCTGCTTCTCGCCGCCGGAGAACCGGTGGCCGCGGGAGCCGACCACGGTGTCGTACCCGTCGGGCAGCGCGGCGATCAGGTCGTGGATCTGCGCGGCGCGGGCGGCGGCCTCGATGTCGGCGTCGGTGGCGTCGGGGCGGGCGTACCGGAGGTTCTCCCGCACGGTGGCGTGCAGCAGGTAGGTCTCCTGGCTGACCACGCCCACGACGGCGGCCAGGTCGGCCAGGCGCACGTCGCGCAGGTCGACGCCGTCGATGGTGATCCGGCCGGCGTCGGGGTCGTGCAGGCGGCTGATCAGCGCCGCGAGGGTGCTCTTGCCGGAGCCGGTCTCGCCCACGAGGGCCAGGCTCGTGCCGGCCGGGACGTCGAGGCTCACGCCGGCCACGGCGGCGGTGTCGCTGCCCGGGTAGCTGAAGGTGACGTCGGAGAAGCGCAGGTGCCCGCGCACCCGGGCCGGGTCGACGGCCACCGGCCGCACCGGGTCGGCCACCTCGACGGGCAGGTCCAGGTATTCGAAGATCCGGGCGAACAGCGCCATCGAGGCGGTCAGCGAGACGCCGACGTTGAGCAGGCCCATGAGCGGCCGGAACAGGTTGCCCTGGAGGGCGGTGAAGGCGACCAGGGTGCCGATGGTGAGCGTGCCGGCGGTGCCGGGCAGCCCGGCGCCGAGGTAGATGACGGCCGGGATGGCGGCGAAGATCACCGTCATGGTGGCCATCCGCCAGCGGCCGGCCAGTTCCGAGCGGAGTTCCAGGTCGACGAGGCGGGCGGAGGAGGCGGTGAACCGCTCGACCAGGGTCGCGGCGGCCCCGAGGGTCTTGGCCAGCTGCACGCCGCTGATCGACAGCCCCTCCTCGATGGTGACGTTGAGGTCGGCCAGCTCACGCTGGCGGTGGGCGGTGATCTCCCGGCGCAGCCGGGCGACCCGCCGGGTCAGCCAGATGGCGGGCGGCAGCACGATCACCGAGACCAGGGTGAGCCGCCAGCTCAGCGCGACCATGGCGATCACGGTGGCGACGACCGTGGTGAGGTTGGCGGCGATCGAGGTGGCCGTGGAGGTGACCACCGCCTGCATGCCGCCGATGTCGTTGGTGATCCGCGACTGCACCTCGCCGGTGCGGGTGCGGACGAAGAAGCCGATGGACTGGCGCTGGAGGTGGGTGAAGACGTCGGTGCGCAGCCGGTGCATGACCTCCTGCCCCACGCTGGTGGAGATCCAGGTCTGCGCCACGCCGAGCACGGCGGTCACCGCGGCGACCCCGACCATGCCCGCGACCAGCCAGGCCAGCAGGGTGAGGTCCCGCTCCGGGAGGGCGCGGTCGATCACGGTACGCAGCAGGAAGGGCGACGCCATCGCGATCACGGAGGACGCCACGATGATCGCCACCACGGCGGCGAGGGGGCCGCGGTGGGCGGTGAAGAGGCCGCCGATCCGGCGCAGCGACACCTGGCGGGCCTGCGTCTTCTCGGCGGGGGTCACGGTGGTCCGGCCGCCGCCGCGGCCGTCTCGGAATCCGTCCAAGGGGGTGCTCTCTCTCGTCGGGGGGACATTGCTGAGGTTACCTCATCATGAGGTAACAACAGTATGTGCTGCTACCGTATTCCGGTGACCGGCAGCGACGAGGAGAGCCTGGCCGAGACGTTCTGGGCCGTGGCCCGGCGGCTGCGCCACCAGTCCAAGCGCACGCTCGAACCCTGGGAGATCAACCCGGGGCACGCCCGGGCGCTCGCCGTGCTCATGCGGCACGGCGCGGTCCGGCTCAGCGCGCTCGCCGAGCACCTGCGCATCGCGCCCCGCTCCGCCACCGAGGTGGTCGACGGCCTGGCGGAGCGGGGGCTGGTCGAGCGCCGGCCCGACCCGGTCGACCGGCGGGCCACCCTGGTCGCGCTCACCGCGGAGGGCGACCGGGTCGGCGAGGCCATCCGCGTGGCCCGGGCCGCCGAGGCGGAACGCTTCTTCGGCGCCCTCGACCCGGCCGACCGGGACGAGCTGACCCGGATCCTGCGCCGGCTGCGCGACGACTGAGCGGCACCGCCGGCCGGGCGCGGACAGGTCAGCGCCGGCGGCTGCGCCGCGCGGCGGCGGTCAGCGCAGGCCGGAGGCGATGGCGTCGACCAGCAGCGCGCCGAGAGTGCGGGCCAGCGTGGCCCGGGCCGCCGCCACGTCGAGGCCCATGGCGTCGCGCAACATGGCCCAGGCCGCCCAGGTGCAGGCCACGGTCAGGGCGTCCAGCAACTGCTCGCGCCCCTCCCCCGCGTGCGCCAGCTCCGGCTCGAAGACCAGCTCGATCTCGTGGCGGACCCGGGCGATGGCCACCTCGCGGTTGCGCCGCAGCTGCGGGGAGAACGGCTCCCGCAGCGCCGAGGCGCGCGCCGAGGGCGCCAGCACCTCCAGCATCTCGGCCCGCTGGTCGCAGAACTCCGCGATCCGCCGGGTGAGCGGCAGCTCGGGCGGGATCGGCCGCCAGAGCGCGTCCAGCCGCTCGTTGACCCGCAGCCCGGTCGCGGCGAACAGGGTCTCCATGTCCTTGAAGTTGGTCCACAGCGTGCGCAGGGACACCCCGGCGCGCTCGGCGATCCGCTCCCCGGTGGGCCGCAGGTCGCCCTCGTCGATGAGCGCCAGGTGCGCCTCGACGATGGCGGCCCGGGTCCGCTCGGCCCGCGCCGACCGGCCGTCCACCCGCGCCGGCGCGTCGGCGTCCACCTCGATCATGCGTGCGCCCCCTGTGCGTAGCTCCTGGCCGGCGTCACCCGCCGCCCCGGTGGCGTCACGCCGGAATGTCGCACTCTACGTGCGCGTCGCCGGGCGGCCGCCACCGCGGTGACGGCCGCCCGGCCCGCGGCGGTGGTCAGGTCGTCGGGATGGCGTCCGCCGGCGGGGTGGTCGGCGGCTCGGTGAACTCGGTGACCGCGGCGTCGCCGTCGTCCGTGGTGTACGTCGGGCCGAAGTACGCCTGCGCGCCGTTCTGGACCTTGTTCAGCCGCACCCCGCTGTAGCCGGCGTGCACGTCGTCGCTGTACCGGAACGGGGTGAGCCCCGGCCCCCGGAAGCCGCCCTTCTGCACCGCCTCCACCAGCTTCTCGCGGGTCGGGTCCTTGCCGGCGGCGAGCAGCGCCTGCACGAAGGTGTACGCCATCGAGTAACCGTAGATCGCGTTGCCGTCGATCGGGTTGGCCGCGTTGTACTTCTGGTGGATCTTGGTGTATTCCTGGATCCACGGGTTCGCCGTGTCACCCACCATCGGCAGGTAGTTGTCGGCGACCATGCCCTCCAGGATCACCTTCTTGTCGCCGAGCTGGTTCGACAGCGTGGTGTAGTCGGCGCCCACGTTGGACACCACCCACTGCGCGCGGAAGCCCTGCCCGGCGGCCTGCCCCATGGCCAGCGCCGTGAAGCCCGGGATGCTCGCCGAGATCACCACCTGGCAGCCGGCCGCCTTGAGCGCCCCGATGGCGGGGCCGACCTGCTGGTTGGTCGTGGTGTAGGTCTGCTTGGCCGCCACCGGGCCGAGGACCTTCTCGACCCCGGCCAGCGAGTCCCGCCCGAAGTCGTCGTTCTGCCCGAAGTGGCAGACCTTGGCGCCGGGGAACTGCTGCTTCACCCAGGTGGCCAGGATCTTGCCCTCGACCGTGTAGTCGGGCTGCCAGCCGAAGGTGGTCGGGTACTTGTCGGGCTGGTTCCAGTTCCGGCTGCCGGAGGAGACGAACAGGTCGGGCACCTTCTGGGTCTTGACGAACTCCAGCACGTTGGTGTGGGTCGGGGTGCCCAGCCCGCCGAGGAGCGCGAAGACCTTGTCGTCGAGCACCAGCTTGCGGACCACGTTCTCGGTGTTGGCGGGGTTGTAGCCGTCGTCCATGACCTTGTAGACGATCTTCCGGCCGTTCACCCCGCCCTTGCTGTTGATGTGCTCGAAGTACGCCTTCGTGGCGGCGGAGATCTTCGAGTAGCCGGGCGCGGCGGGGCCGGTGAGGGGCTGGTGGGTGCCGATGACGATCTCGGTGTCGGTGACGCCGGGGACGTTCTCGGCGGCCTGTTTCTCGTCGTCGGCGCAGGCCGGCACGGCGGCCAGCAGGGCGAGGCCGGTGGCGGCCGCGAGTATGCGGCGGGTGGTGGGACGCATGGTTCTCCATTCCGGTGCGGCGGTGCGAACGGGTGGGTGGAACCGGGGTGGCTCAGTGCTCCGGCGCGCGGCGACGGGCGCGCAGCCGGGCGGCGACGGTGCGGACGGCGCCGTGCAGGCCGCCCGGCGCGGCGAGCATGACGACGATGAGGATCAGGCCGAACACGGCCAGCGCGAGGTTGCCCTCCAGCCGCTGGGCCAGGCCGCCCGACAGGCTGAACGTCTCGGTGAGCAGGCTCGGCAGGTCCTGCAGCGCGACCAGCAGCACCGCGCCCCAGACCGCGCCGGTGAGGCTGCCCAGGCCGCCGATCACGATGGCCATGAGCAGGAACAGCGACAGCTCCAGGGGGAACTTGCCCGGCGCGACGGTGGCGGTGAGCACCGCGTACACGCCGCCGCCGAGGCCGGCGCAGCCGGCGCTGACCACGAAGGCGAGCACCTGCGTGCGGGCCACGTGGATGCCGGCGAGCCGGGCGGCCACCTCGTCGTCGCGCACGGCGCGCAGTGACCGGCCGAAGCGGCTGCGCACCAGGTTGGCCAGGAGCAGCACGGTCAGCAGCGCGGCGAGCAGCGCGATCCAGGCCAGCCACCGTTCCGGCTGGAAGTAGGCGCCCAGGAACGCCGGCGGGGTCTCCGCCGGGAAGCGCAGGCCCTGCTCGCCGTTGAACACCCCGGTGAAGATCGTGCTGACGGCCGGCACGAGCGTGGCCACGGCGAGGGTCACGCCGGCCAGGTACGGCCCGCGCAGCCGGGCGGCCGCCAGCCCGATGACCAGACCGGCCAGCGCGGTGGCCGCCACGGCGGCCAGCAGCGACAGCGGCAGGATCCACCGCCCCTGCACGCCCCGCTCGTCGAACCCCCGCTGCACGAGCGCCACCGTGTAGGCGCCGGTGGCCATGAGCGCCCCGTGCCCGAGGGAGAGCTGGCCGTTGAGCCCGACCAGCACCGTGTAGCCGGCGGTGACGCACAGGAACGCGCAGACCCGCGCCACCTGAAGGTTCTGGTACGGCGGGAGCTGGTTGGTGAGCAGCACGACCAGGGCGCCGGCTAGCACCGCCCCGGCCAGGTGGCGCAGCAGGGTGGACCCGCGCGGACCGGTGGTGGCGGGCGCGCCGGGCAGCAGCCGGCGCAGCGGGGACGGCCGGGCGGGCCGGTCCACGTCGGACCGCGTGGAGGGGCGGGTGGCGGTCACACGTGCCTCGCCTTCGCGCTGGAGAAGAGCCCGCCGGGGCGGACCAGGAGGACGGCCAGCAGCAGGACGAGGACGGCCAGCGGGGTGGTGTCCGGGCCCAGGTAGCCGGTGACGTACGAGAGGATCAAGCCGACCAGCAGGCCGCCGACCACCGCGCCGGCCGGGCTGTCCAGGCCGCCGACCACGGCGGCGGTGAACGCGACGACGAAGACCAGGTCCATGGCGTGCGGGTGCAACCCCAGCCCGGTCGGGACGACCAGCATGCCGGCGAGCGCGCCGACCGCGGCGGCGAGGGCCCAGCCGAGGGTGAGCATCCGGGCGACGTCGACGCCGAGCAGCCGGGACACCTCGGGGGCGAACGCGGCGGCCCGCATCCGCAGACCGATCGGCGTGCGGGTGAACAGCAGGGCGAGCAGCACCACGACCACCAGCACGGCGCCGAGCACCCACAGGTCGTACGGGGACAGCGCGGCGACCCCGCCGACGGTGAGCGCGTCGGTGTCGAACGGGGCGGGAGCCGGCCGGTAGCCGTTGCCGAAGACCATGCCGAGCACCGCCTGGATGACCAGCACCAGGCCGAGGGCGACGATCACCTCGTTGAGCGGGTTGGCGTGCCCGACGAAGCGCATGAGCACCCGCTCGACCAGCGCGCCCAGCAGCAGGCCGGCGACCACGGCCGCGCCCAGACCCAGCCAGTAGGAGCCGGTCGCGGATGCCACCGCGTAGCCGACGTACGCGGTGGCCACGGCCATCGCGCCCTGGGCGAAGTTGACCAGCCGGGCGGCCCGCCAGATGAGCACCAGGGCCAGGGCGAACGCGGCGTAGACCGCGCCGGTGGAGAGCCCCCCGAAGGTGAGGAACAAGAACCGGTCCAATGCGGATCCTTCCTGCTCGCCGGGCCGTCAGAACCCGAGGTACGCGTGCCGGAGCTGGTCGTCGTCGCGCAGCCGGCCCGCCGGCGCGGCGGTCACCACCCGGCCGAGCGACATCACCACGCCCTGGTCGGCGACCGAGAGGGCGCTGCGCACGTTCTGCTCGACCAGCAGGACGGTCAGCCCCCGCTCGTCGCAGAGCCGGCGCAGCAGCGCCATGATCTGCGCGGTCACCTTGGGGGCCAGGCCGAGCGACGGCTCGTCGAGCAGCAGCAGCCGGGGGCGGGCGATCAGCGCCCGGCCGAGGGCGAGCATCTGCCGTTCCCCGCCGGAGAGCTGGTGCCCGGCGTGCCGGCGCCGGCGGGCCAGGGCCGGGAACAGCTCGTACACCTCGTCCTGGGCGTGGCGGGCGTCGGCCCGGTCGCTGCGCCAGAGGCCGCCGAGGCGCAGGTTCTCCTCCACGGTCAGCTCGGCCACCACGCCCCGCCCCTCGGGGACGTGCGCCAGGCCGCGCCGGACCAGCCGTTCGACGCGGACGCCGCGCAGGTCGGCGCCGTCGAAGCGGACCCGGCCGCCGGTGGGCCGGAGCAGACCCGACAGGGTACGCAGCAGGGTCGTCTTGCCGGCCCCGTTGGCGCCGAGCACGGCGGCGATGGTCCCGGCGGGCACCTCGAAGGTCACGTCCCGCAGGACCGGCACGGGCCCGTAGCCGGCGCTGACCGCCTCGACCTCCAGCACCGCGGTCACGACCCGGCCCCCGCGGCCTCGGCCGGCACGTCGGCGCCGAGGTAGGCCTCGGTGACCAGCGGGTCGTCGCGGACCTCGTCGGGGGTGCCGGCGGCGATGACCCGGCCGAAGTCGAGCACCACCAGCTCCTGGCAGACGGCCATGACCAGGTCCATGTGGTGCTCGACGAGCATCACCGAGCAGGCGCCGCCGGCCCGTTCGGGCAGGGTCCGGACCAGCTCGGCCAGCTCGTCGACGTCGTCGGCGCCCAGCCCGCCCGCCGGCTCGTCGAGCAGGAGCAGGCGGGGCCGGGCGATCAGGGCGCGGGCCAGGGCGACCCGCTTGCGCACCGCGTACGGCAGGGTGGCCGGGGCCGCGCCGGCGTGCGCGGCGACGCCCAGCTCGGCGAGCAGGTCGAGGGCCTCCTGGCGCAGCCGCCGCTCGTCGCGGTCGCTGCGGGGCAGGCCGAACAGGGCGGTGGCGAAGCCGGCGCGGGCCGCGTGGCTGGCGCCGGCCACCACGTTCTCCAGCACGGTGAGGCCGGGAAACAGGCCGACGCCCTGGAGCGTGCGGGCGATGCCGAGCCGGGTCAGCCGGTGCGGGCGGGGCCGGAACGGGCGACCGTCCAGGGTGAGCGATCCGCTGGTCGGCGGGACGAAGCCGCAGACCACGTTGAACAGGGTGGTCTTCCCGGCGCCGTTCGGGCCGATCACTCCGACGATCCGGCCGGGCGGGACCCGCAGCGAGACGTCGTCGAGGGCGACGAGGCCGCCGAACCGGACGCCGACACCGTGCAGCGCCAGGTCGATTCCGTCCGCGGGAGTGGGGGGTGGGGGCATCTTCACCTCGGGAGAGGACGCGGCGTCGGGGGTGCGCGGTGCGGCTCGGGCGAAGCGGGAAACTTATTACACCGGGAGTGTACTTTTCGGCGGGGGTTCGTCAATGCCTCCCGAGGGCCGCGGCGATATCGACGCGATCACGATTCCGGCGCGCGTCGCCGCGGGGCTCCACTGTGCGGTGACGAGGGGGAGGGTGCGCCCGTCCGGGCCACCGAGGGCGAGGCCGTCGACCAGGATCTCCGGTGCGCTCACGGGTGACTCCTGAGCAGGTCGCGGGAGCGGCGGAGGAATTCCCGCTCGGGGGCGTTGTCGGTGCGCGCCATCGCCGCGTCGTACGCGGCCGCCGCCTCGGCGTGCCGGTCGAGGCGGCGCAGCAGGTCGGCCCGGACGGCGTGCAGCACGTGGTAGCCGGCCAGGTCCAGCCGGTCGACCTCGGCCAGCGCGGTGGCCGGTCCGGCCACCTCGGCCAGCGCGACGGCCCGGTGCAGCGCCACCACCGGCCCGGGGGCGTGCGCCAGGAGCTGGTCGTAGAGGGCGAGGATCTGCCGCCAGTCGGTGTCCGCGGCGGTCGGCGCGTCGCTGTGCACCGCGTTGATCGCGGCCTGGATCTGGTACGGGCCGGGGCGGTCCCGCCGCAGGCAGCGCCGCACGAGGGCCTGCCCCTCGGCGATCAGCGCCCGGTCCCACCGGCTGCGGTCCTGCGCGCCCAGCGGCACCAGTGTGCCGTCCGGCCCGGTCCGCGCGCCCCGCCGCGCGTCGGTGAGCAGCATGAGCGCGAGCAGGCCGAGCACCTCCGGCTCGTCCGGCATGAGCGCGGCGAGCAGCCGGCCCAGCCGGATCGCCTCGTCGCACAGCTCGTCGCGGACCAGCCGCTCCCCCGCGCTGGCGGTGTGCCCCTCCGTGAAGATCAGGTAGACCACGGCCAGCACGCCCCGCAGCCGGTCGGGCAGGTCGGCGTCCCGGGGCACCCGGTACGGGATGCCGGCGTCCCGGATCTTCGCCTTGGCCCGGACCAGGCGCTGCGCCATGGTGGGCTCCGGCACGAGGAACGCCCTCGCGATCTCGGCGGTGCTCAGCCCGCCGAGCAGGCGCAGGGTCAGCGCCACCCGGGCCGCCGGGCCGAGCGCCGGGTGGCAGCAGGTGAAGATCAGTCGGAGCCGGTCGTCGCGCACGGGACCCTCCTCGGCGGGCGGCTCGGGGGCGTACAGGAGGGCCGCCTGGGCGTGCCGGTCGGCGCGGGACGCCTCGCGGCGCCGCCGGTCGATCGCCCGGTTCCGGGCGGTGGTGATGATCCAGCCGGCCGGGCTCGGCGGCGGCCCGTCGACGGTCCACCGGTCGACCGCGGTGGCGAACGCCTCCTGGACCGCCTCCTCGGCGAGGTCGATGTCGCCGAGCAGGCGGACCAGGACGGCGACCGCGCGGCCGTACTCCGCGCGGAAGACCCGTTCGACGTCGATGGGGCCGGTCATCCCTCGCCCTGGAACGGGCGCACCTCGATCGGCAGGGTGGTGGCCAGGGCGTACCGGCGGCCCCAGTCGAGCGCGGCGTCGAGGTCGGGGGCCGTGATGATGGTGAACCCGCCCAGGTACTCCTTGCCCTCGACGTACGGGCCGTCGGTGACGAGCAACTCGTCGCCCTGCGGGCGCAGCACGGTGGCCGTCTCCGGGGCGTGCAGGCCGTTGCCGAACACCCAGCAGCCGGCCTCCCTCAGGTCCCGGCCGATGGCGTCGACCTCGCGCATCACCCCGGCCAGGAACTCCGGGTCCGGCCGGCCGGCGCCGGCCGGCTGGTACATGCTGATCAGGTACTGCTTCACGCGCTTCTCCTCACCCGCGGCAGCGACCCGGTGCCGCCCCCTCCACCCTCCACACGAACGGCGGCCTCCGGTATCGACACGCCGCCGGAGAGAATTCCACCGGGATCCGGGTATCCCCCGCCGTGCGCGGCAACCGGGTGGTCGTGGTCGGGGCGGGGTTCTCCGGCCTGGCCGCCGCACTCGCGCTCGCCGGGGCCGGCTGCGCCGTACACCTGCTGGAGGCCCGGGACCGGGTCGGCGGCCGGACGCTCTCCCGGCCGCTGCCCGACGGCGGCTGGCTCGACCTCGGCGCGCAGTGGATCGGCCCGACCCAGGACCGGATGTACGCGCTGGTGGCCGCCCACGGCCTGGCCACCTTCCCGTCACCGGCGCGGGGCGCGCCGACCCTGCGCTGGGCCGGGCAGCGGCTGGCCGAGGCGCCCGCGCCGGTGGCCGCGGTCCTCGACACGCTGGACGGGCTCGCCGCGCGGCTCGACCCGGCCGCGCCCTGGCGGGCGGCCGAGGCGGCGGAGTGGGACCGGACCACGCTCGGTGGCTGGCTGGCCGCCACCGCGCCCGACCCGGTCACCGCCCGCTACGCCGGGCGGTTGCTGGCCGGTGGGCTGCTCGCCGCCTCGCCGGACGAGGTGTCGCTGTTGCAGATGCTGTTCTACCTGTGCAGCGGCGGCGGCACGGGGATCCTGCTGGGGATGGCCGGCGGCGCCCAGCAGGACCGGATCGTGGGCGGCCCGGCGGCGCTGGCCGAGCGGCTGGCCGCCGCCCTGCCGGCGGGCTGCCTGCGGCTCGGCGCCCCGGTCGAGCGGATCGCCCAGGACGACGGCGGGGTGCGGGTCCACGCGGGCGGCGCGGCGTACCGCGCCGACGCCGTGGTGGTCGCGGTGGCACCGGCGCTGGCCGGGCGGATCCGGTACGACCCGCCGCTGCCCGCGCTGCGCGACGGGCTCACCCAGCGGATGCCGATGGGCGCGGCGATCAAAGTGCACGCCCTCTACCCGGAGCCGTTCTGGCGGGCCGACGGCCGCTCCGGGGTGGCGACCGCCGACGACGGCCCGGTCACCGAGACGGTGGACAACTCGCTGCCCGGCTCGCCGCGCGGGGTGCTCACCGCGTTCAGCTACGGCGCGGAGGCCCGTGAGCTGCGTCGGATGGCGCCGGACGCGCGGCGGGCCGCACTGCTGGAGGCCCTCGTCGCGCTGGTCGGCCCGGCCGCCGCCCGCCCCGACGACCTGGTCGAGTACGACTGGTCGGCCGACCCGTGGACCCGGGGCTGCTTCTGCGGCATGCTGCCGCCCGGCTCGTGGCGGGACTACGGCCCGGAGCTGCGCCGGCCGGTGGGCGGGGTGCACTGGGCCGGCACCGAGACCGCCAGCCGGTGGAGCGGCTACCTGGAGGGCGCGGTCGCGGCCGGCGAGCGGGCTGCCGCCGAGGTGCTGAACGACCTCCGCTGACCCCCAGAAGACAAAGAAAAACTTCCATGTCTCTATTGAAAAGTTTCTCCATCCTGTGACCTAATGTTGACAGTTCCTTTCGTCGCACTCCCCCAACCCCCAGGGAGGAAAGATGAACCGTCCCCTGCGATCGGCGCTGCGTACGGCCGCCACGGCCCTGCTCGCCACCGTCACCCTGGCCGCCTCGGCCGTCGTCGGCGCGACTCCCGCCAGCGCCGCGCCGGCCGGCCTGCCCGGCATGGACGTCTCCAGCCACCAGGGCAACGTGAACTGGTCCGGCGCCTGGAACAACGGCGCCCGGTTCGCGTACGTGAAGGCGACCGAGGGCACCAGCTACATCAACCCGTACTTCGCCCAGCAGTACAACGGCTCCTACAACGTCGGGATGATCCGCGGCTCGTACCACTTCGCGCTGCCCGGCAACTCCAGCGGCGCCACCCAGGCCAACTACTTCGTCGACCACGGCGGCGGCTGGTCCAAGGACGGCAGGACGCTGCCCGGCGCGCTCGACATCGAGTACAACCCGTACGGCGCCACCTGCTACGGCTTGAGCCAGGCCTCGATGCGCAGCTGGATCGCCTCGTTCGTCAACCAGTACTACGCGCGCACCGGCCGGTGGGCCACCATCTACACCACCACCGACTGGTGGAGCACCTGCACCGGCAACACCTCGCAGTTCGCCGCGAACAACCCGCTGTGGATCGCCCGCTACTCCAGCAGCGTCGGCACGCTGCCGGCCGGCTGGGGGACGTACTCGTTCTGGCAGTGGTCCTCCTCGGGCGTCTTCCCCGGTGACCAGAACGTCTGGAACGGCACCCTGGACCGGCTCAAGGTGCTGGCCTGCAACGGACCCTGCTGATCCGCCTCGGTGGCGGGCGGTCCCGTCCGGCCGGCGTCCGCGCGCCGGCACCCGGAACCGCCCGCCACCTGGCGTCCGTCCCCGACGAGGAGGCCCCGATGTCCGTTCCCGTTCCCCGGCGGGCCGTGCTGCGCGGCGCGGTCCTGCTCGGCGCCGCCGCCGGCGCCACCGCGCTGACCCAGTTCGGCGCCGACCACGGCGCCCGGGCCGTCGCCGCCCGGATCGACCAGCCGACCATCGCCAACTGTGCGACCTGGGGCGCCCGCCCGCCGTCCTCCGCGGTGAGCGTGGTGCAGAACCGGCCCAACAAGATCATCATCCACCACACGGCGTTCCCGAACACCACCGACTACAGCCTCGCGCAGGCCTACCGGAACTCGCGCGACATTCAAAACCTGCACATGGACAGCAACGGCTGGCTCGACTCCGGTCAGCACTTCACCAACAGCCGCGGCGGCTACCTCACCGAGGGCCGGCACGGCAGCCTGTACGGGCTGCTGCACGGGCAGACCATGGTGCAGGGCGCGCACTGCGTCGGCCAGAACAGCCAGGCCATCGGCATCGAGAACGACGGCATCTATCTCGACGTGCAGCCCCCGCAGGCGCTCTGGAACAGTCTGGTGTGGTTCTGCGCCTTCACCTGCCAGCAGTACGGCATCCCGCCGTCCGAGATCTACGGGCACAAGGACTTCAACAGCACCCAGTGCCCCGGCCTGCTGCACGACCGGCTCCCGGAGCTGCGCAGCACCGTCGCCGCCCGCCTCGGCGCCTGACCGGAGGGGCGGGACCCCCAGCGGCGTCCCGTCCCTCCGCTCGCCGCTCGCCGCTCGCCTCGGGCGACGTCGCTCCTACAGCGCTGGCTTATATAAGTCGGGTCTGATAGAAAGGGGTCGTGCACGCCTTCGACGTCCTCGGGGATCCGGTCCGACGCCGGATCCTGGAGCTGCTCGCCGAGGGCGAGCAGCCGGCCGGCGCGCTCGGCGCCACCGTCCAGCGGGAGTTCGGCATCAGCCAGCCCGCCGTGTCGCAGCACCTCAAGGTGCTACGGGAGCACGGCTTCGCGACCGTGCGCGCCCAGGGCACCCGCCGCCTCTACGCGGTGGACCCGCGCCCACTGCGCGAGATGGACGAGTGGCTGGCGGGCTTCCGCCGGTTCTGGACGCCGCCGCTGGCGGCGCTCGCCACCGAACTGGCCCGGGGCCGGCGCGAACGGCGGCTGCGCGGAAGCGACTCCGACGAGAGGACCACATCATGATCGACGTAATCGGGCAGATCAGCGACGTGGAGCGCCGGCTGGGCAGCCGCACGCTCCCCGCCGGCGAGGCCCGGGTGCTGACCGTCAGCCAGACGTACGACGCGCCGGTGGAGGACGTCTGGGACGCCTGCACCAGCGCCGAGCGGATCCCCCGCTGGTTCCTGCCGGTCTCCGGCGAGCTGAAGCTCGGCGGGCGCTACCAGCTGGAGGGCAACGCCGGGGGCACGGTCGAGCGCTGCGACCCGCCGCACAGCTTCGCCGCGACCTGGGAGTTCGGCGGGGAGGTGAGCTGGATCGAGGTGCGGCTCACCGAGGCCGGCGCCGGGCGTACCCGGTTCGAACTGGAGCACGTGGCGCACGTCGACGACGAGCGGTGGGCCGAGTACGGGCCGGGCGCGGTCGGCGTCGGCTGGGACTCGGCGCTGCTCGGGCTGGCCTCCCACCTCGCGGCCGACGGCAGCGGGATCAGCCCGGACCAGGCCGCCGCCTGGGTGGGCTCCGACGAGGGCCGGCGCTTCATGACGGAGGCCAGCGCCCGCTGGACCGAGGCGAGCATCGCCGCCGGCACCCCGGCCGACGAGGCCCGCGCCGCCGGCGACCGGGTCACCGCCGCCTACACGGGCATCCCCACCTCCTGACCCGCCCGCCGATCGTGCCCGTGTCCGTGCCCGGGCACGATCGCGGGGTCAGGCAGGGTGGAACTCGTGCACGACCTCGATGCGACCGACGAGGTGGGCGTTGAGCAGGGTGACGTCCTCGGCGGGGATCCAGAGTTCCCGGATCTCCCGGCCACCGACCTGGCGGACCGGGTAGCGGTCGGCGAAGTCGCGCCGCACCGCGAACCGGGTCACGTAGCCGACGCCGGAGGCCGGGACGTTCCAGTCCCGGGCGATCAGGACGGCGTATTCCTCGGTGAGCACCGGGTAGAAGATGGGCTGGTCCGGGAGGCGGGGCGGCCACGCGCGCCAGCCGGACGCCTCCACCAGGGCCAGTTCCTCCGGCCCGGTCGGTCGCCACAGCGTGATGGTCTCCACCGTCTCCTCCTTCCACGTCAGGTCCGGGCAGGTTATCGGTGGCGACGTGGCGCCGCGACGGGATTCCGGCCCGGGGAAATGCGGCGGCGACCTGTCGGTGCCCTCGGGCAGACTGGCGAGCGTGCCGATCCGATCCGTCGCCGAGCTGACCGCCGCCGTCCACTCCGGAGCCCCGGTCAGATACCTGCACTTCTGGGGGCACCGCCCGCAGCGTGACGGCAGCGTCGGCGCCGGCTGCCTGAGCCAGTGGTGGCCCGCGCCGTTCACGGTCGACGGCCGCACGTACGCCACCGCCGAGCACTGGATGATGTGGCACAAGGCCACCCTGTTCGGCGACGACGGGATCGCCGAGCGGGTGCTGACCGCCACGCACCCGCAGCGGGCCAAGGCGCTCGGCCGGCAGGTCCGCGGCTTCGACGAGGCGATCTGGGCGGCCCGCCGCTACGACGTCGTGGTGGCCGGCAGCGTGGCGAAGTTCGGCCAGCACGAGCAGCTGGGCCGCTTCCTGCTCGGCACCGGCGAGCGGGTGCTGGTCGAGGCGAGCCCGGTGGACCGCATCTGGGGCATCGGGCTGGCGGCCGACGACCCGCGCGCCGCGGACCCGGCGCGGTGGCGGGGCGACAACCTGCTCGGCTTCGCCCTCATGGAGGCCCGGGCCGCCCTCCGCGCGGACGGGTGACGGGCGCAGCCGGGCGGCCGGGCGGGTAACGTGCAGCGGCGTGACCTCCGCCGCGTACTCGCACTGCTCGTCCTGCGGCGTGGCCTACCCGGCGGAGGCCGGGTGGCCGCGCGTCTGCCCGGCCTGTGGGGAGACGGTGTGGCGCAACCCGCTGCCCGTCGCGGTGGCCGTGCTGCCGGTCCGCACCCCGGACGGCGTCGGCGTGGTGGTGGTCCGCCGGGACATCGAGCCGGCCCGCGGCCAACTCGCCCTGCCGGGCGGCTTCATCGAGTACGGCGAGGAGTGGTCCGAGGCGCTGGTCCGCGAGCTGCGGGAGGAGACCGGCCTGCTCGCCGAGGCCGAGGAGGCGCGGCTGTTCGCGGTGCACGGGGCGCCGGCCGGCGGCACCATGATGGTCTTCGGCGTGCTGCCCGAGCGGCCGGTCGGTGACCTGCCTCCGTCGGCGCCGACCGAGGAGGCCACCGAGTGGCTGGTCCTCACCGAGCCGGTCGAGCTGGCGTTCTCCACGCACACCCGGGTGCTGGCCGATTTCCTCGCCGGCCACCACGGCGACTGACCCCGGCCAGCACGCCGGCGGAGGCGGTTGCCCCGCTCAGCGTCGGGCCGCTGCTGCGGCGGCTGCTCGACCACCTCG
Source organism: Micromonospora halotolerans (assembly GCF_032108445.1). NCBI lineage: Bacteria > Bacillati > Actinomycetota > Actinomycetes > Micromonosporales > Micromonosporaceae > Micromonospora > Micromonospora halotolerans. The sequence goes on along the minus strand of NZ_CP134876.1, from coordinate 5,055,389 downwards.
GCGTGCCCACCGCCTGACCCCGACCTGCGAGATATCGACGAAAAGTCCCACTGATTGAATAGGAATGGCAGCGTCGCCGAGCCTCCGGAGGTTACCCGTGTCCCACGCCGAAGCCGACCACGACACCCGCCGGAGCCGGCAGTGGCTCGCCGGGGAGGCCCGCGGCGCGGGCGTGGACCGCGACCGGCTGCTGGAGCTGGGGGCGGCCATGGCCGCCCTGACCGCCGCCGCGGCCGAGCGCGAGCCGGTCGCCATGGCGTCCGCGCCGGTCGGCGTCGATCCCGGTACGCCGATCGCCAAGCCGCTGCCGCCGGAGCTGCTGCGCCCGCTGGACACCAACGCCGAGATGCGCTGGACGGCGCTCGCCGGGCAGGGGTACGTGGTGCCGAACGACCGGTTCTTCGTCCGCAACCACACCGAGACGCCCCGGCTGGACGCCGACTCCTGGCGGCTGCGCCTGTTCGGCACCGGGCTGCGGGGCGCGCCCACCCGGGACACCCCGGTCGAGTTCAGCCTCGACGAGCTGCGCCGGCTGCCCGCCGAGGAGAGCGACGCGCTCCTCGAGTGCGCCGGTAACGGGCGGCGCTACTTCGCCGAGCAGCAGGGCGAGCCGGCCCCGGGGGTGGCCTGGGGGCTGGGCGGGGTGGGCGTGGCCCGCTGGCGCGGCGTCCGGCTGGGCACCGTGCTGCGCCTGGCCGGGCTGCGGGACGACGCGGTCGACGTGATGCCCGAGGGGCTGGACCCGGACTACGTGACCGGCGGGATCAACCTGGGCCGCGTACGCCGCCCGCTGCCGATCGCCAAGGCCCTCGACGACGTGCTGCTGGCGTACGAGATGAACGGCGAGCCGCTCCCGCCCGACCACGGTTTCCCGGTCCGCCTCGTGGTGCCCGGCTGGATCGGCATCGCCTCGATCAAGTGGGTGGGCCCGGTCGAGGTCTCCACCACACCCCTCTTCTCCCCGTGGAACACCCGGTTCTACCGGATGTTCGGCCCGGGGCACCCGGCCGGGGGCACGGTGCTGGGCGCGCAGCTGGTGAAGAGCGCGTTCGAGCTGGCCTGGGACGCCCGCGTGCCGGCCGGCGCCGAGGTGCTGCTGCACGGCCGGTCCTGGTCCGGCAACGGCCCGATCGAGCGGGTCGAGGTGGACACCGGCGACGGCTGGCGCCCGGCCGACCTGGTGGCGGCCGACCGGGGCGGGGCCTGGCAGCGCTGGACGGTGCGCTGGCGCCCCCCGGCGCCGGGCCGGTTCACCCTCCGCGCTCGCGCCACCGACACCACGGGCGCGACCCAGCCCGACCGGGCCGCCCCGAACACCCTCGCCTACCTCTTCGACGCCGTCGTCCACCACCCGGTCACGGCGCACTGACCCACCCCACCGTCACCGCGTCGACCATGACGTTCTCGCCCCGACACGCCGCGGTCGGCGGTCATCGTCATGATCAACCGGCCGGGGCCGTGAGGTAGGCGGGTGGGACGGTGTCGGTGAGCCAGACGCCGTTGGCGCTGCGGTAGAAGGGGTAGCCGTTGGCGGACATGGCGGCCGCGTCGATCGTGAGGATCACCACGGCGTCGCCGCGGCGGGCGCCGACTCGGCGGGCGGTCTCCTCGTCGGGAGACAGGTGCACGTGGTGGCGGCGCCCCCGGCGCAGCCCCTCGGCGCGGATCGCGGGCAGGACGGCCTCGCTGGTGCCGTGGAACAGCCGGTCCGGCGGGGTCGTCGGGGCCAGGCCCAGGTCGACCGGGACGGAGTGGCCCTGACTGGCCCGGATCCGGTCGACCCCGTCGGGGCCGCGTTCGACGGCGAAGCGCTGCTTGTCGTTGCCGGCCACCACGGCGTCCAGGTCGGCCCGGGTGATCCGCAGCGCGGCGAGCAGGTCGGCGACCGGCACCCAGCCGGCCCCGTCGAGCGCCAGGTGGAACCGGTCGGGGCGGTGGCGCAGAGCCAGCGACATCCGCTTGCTGACCCGTACCAGGTCACGATGATCCACCCGGACAGTGTGACCCGACCGGCCCGGGTCCGGCGAGGGATATCAGCGGGTGGCGCCCGACCCGCCGCTCACCATCAGCCCCGCGGCGTCCACCACCTCGAAGTCGCTGCCGCGCAGACCGCCGAGGGCGTGCAGGGCGTCGTTGTCCCAGCGCGGGTCGGGGGCGCCCGAGACGAACCAGGCCGAGCCGTGGTCGGCGACGATCAGCCCGTGACGCCGCATCGCCTCGGCGACGATCCGGGCCTGCCGGGGCAGCCCGGACAGGTCCACCGAGCGCTTGAGGCGCAGTCGCTGGCCGAGCTGCGGCAGCGCCGGGTCGGTCGCCGACGAGGCGGAGTGGGTGGCCGGCCAGGTCCAGCCGGTCCGGGTGCGCGGCACGGTCACCCGCAGCGCGTGGTCGATCCGGCCGGCGGCCACCTCGTCGTAGCGGACCAACCCGGCCAGGATGGACAGTCCGGCCGCGTCGGCGGAGGTCCAGCCGGCCCGGCGCAGCCTGTTCGACCGCAGATCGAAGACGGCGCCCGAGCCGGCCCGCCAGCCGGCGCCGGACCGGTGCGCGTCGAACAGCTCGTACGCCCGGCAGGCCGCCCGGTCCCAGACGATCACGTGCCGGTCGCCGGTGCCGTTCGGTCCACCCTCGACCGCCGCGTCCGGCGGGACCGGGTACGGCCCCGGGTCGCTCTCGTCGGCGTACTCGAAGCTGACCGGGACCCGCCGCTGGCCGGCGGGGACGACGGTGACCGGGATGCCGATCGGCGCGCCCTCCCAGCGGCCGGAGCCGAAGTCGGCGTGCACCGTGGCGCCGCCGCCGATCGTGCCGACCATCGCGGCCGAGCGCGGGTGCACCGGCAGCCGGGAGACGTCGGCGTGCCAGACGTTGTCCGCCGGGAAGACCCCGCACGGCCGGGCGCTCGGGCTCGGCCGGCCGCCGAGCCCGGCGCGGGCGGCCGGGACGGGCGACGGCACGGCCGGCCGGGCCGGCGTCGCGGCGACCCCGCCGGTGGGCGTCGGCGCGGCGGCCGGCGGGCCTGCCGGTTCGGCGCAGCCGGCGGCGAGCAGGGCGAGCACGGCCGCGACGGCGGTGGCGTGGCGGACGGACGGGCGGGCCATTCCGCGCATCCTGCCCGAGGACGGCGACGGCGGCAACGCCGTCTCGGCCCACCGGCCACCGCCGGCGCGCCCCGGCGCTCCGGCGGTCCCGCTCCGGTCCGGCGGCGGCACGCCCGGCCGCGGGACGGCGCCTGTCCCGGTCGGGTCAGGCGGCGGCGCGCTCCGCCAGGGGACGGCGGCGCAGTGCCGGGTCGGTCAGCGCGGGCGGGGACCAGACGCCGTCCGGCTGGTAGAGGTTCGTGCCGGGCGGGACGATCTCATCGATCCGGTCCAGCACCGCGTCGTCCAGCGTGAGCGCCGCACCCTTGAGCAGCCCCTCCAGCTGCTCCAGCGTGCGCGGCCCGATGATCGTCGACGTGACGGCCGGGTGCGCCGCGGTGAACGCGACGGCCAGCTCGGGCAGCGAGCAGCCGACGTCCTCGGCGAGCGCGACCAGTTCCTCGACGGCGGCGTACTTGGCGGCGTTGCCGGGCAGCGCCGGGTCGAACCGGGCCGGGGTGCGCGCCGGCCGGCCGGCGGTGAGGTCGACGGCCGCACCCTGCCGATACCGCCCGGTGAGGAAACCGGAGGCCAGCGGGCTCCACACCAGCACGCCCATCCCGTACCGCCGGCAGACCGGCAGGACCGCGGTCTCGATCCCGCGGGCCAGGATCGAGTACGGCGGCTGCTCGGTGCGGAACCGGCCGAGCGCCCGCCGCTCCGCCACGTGCTGCGCCTCGACGATCTCCTCGGCCGGGAAGGTCGAGCAGCCGAACGCCCGGATCTTGCCGGCCCGCACCAGGTCGGTGAGCGCCCCGAGGGTCTCCTCGACGTCCGTGGTGTGGTCGGGCCGGTGCACCTGGTAGAGGTCGATCCAGTCGGTGCCGAGGCGGCGGAGGCTGTCCTCGACCGCGCGGACGATCCAGCGCCGCGAGTTCCCGCCGCGGTTGGGCCCCTCCCCCATCGGGAAGTGCACCTTGGTGGCCAGGACCACGTCGTCGCGCCGGCCCCGCAGCGCCTTGCCGACGATCACCTCCGACTCGCCCGCCGAGTACATGTCGGCGGTGTCCACGAAGTTGATCCCCCGGTCGAGGGCGGTGTGGATGATCCGGGCGCAGTCGTCGTGGTCGGGGTTGCCGACCGCGCCGAACATCATGGTGCCGAGGCAGTGCACGCTGACCTGGATGCCGGTGCCGCCGAGGACACGGTGACGCATGGGGGCTCCCTGGAAGTGACGCCGCGCTGACCGGGCGGCGGCCGGTGCGGTCACCGTAGGAGTTCGAGCGCGCTCGAGGTCAAACCCTCAGCCGCCGGCCTCCCCGGCCTGCGCCAGGTAGCCGGCCGCCTGCAGCTCGAACAGCTCCCGGTAGAGGCCCTCCTGGGCCATCAGCTCGTCGTGGTCCCCCTGCTGGACGATCCGGCCGTGGTCCAGCACGAAGATCCGGTCGGCGTGCCGGACGTTGGCCAGCCGGTGGGTGATGAGCACGACGGCCCGGTCGGGGTGCCGCCGCAGGTGCTGGAAGAGGGCGTGCTCGGCCCGCGCGTCGAGGGCCGCCGAGGGCTCGTCACAGATCAGCAGGCGGGCGTCGCGGTAGAGACCGCGGGCGGCCACGAGCCGCTGCCACTGCCCGCCGGAGAGGTCCTGGCCGTCCTTGAACTGCCGGTCCAGCAGCGTGTCGTACCCGAACGGCAGCTCGCTGATCATGTCGTGCGCGGCGGCGTCCCGGGCCGCGTCCTCGACGTCCGGGCCGGGGCGGTCGGCGGGCCGGTCATGCCGGCCGATGCGGATGTTCTGGCGGGCGGTGAACGGGAACCTCCACCAGTCCTGGCTCATCACCGCCACCTGCGCGGCGGTCTGCCGGGGGTCCAGCTCGGCGGCGTCCACCCCGTCCCAGCGGATCACTCCGGCGGTGGGCCGGTAGAGGCCGGCGATGAGCTTGGCCAGGGTGGTCTTGCCGGAGCCGTTCTCCCCCACCAGCGCGATCACCTCGCCGCGCCGGACGGTCAGGCTGACCTCGTCGACGGCGGCCGTCTCGGTGTCCGGGTAGCGGAGGCTGACCCCGTCGAGGTCGATCCGGTCGAAGCCGTCGACCGGCCGCGTGCCGCCGGCGGGCACCCGGTGCCGGGCGCGGTCCAGGAAGTCGCGGTAGTCCTGGAAGTAGAGCGCGTCCTCGTAGAGCGAGTTGGTGGCGAACACCGCCATGCGCATGCTGGACCGGGCGGACTGGAGGGCGAGCAGCGCGGTGGCCGCGGCGGCCAGCGCCACCACACCGCCGAGCAGCAGGCCACCCAGGACGGCGTAGACGCCGAACGCGGCGATCCCGGTCACCGACAGGCCGATGGCACGGGTGACGGTCTGCGAGCGGGCCAGCCGCAGCTGGGCACGGGTCTCCACGGTCATCATCCGGTGGTACTCGGCCAGCAGGAAGTCACGCATCTGGTAGGAGCGGATCTCGGCGGCGGTGTGCCGGTCGGCCATCAGCCGGGCCAGCAGGTACATCCGGCGGCGCCGGGTGATCCAGGCCAGCAGGGCGAGGTACTGCCGACGGGCCATCTTCACCGCGGTGGCCGCCTCCGGCACGGCCGCGAGCAGCAGGCAGGGCAGCAGCACCGGCTGGATCACCGTGACCGCGGCGGCGGTGGCCAGCACCCCCACCAGTCCGGTGACCAGGTTGACGGTGTGGTCCACGATCGACGCCGCCTCTTCCATGCCACGGTCCCGGGCCCGGTCCATCTCCTCGGCGAAGCCGGCGTCGTCGAAGGCGGCCAGTTCGACCGCGGTGGTGGTCTCGAAGAGCCGCAGCTCCACCTGGTAGTTGATCTGCGGGATGAGCCGGGCCTGCGCCCAGCCGGCGGCGATGGTCAGCGCCCCCCGCATGGTCACCGCGGCGGCGGCGAGCAGCAGGGCGGGCAGCGCCGCGCGGATCCGGTCGGGCGTGGGGCCGGCCGCGAAGAGCTGTCGGAGCACCCCGGTGGTGGCCAGCAGGCCGAGCGTGGTGAGCACCCCGGCGGCGATGTTGAGCCCGATCGAGGCGATGGTGTCCCGGCGGCTGGTCGCCCAGGCCAGGCCGACGGCCTCGCGGACCAGCGCGGGCAGCCGGCGGGCCACCGCCCAGAAGCTGGTGTGCGCGAACTCGGTGGCCCGGTTCATCCAGTGGCCGTCCGCCAGCTCGGGCAGCGGCGATTCTTCCGCCGCCTCGTCCTCGTCGGACGGGTGTCGGGGGCCGATCACCGTCGCCATGGGCCCTCCTCCGGTACGGTCAGCTTCCGGAGCTTACGATCCGCGACCAGTCGGTGTCTCCCCGTGTCCGGCGTGTCGAACAGGTGTCCCAGGGGTGTGTCACCGTGGCGGCGCCACGGGGCCCACCGGGTGGGCGATGTCGGGTCGCGTCGCGCGTGCCCGCTCCGGGTGGCAGGCTGGTGGGGTCGCCGGCAGCGGGGCGACGCCGGCCCGGCCGGCAGACCCGTCGTGAAGGAGAAGATCGACCCGATGGCTGTGGACGTCACCACCACGGACGAATGGCAGGCCCTGCGCAAGCACGCCGAGGCGATGCGCGGCATGCACCTGCGGGAGCTGTTCGACGCGGACGGGCAACGGGGTGAACGGCTCACCGGCGAGGTCGCCGACCTGCACGTCGACTACAGCAAGAACCTGATCACCGACGAGACGCTGGGCCTGCTGGCCGCGCTCGCCGAACGGGTCGGGCTGGCCGACCGGATCGCCGCCATGTTCGCCGGGGAGCACATCAACTCCACCGAGGACCGGGCCGTGCTGCACACCGCCCTGCGCCTGCCCCGCGAGGCGTCGCTCACCGTGGACGGTCAGGACGTCGTCGCCGACGTGCACGCCGTGCTGGACCGGATGTCGGCGTTCGCCGAGCGGGTCCGCTCCGGCGCCTGGCGGGGCCACACCGGCGAGCGGATCAGCACCGTGGTCAACATCGGCATCGGCGGCTCGGATCTCGGGCCGGTGATGGCGTACGAGGCGCTGAAGGCATACCGGGACGCGGGGATCAGCTGCCGGTTCGTGTCCAACATCGACCCGACCGACATCCACGACAAGACCACCGACCTGGACCCGGCCAGCACGCTGTTCGTGGTGGTCTCGAAGACCTTCTCCACGCAGGAGACCCTGGCCAACGCCGACCAGGCCCGGCGCTGGCTGCTGGCCGGGCTGGACGCCGACGACAGCGCGGTGGCCCGGCACTTCGTCGCGGTCAGCACCAACGAGCAGCGGGTCCGCGACTTCGGCATCGACCCGGAGAACATGTTCGGCTTCTGGGACTGGGTGGGCGGGCGCTACTCGCTGCCCTCCGCGGTCGGGCTGTCGGTGATGCTGTCGGTCGGGCCGCAGCGGTTCCGGGAGCTGCTGGCCGGCTACCACGCCGTGGACGAGCACTTCCGGACCACGCCGGTGGCGCGGAACGTGCCGGCGCTGCTCGGCCTGCTCAACGTCTGGTACACGGACTTCCTCGGCGCGGAGACCCACGCGGTGCTGCCGTACGCCCAGTACCTGCACCGGTTCCCGGCCTACCTGCAGCAGCTCACCATGGAGAGCAACGGCAAGTCGGTGACGCGGGACGGCCGGCCGGTCACCTGCCCGACCGGGGAGATCTTCTGGGGCGAGCCGGGCACCAACGGTCAGCACGCCTTCTACCAACTCATCCACCAGGGCACCCGGCTGATCCCGGCCGACTTCATCGCGTTCAGCCAGCCCAACCACGACCTGGGCGACATGCACGACCTGTTCATGTCGAACTTCTTCGCGCAGACCGCCGCGCTGGCCTTCGGTCGCACGAAGGAGCAGGTCGAGGCCGAGGGCACCGCGCCTGAGGTGGTGCCGCACCGGGTGATGCCGGGTAACCACCCGACCACGTCGATCATCGCGCCGAAGCTGACCCCGGCGACGCTGGGCCAGCTCATCGCCCTCTACGAGCACATCGTCTTCACCGAGGCCGCGGTCTGGGACATCAACGCCTTCGACCAGTGGGGCGTGGAACTGGGCAAGGTGATGGCCAACCAGCTCGCCCCGAAGCTCACCGGGGCCGGGGCGGACCTCGGCGACGTGGACTCGTCCACCGCCGCGCTGATCCGGCGCTACCGCGCCCAGCGCGGCCGGGACTGACGTACGCCGGCGGCCTCCGGCCCGAGTGGTCGGAGGCCGTGCGTCAGCCGCGCAGCAGGTCGGCGTGGGCGGCGCGGAGCCGGGCGAGCGCCGGGTCGCCGGCCGGGGCGCGGCGGTCCAGCTCGGCCCAGACCTCGGCGAGGGCGTCGGTGAGCGTGCGCAGCTCGGCGGCGTGCCGCCGGCTGCTCTGCCGGTGCAGCTCCTCCAGCCGGCGCGACCAGCCGGCGCTGATCGCGGCGATCCGGTCGGCGTCGGCGCGGGCCTGCGCCGCCGTGCGTGCCGCCGCGGCGGGCACGATCGCGGCGACCGGGCGCGGGTCGCCGTCGCGGGTGACGACGGTGACGGTGTCGGTCAGCTCGGCGAGGGAGACGAGCTGGGTGAGCCGGGTGCGGACCTCGCGCAGCGGCAGGGCGCGCGGCTGGGGGGACCGGTCGGCCAGTGCGGGGACAGCCATGGACACATGTTGACGTCCGGGTACGACAGAACTGCGCCGCGTGCCGATCGCCGGGGTCCCTCCCGGCTATCCCTCCGGCTTCCACTCCGGGGCCAGGACGGACCAGACCTCCAGGTCGGCCCGGCCGTCCGGCCCCGGTGCGGCCTCGCGGAGCACACCGTCACGGCTCATCCCCAGCCGCCGGGCAACGGCGATGCTGCGCGCGTTGTCGGCCTTGGTGACCCACTCCACCCGGTGGATGCCGCGGTCCCGGATCGCCCAGCCGATGATCACCCGGGCGGCGCGGGTGACCAGGCCCTGGCCCTCGGCGCCGGGCTCCAGCCAGCAGCCGGCCTCGGCGACGCCCGTGGTGGTGCTGAGCGACACGAACATCACCCCGCCGACCAGCGTGCCGTGCCGCCAGATGCCCCAGATCCCGCCGTCGTCGCGGGCCCACCGGTCGGCGTAGTTCTGCAGGACCCGGCGCGCGGACTCGGCGTCGGTGGCCACGAAGGACGCACCCACCCAGGGGGTGATGTGCTCCCGGCAGCGGTCGAGGTTGGCGAGGAACTCGTCGGCGTGCCACGGCATGAGCGGGCGCAGCTCGGCGTCGTCGGTCAGGGCGAGGGCGAACATCCGAGCAACCTACCGGCCGGGGGCGCCGCGGCGCGCCCCCGTTTCCACCGGTCAGGGGTGCATCTCGTACGCGCCGGCCAGAGCGACCACCCGCTGCCACACCCGGGCGGTGCGGTCGGCGTCGGTGACCGGGCGGCGCAGGTGGGCGAGCGCCCAGGCGGCCTGCGCCTCGGTGGTGGCCGCCTTGCCGTGCAGCTCGGTGGCGTACGCGGAGAAGTCCCGGACCAGCAGGTCGAAGATCTCGTCCAGCAGGTCGGCGTCGAGGCCGGTCAGCTCGGCCTGCTCCAGGATCAGCTGGCCGTAGACGACCAGCGCGAAGAGCTGGCCGACGGTGAGCAGGAAGTCCAGGTCCCGCTGCTGGGCCTCGTCCGGGGCGTGCGCGGCGAGCAGGGCGACCAGCCCGTCGGCCTGCTCGCGGAAGCGGGCCACGTTGGGCAGGTGGGCGTGCGCGTCGTAGGCGGTGCGCCAGTCGTGGAAGCGGATCGCGCCGAGGCCGCGGGCCGGGCCCTGCCGGAAGAGGAACTCGTCGTCGGCCGGATCCTGCCGGGTCGGCACGGGCGGGTGCTCGGCCGGCCGGAACAGGTAGTTGGGCATGAACTTCAGGATCAGCGCCAGGTTGACGTGCACCGTGCCCTCCAGCTTCGGCAGGCCACGGATGTCCTTGGCGGCCTTGTCGAAGTAGGTGTCGGCCTCGAAGCCCTTGGCGGCGATCACGTCCCAGAGCAGGTCGATGACCTTCTCGCCCTCGGTGGTGACCTTCATCTTGGTCATCGGATTGAACAGCAGGTACCGCCGGTCGTCCGGACCGGCCGAGCGGAAGTAGTCGACCGCGCGGTCGCTGAACAGCTTCATGGCCACCAGGCGGGCGTACGCGTCGGTCAGCTCGCGGCGCACGTGCGGGAAGTCGGTGACCCGCCGGCCGTAGAGGATCCGCTGGTGGGCGTGGGTGACCGCCTCGTACATGGCGTGTTCGCAGATGCCGATGGAGGCGGTGCAGAGGTTGAACTTGCCGACGTTGACCGTGTTGAGCGCGGCGTCGAAGGCGGCCGGGCCGGTGTGCAGCACGTCCTCGGCGCGCACCGGGTAGTCCTCCAGGCGGAACTCGCTGACGTACATCTGCGCGTTGACCACGTTGCGGACCAGCCGGTACGCGGGGTGCCGGCTGTCGGCGGCGAAGAAGACGTACCCCTCGGGGCCCTCGACGTCGGCGCGGCGACCGAAGACGGAGACCAGCCCGGCGACGTTGCCGTTGCCGATGTAGTACTTGCCGCCGGTGGCCCGGAAGCCGCCGTCGGCGTCCGGGGTGAGCAGCAGGTCGGTGGAGTAGATGTCGGCGCCGTGCGGTCGCTCGGAGAGGCCGAACGCCATGACGTGCCCCTCGTCGAGCAGCGCGGCGGCGCGGGCCCGGGCGGCGGCGTTGCCGCTCTGCCAGACCGGCCCGAGGCCGAGCACGGTGACCTGCCAGGTGTACCAGTAGCCGAGGCCGTAGAAGCCGAGGATCTCGCTGAGCGCCGCGTTGCGGGCGGTGTCCCAGCGCTTGTCCGGGTCGCCGCCGCCGTCGGCGGCCGGGGTGAGGAAGGTGGCGAAGAGCCTCTCCTTGGCCGCGAAGTCGAGGAAGTCGGCGTACCACTCGCGGTGGTTGTAGCTGTCCACGAGGGCCCGCTTGCCGCGGGACTCGAACCAGTCGACGGTGGCGCGCAGCAGCCGCCGGGAGGTCTCGTCGAGGTGGGCGGGGTCGTAGCGGTGCGGGTGGAACAGCAGCGGGTCGGTCACGGGGTTGCCTTCCTACCGGTGGCGGGGTCGAGGTGGCGCAGGGTGTCGAGGACGTCGTCGAGCCAGGCCAGCACCATGCGCTCGTACGCGATGCCGCCGCGCAGGACAACGTGCTGGAGGGCCGCGTGGGCGTCCGACGCGGTGGGGTCGGGGAAGTCGCGGCGCTCGCCGGCCAGGTAGCCGGCGAGGGTGGCCTCGTGGTCGGCGCGGTAGCGCTCGACCTCGGCGATCAGGGCGGCGCGGCCGGCCGCGTCGTCGAACGCGGCGCCGCGGATCTTGACGGCGAGCTCGTGCCGGACGGCCTCCGGCTGTACCGGTGCGCGCAGCCAGGTGACCAGGGCGGATCGCCCGGTGGGGGTGACCGACCAGACCTTCTTGTCCGGCAACCCCTCCTGGCCGATCTCCTCGGCGGTGAGCCAGTCGTCGTGCTCCATCCGCTTGAGGACCCGGTAGATCTGCTGGTGGGTGGCGGTCCAGAAGCGGCCGATCGAGCGGTCGAAGCGCCGGGCCAGCTCGTAGCCGGAGGCGGGTCGCTCCAGGAGCGAGACGAGGATGGCGTGCTCCAGCGACATGCCGGCCATCTTGCTATGCAACGAGTTGCATAGCAAGACCCGGCAGGCTCAGTGGCGACCCAGTCGGGCGGCCAGCGCGGCGCGCAGCCGGTCCACGCCCTCGCCGGTCAGCGCCGACACCGGCACGGCCCCCGGGCAGGCGCGGCAGAGCGCGTCCACCCACTCCGCGGGCGCCACGTCGATCTTGTTGAGCACCAGCAGCTCGGGCACGTCCCCCGCGCCGATCTCGTGCAGCACGCCGTGCACCGTGGTGATCTGCTCCAGCGCGTCCGGCGCCGCGGCGTCCACCACGTGCAGCACCAGGTCGCTGCCGCTCACCTCCTCCAGCGTCGAGCGGAACGCGTCGACCAGTTGGTGGGGCAGGTGCCGGACGAACCCGACCGTGTCGGTGACCGTGTAGGTGAGGTCGCCCGTGGAGATCCGCCGCACCGTCGGGTCGAGCGTCGCGAAGAGCACGTCCTGGACCTGCGCGTCCGCCCCGGTGAGGCGGTTGAGCAGGGCCGACTTGCCGGCGTTGGTGTAGCCCGTGATGGCCACCGAGGGCACCCGGTTCCGCGCCCGCCGGCCGCGGTTGCGCTCCCGCCGTCGGGCCAGCTCGCGGACGTTGCCCCGCAGCCGGGTGGCCCGCTGCCGCAGCCGGCGACGCTGGGTCTCCAGCTTCATCTCACCGGGGCCGCGGACGCCCATGCCGGCGCCGCCGGCCATCCGGCCACCACCCACCCGGGACAGCGCGCGGCCGTCGCCGCGCAACCGGGGCAGCTGGTACGCGATCTGCGCCAGCTCCACCTGCACCCGGCCCTCGCTGGTGCGGGCGTGCTCGGCGAAGATGTCCAGGATCAGCGCGGTCCGGTCGACCACCCGCACCCCGGTGCGTTCCTCCAGGTTGCGCACCTGACCGGGGCTCAGCTCGCCGTCGGCGATCACCACGTCGGCGTGGGTCCGCTCGGCCACCGCGGCCAGCTCGTCCACCTTGCCGGAGCCGACGTAGGTGGCCGGGTCGGGCCGGGTCCGGTTCTGCACCACCGACTCGGCGACGGCCAGCCCGTCGGTGTCCGCCAGGCGGCTCAGCTCGGCCAGCGAGGTGGCGCTTCCCGGGCCGCTGCCGTCCCCGTCCTCGGGGTGCACCGCCACCAGGACGGCGGTCGGCCGTCGCCCCGACGCCGTGGCGCCCGCGCCCATCAACCAGGTACCCGCCATCGCCCACCTCGCTAATCCGGCATCGGTCCGATCTACCCGGGCCGGGCCGGACCATGCGGTGCGGGGAGGTGGTCGCGGAGCGCGGCGAACTGCGCGACGGTCAGGTACGAGGGGTTCGCCGCCTGCGGCTGCCGGAACACCTCGGCCCCGGCCAGCCGCCCGTCGGCCCGCAGCAGCTCCCGGCGTACCCGCAGCGGCTCGTCGAGGATCGTCAGGTCCAGCGGCAGGGTCCACGGCTCGCCCGGCGGGCCGGGGCGCGGCGCGGCGGCGACCCGGCCCACGCCCCACACGCCGTACGGCGCCCGGCCGCGGCTGCCGCTGGCCCAGAACACCACGGGCTGCCCGGCCCGCATCAGCCGGACCCGGTAGCCCGGCCGGACGCACCAGGTCGGCACCGCCGGGTCGGCGGCGAAGCGGCCGGTCAGGTCCACGGCGTCCGCGTTGCCCTTGATCAGCCAGGCGCCGAGGTCGTCGAGGGTCACCCGCCGGTCGCTCATCCGGCCATTCTGCGGCCCGGCCGGCCGCCGTGCCCGGCGGCGGTCAGATGATGAGGTGGGTCCAGTAGGTCAGCCACACGGCGAACAACGCACCCTGGAGCAGCGCCAGCCCGGCGGTGAGCCAGCCGTCGAGGCCGGGCCGGCGGGCCCAGCGGGCCAGCACGAACGCCACCGGGAACGCGGCCAGCAGGTAGCGCAGCAGGCTCTTGTACACCGGCGGGCCCATCGACAGCGGCACGAGCACCACGATCACCGTGTAGACCAGGTACGGCCAGTCGGCCCGCCGGCGCAGGCCGACGCCCGCCACGAGCAGCATGGCCACGGCGATCCAGACCCGGAACGCGTTGGCCGAGTTGTCGCCGATCAGCGCCGACCCGGCCACCCCGAGCGGGTTCTGCACCTTGATGCCCCAGCCCTTCTCCTGGGCGTGCTGGTAGGCGAACCAGTCGCCGCCCTGCCAGCGGCAGAACGCCATGAAGGTCAGCCAGCCGGCCGGCACCAGCAGCAGCGGCCAGCCCCGCCGCAGGTAGCGCGCGAGGCTGCGCGGGTCGAGGCGCCAGTCGTGCTGGCGCAGCAGCACCAGGGCCAGCGGGATCACCACCACGAAGCCGACCGAGCGGCTCATCGCCAGGAAGTAGCCGATGATCCCGACCACCAGCCAGCGGCGCTGCTCGGCGTACCAGAAGGCGGCCAGGGCGAGGCAGACGAAGAGCGACTCGGTCAGCGCCGCCTGGAACAGGAACGCCGTCGGCAGGAGCAGCAGGTACCGCACCGCCCGCCGGCCGTCCGCGCCGGCCGCGTCCGGGTCGCCGCCGCCGAGCAGCCGGGCCCCCAGCCGGTACGCGAACCAGAGCTGGAACAGCAGCGCCACGTTGGCGACCACCAGCAGCGCCCAGGCGGTGTGCCCGCCGAGCAGCGGCGCGAGGGGCCGGGCCAGGAACGGGTAGAGCAGCGGGAAACCGAAGTCGTGCCACGGCCGGTCCAGCGGCACCCGGGCCAGGTGGTCGTAGAGGAACGAGTCCCAGGCGAACCAGAGCGAGAACCAGCGGTGCGAGGAGATCGCGTCCTGCTGGGACCGCATCATCGCCTCGTCCTCAGGCGGCGCGCCGGGCACCCCGTCCCAGGCCGTCAGCACCAGCACGCCGACCAGGCTGAGCACGACCTTCGAGCCGACGAAGACGGCGAGCACGAAGCCCCAGGGCGCGGGAATCCGCGCGGCCAGCCGCCCGCCCGCCGAACCCAGCCGGGCGCGTGCGCTGGGCCGCAGGTCGGGGCCGGGTACTTCCGCCGTTCCGGCCCGCCGCTCGTCCGCCATCCCGCTCCCGCCGGTCGCCCCCGCGACCGACCCCCGGACCGGGAAACCGACCCCGCATCCCCGTTCCGCCCCGGTTCACACCCGCCGGACCCCGAACGGGTGACCCGGGCGTCGCGGATCGCGGGCGCAGGTGAGTCGGGCGGCAGGACGGGTAAGGGCGCTGCCGCATCGGCAGGCTGGCGGCGGGGGGCGCGGACGGCATGGGTGACGGCAACGGGACCGTGGTCATCGGGGCGGGGCCCGCGGGGCTGACCGCCGCGTACGAGCTGCTGCGGCACGGCGAGCCGGTTCGGGTCTACGAGGCCGACGACGTCGTCGGCGGGATCAGCCGCACGGTGGAGCGGGACGGCTGGCGGTTCGACATCGGCGGGCACCGGTTCTTCACCAAGGTCTCCCGCGTCGAGGACTTCTGGCACGAGATCCTGCCCGACGAGGACTTCCTGCTCCGGCCCCGGATGAGCAGGATCTACTACCGGGGCGCCCTCTACGACTACCCGCTCAACGCCGGCAACGCGCTGCGCAACCTCGGCCTCGTGGAGGCGCTGCGCTGCGTCGGGTCGTACGGGCGGGCCCGGCTGCGCCCGCCGAAGGACCAGTCGCACTTCGAGGGGTGGGTGTCGGCCCGGTTCGGCTGGCGGCTCTACTCGAAGTTCTTCAAGACGTACACCGAGAAGGTCTGGGGGATGCCGGCCGACCAGTTGCAGGCCGACTGGGCCGCCCAGCGGATCAAGAACCTGTCGCTGTCCACCGCGGTGCTCAACGCGCTGCTGCCCAAGCGCAACCGCAAGGACGTGACCAGCCTCATCGAGGAGTTCCAGTACCCGAAGCACGGCCCCGGGATGATGTGGGAGCGCTGCACCGAGGAGGTGGAGAAGCGCGGCGCCACGGTACGCACCAACACCTGGGTGACGGAGGTGCACCGGGACCCGGCGGGACGGCGCGCCACCGCCGTCACGGTGGTCGGCGCCGACGGCGAGCGCACCGAGGCGGCCGACCACGTGATCTCCTCGATGCCCATCTCGGCGCTGGTGCGGGCCATGCGCCCGGAGGCCCCGCCGGAGGTCCGGGCCGCCGCCGACGACCTGCGGTACCGGGACTTCCTGACCGTCGCGCTGGTGGTCCCGGAGGAGTTCTCCTTCCCGGACAACTGGATCTACGTGCACGACCCGGCCGCCCGGGTGGGCCGGATCCAGAACTTCGGCTCCTGGTCGCCGTACCTCGTGAAGGACGGGCGGACCTGCCTCGGGCTGGAGTACTTCGTGTTCGAGGACGACGAGATGTGGCGGACCCCGGACGCGGACCTGGTCGCCTTCGCCACCGCCGAGCTGGAGCGGCTGGGGCTGGTCCGGCCCGGCTGCGTGGAGGCCGGCTACGTGGTCCGGATGCCGAAGGCGTACCCGGTCTACGACGAGCGCTACCAGCACAACGTGGACGTGATCCGGGACTGGCTGGCCCGCGAGGTGCCGAACGTGCACCCGGTGGGGCGCAACGGGATGCACCGCTACAACAACGCCGACCACTCGATGCTCACCGCCATGCTGGCCGCCGAGAACATCGCCCTCGACGCCGGCCACGACGTCTGGACGGTCAACGTCGAGCAGGACTACCACGAGCAGCGCACGCCGTCGCGGCACGGCACCGGCCGGGACGCCCCGGTCATGCCGGCCCGCCGGTAAGGCGCGGGCGTGAGGGTGGTCATAACGGCTGGACGGCCCGGGCCGCCCTCCTGCTAGCCTTCTCGGCAGGTCATGAGCGCCAGCGCCAAGCCCCGGCTCGCTGGCCGGCAACCCTCCTCCGCGGTGGGGTGCCCCGGGTGAGGACCAGGCACCGGCAGCCGCCGGTGCAAGCGTGGCCTGGTACCCAGGTCATCACCGACCCGAGGGAACCATGTCTGCTCAGCTCCGCACCCCGCCCGCCGACGGCATCGCCTACCCGGCGCGTTTCGCGCTGGTCAAGCGGCGGCACGTCGACCTGATGCGGGTGTGCAGCGACGCCTGTCGCCGCCCCGACGCGCGCTGAGCGCCACTCCCCCACCTTCCGCACCATCCCTCCGGCTCGCCCGCCCCGGGCGCGCCGTCGGCGGCGTACGCCCATGCCGCCCCGGACCCTGGAGACACCTGTGCGATTCCGTTCCGCCCTGACCCGCGCCGCCGCGCTCGGCGCCGCCGCCGTGCTCGCCGCCACCGCCCTCACCGCCTGCGGCGACGACGGCTCGACCAGCGAGGCCGCCAACCCGTACGGCCTGCTGCAGGCCGGCGTGCTGCGGGCCGGCACGCTCACCGACGCCCCGCCGAACGTGTACCTCAAGGACGGCACGTTCACCGGCTTCGACAACGACCTGCTCACCGCGGTCGCCGGGAAGGTCGGCCTGAAGGTGGAGTTCGTCGGCACCGACTTCTCCGCCCTGCTCGCCCAGGTCAACAACCACAAGTTCGACGTGGGCAGCTCCTCCATCACCATCACCGAGGCCCGGAAGAAGACCGTCGACTTCGGCAACGGCTACGACTTCGGCTACTTCGGACTGGACGTGCCCGCCGGCTCCCCGATCAGCGGCTTCGAGCAGCTCGCCGGCAAGCGGGTGGTCGTCGTGCAGGGCACCGTGCAGGACGACTACGCCACCCGGGAGAAGCTGAACCCGGTGCGGGTGCCCGACTACAACGGCGCGATCAACCAGCTCAAGGCCGGCACGGCCGACGCCTGGATCGCCCCGGCCGAGATCGGCGACACGTCCGCCGCGGACAGCAAGGGCAAGATCAAGGTGGCCGCGAAGCAGCTCAGCCCGGCCCCGACCGCGTACGCGGTGGCCAAGGGCAACGACAAGCTGCGCGAGGCGCTGAACAAGGGCCTCGACGAGGTGATCGCCGACGGCACCTGGAGCCGGCTCCAGGCGCAGTACTACCCGGGCCGGCCCATCCCGGCCGACTTCACGCCGGGCAGCGGCACGGTCGCCGTGCCGTCGCCGTCGGCGGCTTCCTGACCCGCAACGACACGGACGAGCGGGGCGGAGGCGAGACATGGATCCACTGAGCACCCTGTGGGAGACCTTCTTCGACTGGGACGCCATGCGCGAG
Source organism: Micromonospora halotolerans (assembly GCF_032108445.1). NCBI lineage: Bacteria > Bacillati > Actinomycetota > Actinomycetes > Micromonosporales > Micromonosporaceae > Micromonospora > Micromonospora halotolerans. The sequence continues at coordinate 5,037,690 of NZ_CP134876.1, read as the reverse complement.
GCGCTGCCCGAGATGCTGACCGTCGGGCTGCCCAACACGCTGATCCTGGCGGTCTCCGCCGCCCTGCTCGGCTCGGTGCTGGGCATGCTGCTGGCCGTCGCGGGCATCTCGCGTACCCGCTGGTTGCGGTGGCCGGCCCGGGTCTACACCGACGTGTTCCGCGGCCTGCCGGCGGCGGCGACCATCCTGCTCATCGGCGTCGGCCTGGCGCCGCTGGGCATGCAGGTCTGGGGTCCTAACCCCTACCCGCTGGGCGTGCTGGCGCTGTCGCTGATCGCCGCCGCCTACATCGGAGAGATCTTCCGGGCCGGCATCCAGAGCGTGGAGGCCGCCCAGCTGGAGGGGGCCCGGGCGCTCGGCTTCTCCTGGGGTGAGGCCATGCGCCTGGTCATCGTCCCGCAGGGCGTACGCCGGGTGCTGCCGGCCTGGGTCAACCAGCTCATCGCGCTGATCAAGGACTCCAGCCTGGTCTACTTCCTCGGCCTGGTGGCCAGCCAGCGGGAGCTGTTCCGGATCGGGCAGGACTACGCGGCCACCACGGGCAACGAGTCCGCGCTGCTGCTGGCCGGTCTGTTCTACCTGCTGCTGACCGTGCCGCTGACCCACGCGGTCAACTGGATCGACCGGCGGCTGCGGCAGGGCCGCCCGGTGGCCGCCCCCGACCTCGACGTCGAGCTCGACCCCGCCGGCGCGCCCGCGCCGACCGGAAAGGACCCGCGATGAGCACCGCCACCGCCACCTCGGTCAGCCTGGCCGTCCGCGACGTGCACCTGGCCTTCGGGCCGCACCAGGTGCTGCGCGGCGCCGACCTGGACGTGGCCCGGGGCGGGACGGCCTGCGTGATCGGCCCGTCCGGCTCCGGCAAGTCGACGCTGCTGCGGACGATCAACCGGCTCATCGAGCCGGACCGGGGTGACGTGCTGCTGGACGGGCGCAGCGTGCTGGGCGACGACCCGGACGCGCTGCGCCAGCGGATCGGCATGGTGTTCCAGCAGTTCAACCTGTTCCCGCACATGACCGTGCTGCGCAACCTCACCCTCGCCCTGCGCAAGCTGAAGAAGCTCCCCGAGGACGAGGCGGTGCAGGTGGCCCGGGCCCAGCTCGACCTGGTCGGCCTGGCCCACAAGGCCGAGGCCCGGCCGGCGCAGCTCTCCGGCGGTCAGCAGCAGCGGGTGGCCATCGCCCGGGCCCTCGCGCTGCGGCCGCAGGTGATGCTCTTCGACGAGGCCACCTCGGCGCTCGACCCGGAGCTGGTGAAGGGGGTGCTCGGGGTGATGGCCGACCTCTCGGCCGCCGGCATGACCATGGTGGTGGTCACCCACGAGATGGGCTTCGCGCGGGAGGTGGCCGACACGGTGGCCTTCATGGACGCCGGCGTCGTGCTGGAGGCCGGCCCGCCGGCCGCCGTCTTCGAGGCGCCGGAACACCCGCGGCTGCGTCGCTTCCTGTCCCAGGTGCTGTGACCACGGCCGCCCGGCCCCGTTCCCTCGTTCTCCGGTAGCGGGGCCGGGCGGCCCGGTCCGAACCGGCCCACAGCCAGAGGATCGCCAGCGCCAGGCCGGCGGCGCCCGCCGCGCTGATCGCCCAGGGCGGCAACCGGTCGGGCGCGGACGGCGGCGGCGCGCAGCCGGTCGGCGTGTAGTCGACGGTGACGCGCTCGTCCCGCCCGGGCAGCCGGCCGCCGGGGAACGCCGCCCGCGGGATGCCGCAGACCACCGGCCCGTCGGGTCCGGTTACGACGATCAACTTCGTGGGTAGGAGCCCCTACGGCCGGAACGGAGATTCCGTGGGTGCGCCGGTCCGTCAGGGGAGGACGGCGCCGGTGCGCAACTGCTGGAAGGTCGCCGTGGGGCGGCTGCGACAGGCGTGGGTGCCGGTGGTGGAGGCCGCGCTCGCCGCGACCGTGGCCTGGCTGATCGCCGCGCGGCTGATCGGCCATCCGGACCCGTTCTTCGCGCCGAGCGCGGCGCTGATCGTGCTCGGCGAGTCGCGGGGCCAGCGGGTACGGCAGACCATCGAGCTGGTGCTCGGGGTGGCCGGCGGGGTGCTCGTCGCCGACCTGGTGGTGCACGCCCTCGGCCCCGGCACGGGGACCATGCTCCTCGTCCTGCTGCTCACCCTCGGCGTCACGGTGGCGGCCGGGGCGAGCAGCACCCTGGTCATTCAGACCACGATCTCCGCGCTCTACCTGGTTGTGGTCGCCGCGCCGAAGGGCGAGTTCACTCCGTTCCGGTTCGTCGATGCGTTGATCGGTGGGGCGGTCGCCCTCGCCGCGAGCCAGCTCGTGGTGGCCCGGGACCCGCTGGCCCCGCTGGTCGCCGAGGCCCGCCGGACGTACGCCGACCTCGCCGCGCTGCTCGAGAGGATCGACGAGGCCATCGACCGCTGCGACGCCGACGCCGGGCAGGCGGCGCTGGAGTGCGCCCGGGAGCTGGACGGCTCCGTGGAGCGGCTGCGCGCCACCGTGCAGGCGTGCGCCGAGACGCTACGGCTGCGGGTCCGCCGCCGCCGGCACCTCGGCCAGCTCGAACAGGTCGAGGCCACGGCCCGGCAACTCGACTATGCGGTACGCGACATCCGGGTGCTGGCCCGCAACGCGGCCACGCTGACCCGACTGCGAACGGCCGCCCCGCCCGAGCTGGGCGCCGCGCTCCGCTCCCTGGCGGAGGCGGTACGCGCCGCCGGGGCGGCCCTGGCCACCGACCTGACCGGGCAGGACGCCGACCGGCACGCGGGACGGGCCGACGAGGCCGCGCTGACCGCGGTGCGGATCGGCGCGGAGCTGCTCCGGTCCGACCCGCCACTGCCCATCGTCATGATCGTCGGGCAGGTGCGGTCCACCGCCATCGACCTGCTGCGCGGGGTCGGCACCGACGACGTGGAAGTGCTCAACCGGGTCGACGAGGCGCTCGGCCTGCCGGTCGGCTGACGCGCGACAGGCGTCGCGCTTCTACCGGTCCGCGGAGCAGCGGTCGGAGAGGGCGTAGCGGGTGAGCACCACGTCGCCGATCTGGCGGACCTCGACCACCCGGGCCCGGCGGCCGGGGTGCCACGGGAAGTGGCCGTCCCCGACGAACCGGGGCGCCCGGCGGTCGCCCACGAAGAACGGCGCGACCACCAGGTGCAGCTCGTCGGCGACACCGGCCGTGAGGAACTGGCAGTGCAGCGTGCCACCGCCCTCCACCATCAACCGGCCGACGCCGCGCCCGGCCAGGTCGGCGAGGACCGCCCCGGGTGTGACCGGGTCGCCCGTGTCGACCACGGTGGCCACCGCGCCCACCCGCTCCCGGGTCTTCTCCGCCACGCCGCCCGGGCAGTAGACGAGCTTCGGCCCGTCGCCCATGGTGAAGAACCGGGCCGTCGGGTCGAGATCGCCGCTGGCCGTGACGGTGACCTTCACGGGGCACGGCGGCAGGCCGCGTGCCACCCGCTCGGCCCGCCGCCGCTCGCTGCGCACCAGCAGCCGGGGGTCGTCGCGGCGGACCGTGGCGGCGCCCACCATGATCGCGTCGCAGCCGGCCCGGACCGCGTCGATCCGGTCCAGGTCGGCGTCGTTGGAGAGCAACAGCCGCTCGGCGGTGGCGTCGTCGATGTAGCCGTCGATCGACATCGCGCAGCTGAGCAGCACGTACGGCCGGCTGGTCACGGCACGAACGGCAGGTCGAGGGCATGGTCCGCGCGGGTCACCTTGGCCGCCAGGTAGCCCGCGTTCGCCGGAGACAGGTGCACGCCGGTGAGCACCCGGTCGACCACCCTGACGCCCAGCCGCTCCAGCTGGGCGGCCTTGTCCGGGTTGTTGCTGAGCAGGGCCACCCGGGTCACGCCCAGCGCGGCGAGCATCTGCGCGGCCACCGTGTAGTCGCGCTCGTCGGGGCCCCGGCCGAGCGCCACGTTGGCCTCGTAGGTGTCCAGGCCGCCGTCCTGCAGGGCGTACGCGTCGAGCTTGGCGTAGAGGCCGATGCCCCGGCCCTCCTGGCGCAGGTAGAGCAGGTAGCCGCCGGCCTCGGCGATCCGCTCGACCGCCTCGCGCAGCTGCGGGCCGCAGTCGCAGCGCTGGCTGCCGAACACGTCCCCGGTGAGGCACTCGCTGTGCGGGCGGACCAGCGGCGGCGCGGCGTCCGGGTCCCGCTGCTCACCGAGCCCGATGGCGAGGTGCTCGCGGCCGTCGACCAGCCCGTGGAAGGAGTGCACCCGGGCGGTGGTCACGTAGCCGTCCGGGAACCGCAGGGGGACCGTGACCTGGGTCCGGACCGTCGCGGCGGGCAGAGTTTCGTCCATGCTTCTCCTCAGTCCGGGCTGCCGGGACGCACCGGCAACGCACACCTCGCACCCTCACCGTAGGCGGGATCACCGACAGTCGCCGGGCTCCGCAACCGGACGCCGGTGGATCAGCAGCACGGCGGCGCCCGGCAGGCTGGCCACCAGGACCAGCGCCCCGTAGACCGTGCCGGTGGCGACGCCCTGCGCGGCGGTGAGGCCGGCCGCGGCGAACGCCCAGGCAGCGACCCCTTCGCGCGGCCCGAACCCGCCCACGTTGGTCGGCAGCCCCATGGCGAGCAGGGCCAGCAGGGTCAGCGGCACCAGCCGGGACAGCGGCGCGTCGGCGCCGGCCGTGCGCGCCGCCACCACGAAGGTGGCCAGGTGGCCGGCGACCACCACGGCCGAGGCCGTCACCACGCCCAGCCAGGTGCGCCGGGCGAGCAGCCCGGCCCGGACGTCGGCGACGGCGGTGCGCGCCGCGCGGGCCCAGCGGGACGCCCCGGAGCGGGGCACCGCCCGGGCGGCCAGCGCCAGCGCCAGCGCGACGGCCGCCAGGCCGGCGGCCACCGCCGGCAGGTACGGCCGGACCGGGGACGGCAGCGCCGCCAGCACGGCCACCGCGATGACCAGCTGGACCACCTGGCCGGCGGTGCGTTCCCAGACCACGGCGCGGACACCCCGGGCCACGTCCCCGGCGTCCCGGCCGTGCCGGACCGCCCGGTGCACGTCGCCGAGCACCCCGCCGGGCAGGGTGGAGTTGAGGAAGACCGCCCGGTAGCAGTGCGCGACGGCGGCCCGCAGCGGCAGCCGTACGCCCAGCCCGCCGGCGACCAGGGACCAGCGCCAGGCGCAGCAGACCGTGGTGATCGCGCCGATGCCGAGCGCGGCGGCGAGCGCCGGCGCGTCGATCAGCCGCAGCCCGGCCAGGAACGGGCCGGTGCCCACCGACCAGACCAGCGCCGCGAGCACGGCGATCCCGGCGAGCGGCCGGGCCCAGGCCCAGAACGACCGGGCCGGCGCGGGCGCGGCGGCCGGGACGGGCCCGGCGACGGCGGCGTGTGACAAGAGTGGTCCTCCCTCGGTCCACCTGTTGTCACGTGCCGCCGGCCGGTCCGGTTCACCCGGCGAGCAGGTCGGCGTGGTGCAGCACCACCCGCAGCCGGCCGTCCGCCACCTGGGCGAGCCGCCGCTCCCGGTACGCCTCGACCACGCCGCCCAGCTCCGGCCGCTCCTCGACGGCCGCGTCGAGCCAGCCCACCAGCCACTCGGCGGTCAGCGCGGCCTGCCCCGGGCCGAGGCGCCACGGGCTGGACCGGACCCGCACCGGTACGCCCCGGCGCCGGAAGGCCGCCACGGTGACGTCCACGGCGTCCGGGCCGAGCAGGGCGCGGCCGGCGGCGGTCCGCCGCTGGTGGGCGTTGAACGCGGCCTCGAACTCGGCGTCGAGCGGGTCGGCGGGGGTGAAACGCACCCGGCCCAGCACGGTGATGGCGAACAGGGTGGGGTGGCCGGCGCAGGCCGCCACGATCCGCTCGACCTCCCCGGCGGTGAGCATGTCCAGCAGCGCCGAGGCGGTGACCAGGTGGGCGTCGGCCAGGTCGGCCGCGCCCAGCCGGGTGATGTCGGAGCCGCGGGTCAGCACGGTGACCGGGTTGCCGTCGGCGGCCACGGCCTTGCCACCGGCGGCCAGCGCCAGCAGGTCCGCGTCGCGTTCGTGCAGCACCCAGCGCTGCGGGCCGGGCAGCCGCGGGGCGAGCCAGCGGGCCATCGAGCCGGTGCCGCTGCCCAGGTCGTGCACGACCAGCGGCCGGTCGGCGGGCAGCCGGCGGCGGACCACGTCGAGCAGTTCGGCCGAGCGGGCGGCCGCGTCGGCGGGTTCGCGCAGCCGCAGCCAGTCCGCGAAGTCGGGGGGAAGTAGCGAGGTGGTCATGCCGCCGTGGCCTCCTTGAGCGCCGTGGCGAGCCGGTCCGCGGTGACCGGCCAGCCGCTGAGGGTGTCCCGCCGCCACCGGGCGGCGCGGCGCAGCCGGTCCCGCAGGTCCGGGTCGGTGAGCCAGTGGCGCAGCGCGCCGGCCAGCGCGGCCGGGTCCGCCGGGGGCACCAGCAGGCCGGGCCGGTCGCCGTCCGGGGTGCGCCCGAGGGTCCCGGGCAGGCCGCCGGTGTCGCTGGCCAGCACCGGTACGCCCCGGGCGAGCGCCTCGGTCACCACCATCCCGTAGGTCTCCCGGCGGGACGGCAGCACCAGCAGGTCGGCGGCGGCGTACGCGGCGGCCAGATCGGCCCCGGTCAGCGGGCCGGCCAGCCGGACCCGGTCGGCCAGGCCGGTGTCGGCGAGCTGCCGGCGCAGCCGCGCCACGAAGTCCGGGTCGCGGGCGAGCGGGCCGACCCAGTCGCAGGTCCAGGGCAGGTCGGCGACCCGGTGCAGGGCGCCGGCGAGCACGTCGTGCCCCTTGAGCGGGGTGACGGCCGCGACGCAGAGCAGCCGGTCGTCCTCCGGCGAGCCGGGGGCGACCGGCGCCGGGTCCACCCCGGGCGGGGCGACCGACACCCGGTCGGCGGCGAGCCGGTAGCGGTCGAGCAGCCGGCGGCGGGTCCACTCGCTGGTGGTGACCACGGCCGTCGCCGCGGCGAGGGCCCGGCCCTCGACCTCGTCCTCCAGCGGCAGGTGCACCAGCACCACGAGGCGCAGCCGCCGGGCGTGCGGGGCCAGCACCTCGGGCACGGTCGACGCGACCAGGCCGTCGAGCAGCACGGCCGCGCCGTCGGGCAGCGCGGCGAGCACGCCGGCCAGCGCGGCCCGGTCCGCCGGCGTCGGCTGCGGCCAGCCGCCCGGCACCGGGTGTTCCCGCACCGTCCAGCCGAGCGCGGCCAGCTCGTGGCAGGCGCGGCGGTCGTATCCGTTGCCGCCGCTGGGGCTCGCCGGGTCGTCGATGTCGCCCGGCAGCACCACGTGCACGGCGGTCATCCGGTCACAGTGACCGCTCGTAGCTGGCCCAGGCCACGTGCGACTCGTGCAGGGTGACGGTGATCCCGGCCAGGCCGCGCGCCCCCTCGCCGAGCCGCCCGGCGTGCACCGCCTCGGCCAGCCGGTCGGCCACCGTCCGGGCCAGCACCTCGGTGGTGGTGTTCACCCCGGCGAAGTCCGGTTCGTCGTCCAGGTTGCGGTAGGTGAGCGCGCCGAGCACCGCCTTGAGCTGCTCGGTGGCCAGGCCGATGTCGACCACGATCCCGTCGGCGTCCAGCTCCGGCCGGCGGAAGGTGGCGTCGACGACGAAGGTCGCGCCGTGCAGCCGCTGGGCCGGGCCGAACACCTCGCCGCGGAAGCTGTGGGCGACCATCATGTGGTCCCGGACGGTGACGCTGAACATGGTCACTCCTCGTCGTAGGTGATGAGGTGGCAGAGCGCGGGGAGCCGGCCCGAGGCGAGCCGGTCCAGCACGTCGGGCAGGTCGGCGAAGCGGGACCGGCCGGTGAGCAGAGCGTCGAACGCGGGGTCGGCGAGCAGGTCCAGGGCCACCGCCAGCCGGTCGGCGTAGCTGCGGTCGGCGCGCCGGGGGGACACGGTGCCCACCTGGCTGCTGCGGATGCCGAGCCGCTTCGAGTGGAACGCCCCGCCCAGGGCGAGGGTGACCGGGCGGTCGCCGTACCAGCTCAGCTCCAGCACGGTGCGTTCCGGGCGGAGCAGCTCCAGGGCGCGTTGCAGCCCGTCGGCGGTGGCGCTGGCGTGCACCACGAGGTCCCGGTCGCCGGCCGCGTCGGCGGGCAGCGCGAAGTCGACGCCGAGCGCCGCGGCCACCGCCGCCCGCGCCGGGTCGGCGTCGACCAGCTCGACGCGGACCCCGGGGAAGCGGGCCAGCACGGCGGCGACGCAGCAGCCGACCATGCCGCCGCCGACCACGGAGACCCGGTCGCCGACCAGCGGCGCGGCGTCCCAGAGGGCGTTCACGGCGGTCTCCACGGTGCCGGCCAGCACCGCGCGGGCCGCCGGCACCTGATCGGGTACGACCACCACGGCGTCGGCCGGCACCACGTACGCGGTCTGGTGCGGGTGCAGGCAGAAGACGGTACGCCCGCGCAGCTCCGCCGGGCCCGCCTCCACGGTGCCGACGCTCAGGTAGCCGTACTTCACCGGGGCCGGGAAGTCGCCCTCCTGGAACGGGGCGCGCATGGCGGCGTGCTGGTCGGCGGGGACCCGGCCGGTGAAGACCAGGGTCTCGGTGCCCCGGCTGACACCGGAGTAGCGGGCGCGGACCAGCACCTCGCCGGGGCCGGGCGGGTCGAGCGCGACCGGGCGCAGCTCACCCTCGCCGGGGGCGCGGAGCCAGAAGGCGCGGGCCTCACCGGTCACGAATTCTCCTCTTTTCCGCATCCGGACCGAACCGGACGGCCGAATTTCCCGTGATGACTGACATGGGTTGTCGATCATAGACACGGAGGCAGGGTGTCCACGGTTCGGAATGGCCCCTTGGTCGGGCTGATCGTGCAGTTCGTCCTGCTGGCCGGGCTCGCCGGCACGGTGGGTCTCGGCGTGGCGGGCTGGCTGGCCGGCCTGGCGTACGCCGGGGTGCTCTGCGGGCTGCTCCGGCGCGGCCTGCGGGCGGCCGGCGCGGACCGGCTCGGCCCGGCCGACCGGGTGACGCTGGCCCGCGCGCTGCTGGTCGGCGGGGTTCTCGCCCTGGTCGTCGGCGGGCCGGCGCCGGTGGCCGTGCTGGTCCCGCTCACCGCGGTGGCGCTGGCGCTGGACGCGGTGGACGGCCAGGTGGCCCGGCGCACCGGCACGGTGAGCGCGCTGGGCGCCCGCTTCGACATGGAGGTCGACTCCTTCCTGCTCCTGGTGCTCAGCGTGCACCTGGCGCCGTCGGTCGGGGCGTGGGTGCTGCTCATCGGCGGGATGCGGTACGCCTTCGTGGCGGCGAGCTGGCCGCTGCCCTGGATGGGCGGCACGCTGCCGCCCCGGTTCTGGCGCAAGGTGGTCGCGGCGGCGCAGGGGGTGGTGCTCGCCGTGGCGGCGAGCGGGCTGCTGCCGCCGGCAGCCACGGGTGCGCTGGTCGCCGGGGCGCTGGTCCTGCTGGTCGAGTCGTTCGCCCGCGACATCACCTGGCTGTGGCGGCGCCGCCCGGTCGCCCCGGCGGCCCGGCCCACCCCGGACGTCGAGGTCGTCCCGGCGGCCGGACCCGCCGCCGCACCCCTCGCGACCGCGCTCCCCACGCTGGGCCTCCGGCCCGCGACGGCGCTCCCGGGCATCGGGCCGGTTCGGTCCGGCACGGGCGCCGTCCCGTCCTGGGCCGCCGGCACCGGGCCGGCCGACCTTCCCGCGTGGGTGGCCGGCCCCGCCCCGGCCGGCGCGGTCCGGCGCACGACCGTCCACGCCCGCGATCCGGTCGGCGAACGGCCGGCGGACCCGCCGGCGCGTCCGGTGCCGGTGGCCGTCCGCATCGTCGCCCACCAGCCGGCCTGACCCTCCCCTCCCCCTCGCCGAAGGACGCCCCCGTGTCACTGCGTATCCGTCTCCGCCGGCCGGTCGGACCGGCCACTCCCGCCCCGGACTCCGCGGCGTCCCCGCCGACGCCTGGCGAGGACGCCACCCCACCCGGCGACGCGGCGCTGTCCGCCGGTCCGGGGCGGCCGGCCTCGCGTACCCGTCGGGTCGCCGCCGGGATCCTCACCGGGCTGGCCGCGCTGCTCGTGGTGGCGGCGCTGGTCGCGCCGGACCGGCTGGCCGGGGTCGGGCCGGGCGCGGTGCTGCGGATACCGGTGGAGGCGCTGGTCGCGGTGGCGTTGCTGCTCGTCCTGCCGGACCGGGCCCGCCGGCCGGTCGCCGTGGCGCTCGGCCTCGTGCTGGGCCTGCTGACCGTGGTCAAGCTGCTGGACACGGGGTTCTTCGTGGCCCGGGACCGGCCGTTCGACGTGCTGCTCGACTGGCGGCTGTTCGACGACGGCTACGGCTACCTGGCCGACTCGGCCGGCGGGGTCGCCGCCGTCGCCGCGGCGGTCGGGGTGGTGCTGCTGGTGGGCGGCCTGCCGGTGCTCCTGGCGCTCGCGGCGCGGCGGCTGGCCCGTGGCGTGGCGCGGCACCGCACCGGCGCGGTACGGGTGCTCGCCGCGCTGGCCGTGCTGTGGCTGGGCTGCGCCCTGTTCGGGGTGCGCCTCACCGCCGGCGTGCCGGTCGCCGACCGGACGGCGAGCACGCTGGTGGCGTCGCACGTCGGCCAGGTGCGGGCCGGCCTGCGCGACCGGGCGGCGTTCGCCGGGGAGATGACGACCGACGCCTACCGGGACGTGCCCGGCGACCGGCTGCTGACCGGGCTGCGCGGCAAGGACGTGCTGGTCACGTTCGTGGAGAGCTACGGCCGGGACGCCGTGGAGGACCCGGCGCTCGCGCCGGGGGTGAACGCGGTGCTCGACGACGGCTACCGCCGGCTGCGGGCGGCCGGCTACGACGCCCGCAGCGGCTTCCTCACCTCGCCCACCTTCGGCGGCGGCAGCTGGCTGGCCCACGCCACCCTGCTCTCCGGGCTGTGGATCGACAACGACCAGCGGCACCGGGACCTGCTGGCCGGGAACCGGCTCACCCTGGGCGGCGTGTTCCACCGGGCCGGGTGGCAGACCGTCGGGGTGTTCCCCGCCGCCACCCAGCCCTGGCCGGAGGGGAAGTTCTTCGGCTACGACCGGTACTACGACGCCGAGAAGCTGGCCTACCGGGGCCCGAAGTTCAGCTACGCGCCGATGCCCGACCAGTACACGCTGGCCACCTTCCAGCGGCTGGAGCGGGACCGGCCGCACGCCCCGCTGATGGCGGAGATCCCGCTGGTGTCCAGCCACTCCCCCTGGTCGGCCATCCCGAAGCCGGTGCCCTGGGCCGCGGTCGGCGACGGCACCATCTTCCACACCGCCTCCATCCGGACCGGCGGCAGCCAGGACGTGCTGCAGCGGGACGCCGGTCAGATCCGCGCCGACTACGCGCACTCCATCGAGTACAGCCTCGGCACGCTGGTGTCGTACGTGCTGACCCACGGCGGGGACGACCTGGTGCTGGTCATTCTCGGTGACCACCAGCCGGCGGCCTCGGTGACCGGCGAGGGCGCCGGCCGCGACGTGCCGATCACCATCGTGGCGAAGGACCCGGCGGTGCTGGACCGGGTCGCCGACTGGGGCTGGCAGGACGGGCTGCGCCCGGGCCCGCAGGCCCCGGTGTGGCGGATGGACAGCTTCCGCGACCGCTTCCTCGCCGCCTTCTCCCCCGTGCACTGAGGTGGTGCCGCGCCGCCGGCCGGCTCAGGCCGCCCGGCGCCGGTCGCGGGCGCTCCGGCCGGACGTCTCGCGGAACTCGGCGCGCCGCGCCCCGCCGCGGGCCAGCCGCATCGCCCGGCGGGCGTTGTCCAGCGGCTCGCAGGGCGCGCTGCGCCCGGCGCACAGCAGGCTGGTGCAGCGTCCCGTCGGGTCGGGCTGGTGCGCGGCGGCCACGTCGTACGCTGCCCGCCACAGCAGCGGGTCGGTGACGTCGTCCGGCAGGATGACGTTCTGACTGGACCGGAACCGTGTCGTCTCAGGCACCACGTTCCCCCTTCGTGATCGCTCCCCCTGTTCAGTGACCGGGCGGGTCGACGTCAAACCTCCCACCGGCTCGGGTGGACCGGCCAGCGGCGTACGTCACGCCGGGTACGCCCTGGTCTCCGCGGCCTTGACCGCCGCCCAGACCGGTTGGCCGGGGCGCAGCCCGAGGTGGGCCGCCGCGGCGGGGGTGACGTCGGCGGCCACGTCGACCGGCCCGGCGAGCTGGACCCGCAGGTTGTCGCCGTGCCGCTGCACACCGGTCACGGTGGCCGGCCAGACGTTGCGCGGGCTGCCGTCCGGGCGTGCCGGATGCAGCGCGACGGCGGCCGGCGGGAAGGCCACGAACGCCTCGCCCCGCACGGTGTCCGCCGTGGTGAGGGTGAGTCCGCCGACCGTGACGGCGTGCCCGTCGGCGTGCCCGCGGTGCAGGTTGAGCCCGACCAGCCGGGCCACGTAGTCGGTGCGGGGGCGGGCCGTCACGGTCGCCGCGTCGCCCTCCTGGACCACCCGTCCCTGCTCGACGATGACCAGCCGGTCGGCGAGCACGAGGGCGTCCAGCGGGTCGTGGGTGACCAGCAGGGTGGCGCCGGGGTGCGCGCCGAGGTGGTGCTGGAGTTCGGCGCGGGTGTCCAGCCGGGTCCGGGCGTCGAGCGCGGCGAGCGGCTCGTCGAGCAGCAGCAGGGTGGGCTCGACGGCGAGCGCGCGGGCCAGGGCGACCCGCTGGGCCTGGCCGCCGGAGAGCTGGCGCGGCCGGTGCCGGGCCTGCCCGCCGAGGCCGACCCGGTCCAGCCAGCCCTGCGCGCGGGCCCGGGCGGCCCGCCGGTCGGCGCCCCGGCGGCGCGGCCCGAACGCCACGTTGTCCAGTGCGCTGAGGTGCGGGAAGAGCAGGTAGTCCTGGAACACCACGCCGACCGGGCGTCGCTCGGGCGGGGTCCACACCCGCCGGTCGGGGCGGTCGAGGTCGGCGCCGCCGAGGGTGAGGTGCCCGGCGGTGAGCGGGTGCAGCCCGGCGAGCGCCCGCAGGGCGGTGGTCTTGCCGGCCCCGTTCGGGCCGAGCAGCGCCACCACCTCCCCGGCGCCGATGGACAGCCGCACGTCGAGGTGGAACGCGCCCCGGTCGGCGACCAGGTGCGCGTCGAGCAGGGGCGTGCCGGTCACGCCGTGCCGACCCAGCGGTCCCGCAACCCGGCCAGGATGGCCACGGAGACGGTGAGCAGGATGAGGCTCAGCACGATGGCGGCCTGCACGTCGGTCTCCAGCGCCAGGTAGACGGCGAGCGGCATGGTCTGGGTCCGTCCCGGATAGTTGCCGGCGAAGGTGATGGTGGCGCCGAACTCGCCGAGCGCGCGGGCCCAGCAGAGCACCGCGCCGGCCGCCACCCCGGGTGCGACAATCGGCAGGGTCACCCGGGTGAAGGTGGTCCAGCGCCCGGCGCCCAGGGTGGCCGCCGCCTCCTCGTAGCGGGGGTCGGCGCCGCGCAGCGCACCCTCGACGGCGATGACGAGGAACGGCATGGCCACGAACGCCTCCGCCAGCACCACGCCGGCGGTGGTGAACGGCAGGGTGACCCCGAAGGTGGCGTCCAGCCAGGACCCGAGCAGCCCGCGCCGGCCGAAGACCAGCAGCAGCGCCACCCCGCCGACCACCGGCGGCAGCACCAGCGGCACGGTGACCAGCGCGCGGACCAGCCGTCGGCCGGGGAACCGGACCCGGGCCAGCAGCCAGGCCAGGGGTACGCCGAGCGCGACGCAGAGCAGCGTGGCGGCGGTCGCGGTCTCCAGGGACAGCCGCAGCGCGGTGAGCACGCCGGGCTGGGCCAGCCGCCGGGGCAGCGTGGTCCAGGGCGCGCGGACCAGCAGCCCGGCCAGCGGCAGGACGAGGAAGAGCAACCCGAGCCCGGCGGGGACCAGGAGCGCCAGCGGCACCCGCTGCCGGCGGCGTGGAGGTCGACTCATCGGCTCGGTGGGGCCTGGAACCCGGCGGCGGCGAGCACCGCCAGGCCGGCGTCGGAGCGGACGTGGTCGACGAAGGCGCGGGCCCCGGCCGGGTTGCCGGCGTGCTTCAGGACCACGATCGGGTAGTCGTTGACCGCCCGGGCGGACTCGGGGAACTCGACGGCGTCCAGCTCGGCGGCGGCGCCGCGAACGTCGGTGCGGTAGACCAGCGCCGCGTCGACCTCGCCCAGCTTCACCTTGGCGAGGGCGCCCTTGACGTCCTGCTCCAGAGTGGCCGGGGTGAGCCGCACGCCGGCCGCGGCGAGAGCGGCCTTCGCCGCCGCGCCGCACGGCACCTGTTCGGCGCAGAGCGCCACCTTCGCCCCGGGCCGCGCCAGGTCGGCCAGGCCCGTCACCCGGTCCGGGTTGCCCTCCGGTACGGCGATGACGAGCTGGTTGCGGACCAGGACGGCCGGTGTCCCGGCGGCGTCGCCCGCGTCGGTGACGGTCTTCATGGTGGCCGGCGAGGCGGCCGCGAACACGTCGGCCGGCGCGCCCTGGGTGAGCTGCGTGGCGAGCGCCGAGCTGCCGGCGAAGTTGAGGACGACCCGGGTGCCGGGGTGTGCCGCCTCGTAGTCCCTGCCGAGCTTCGTGAAGGGCTCGGTGAGCGAGGCGGCGGCGAAGACGGTCACCGTGCCGCCGGTCGGCTCGTCGGCGGCGCCGCCACCGCAGCCGGTGACGGACAGGGTCAGCGCGGCCAGTCCGGCCAGGGCGGCGCGGATCCACCGGGTGGTCACGGGTTCGTTCTCCCCTTCGGCGCGGGCGCGCGCTCCACCACGACGGTGGTCGACTTGATCACGGCGACGGCCACCGAGCCGACCTGGAGGTCGAGGTCGTCGACCGCCTCGCGGCTCATCAGCGACACGATGCGGAAGGGCCCGGCCTGGATGTCGACCTGGGCCATCACGGTGTCCTTGACGACGGCCGTGACGATGCCGCGCAGCCGGTTGCGGGCCGAGGAGAGCTCGGGGTGGCCCGGGGCGCGGACGAACGCGGCCAGGTCGGCCCCGTCGAGCACCCGGTGGCCGTGCTCGTCGCGGGTGGCCGGCAGCCGCCCGGCGTCGATCCAGCGGCGGACCGTGTCCGCGCTGACCCCGAGCAGTTCGGCGGCCTCGCCGATCCGGAACACCGTCACCCGGCCACCCTAGCGGCTCGCAGATGCGGGTCTGAAGCGGCACGACCCCTCGCATCCACCAGGATCGAGGGGTCGTGCCAGCCGCAGCTGCGGTGGACCTAGTCGTCCGCCGGGGTGAGCCGGACCCGACGGAGCAGCTGGGCGTTGAGCGCCACCACGATGGTGGAGGCCGACATCAGCACCGCGGCCACCGCCGGGCTGAGCGCGACCCCCGTCCAGGCGAGTACCCCGGCGGCGAGCGGGATGGCCACCACGTTGTAGCCGGCCGCCCAGGCCAGGTTCTGGCGCATCTTCCGGTACGACGCCCGGGACAGCCGGATCACGCCGGTGACCCCGCGCGGGTCGGAGCCGGCCAGCACCACCCCGGCGGATTCGATCGCCACGTCGGTGCCGGCGCCGATGGCCACGCCCACGTCGGCGCGGGCCAGGGCCGGGGCGTCGTTGACCCCGTCGCCGACCATCGCCACGGTCAGCCCGCGGGACTGGAGTTCGATGACCGCCTTGTCCTTGTCGGCGGGCAGCACCTCGGCGAAGACCTCGTCCACGCCGGGGCGGAAGCCCAGGTCGGCGGCGACCGCCTCGGCGACCGGCCGGGCGTCTCCGGTGATCATCACGATCTTCTTCACCCCCTGCTCGCGCAGTTCGGCGATGGCCGCGCGGGCCTCGGGGCGGACCTCGTCCTCAAGGGCGAACGCGCCGACCACCTCGGGGCGGCCGCTGTCGGGCAGCCGGACCAGGTGCAGCACCGCGGCGCCCCGCCGGGACCAGTCCTCGGCCGCCCGGGTCAGCTCGGCGGGGGCGTCGACGCCCAGTTCGCGCAGCAGGGCCGGGCCGCCCACCGCCCAGTCGGCGCCGTCCACCGTGGCGCGTACGCCCCGGCCGGTCAGCGAGCGGAAGTCGCGGGCGGACGCCCGCAGGCCCCGGTCCTGCGCGGCGGTGACCAGGGCCCGGGCGAGCGGGTGCTCGCTGTCGGCCTCGACCGCGCCGGCGAGGCGCAGCGCGGCGGCCGAGTCCAGCCCGCCGGTGGCGGCCACCCCGGTCACGGTGTGCCGTCCCTTGGTGAGGGTGCCGGTCTTGTCGAACAGCACCGCGTCGACGGTGCGCATCCGTTCCAGAGCGAGCCGGTCCTTCACCAGGATGCCGGCCCGGGCGGAGAGCGCCGTGGAGAGCGCCACGACCAGCGGGATGGCCAGACCGAGGGCGTGCGGGCAGGCGATCACCAGCACCGTCACGGTCCGGACCACGGCCTGGTCGGTGTCGCCGAGCAGCAGCCAGGCCGCGAAGGTGGCCAGGCCGGCGAGGGCCGCGACGTAGAACAGCAGCGCGGCGAACCGGTCGGCGAGCACCTGGGCGCGCCCGCCGGAGGACTGCGCCTGGGCGACCAGCCGGCCGATGCCGGCGAGCGCGGTGTCCTCGCCGACGGCGTCGACGCGTACCCGCAGGGCCGAGTCGGTGGCCACCGTCCCGGCGACCACCCGGTCCCCGGCGGCGCGCGGCACCGGGCGGGACTCCCCGGTGATCATCGACTCGTCCAGCTCGGCGGCCCCGTCGACGATCCGGCCGTCGGCGGGGACCCGCCCGCCGGAGCGCACCAGCACCAGGTCACCGACCCGCAGGTCGGCCACCGGCACCCGGTGCGCGGCGCCGGAGTCATCGAGGCGTTCGGCGTCGTCGGGCAGCAGGGCGGCGAGCGCGGCGAGGGCACCCTGGGCCTGCCCGATCGCCTTCATCTCCTGCCAGTGACCGAGCAGCATGATGGTGACCAGGGCGGCCAGCTCCCACCAGAAGTCCAGGTCGAACAGGCCGAGGCTGGTGGCCACCGACGCCAGGTACGCGACGGTGATCGCCATCGAGATCAGCAGCATCATGCCCGGCGCCCGGTCGCGCACCTCACGGACGCCGCCGACCAGGAACGGCCAGCCGCCGTAGAAGAAGACGACGGTGCCCAGCACCGGGCCGACCCAGCGGACGCCCGGGAAGTCGAGCGAGTAGCCGAGCCAGTCCATGACCATGTGGCTGGTCAGCACGATCGGCACGGTCAGCGCCAGGCTCAGCCAGAACTTGCGGCGGAACTGTTCGGGGTCGTGCCCGGCGTGCTTGTCGTGCCCCCCGTGCGTGTGATGCCCCCCGTGCGTGTCGTGGCCCGCGCCGTGGTGCCCGTGTTCGTGGTCCATCGGAACTCCACCTCCGTCGCCCACCATATACCCCTAGGGGGTATCGGCCAACTCCCCGGTCCCGCCCGGCTCGGTGTCCGGACACGCGAGGGGCCCGCGGGTTAGCCTCGGGGCACGGCCGAGCCGCGGGAGCGAGATGAGCGAGCAGAACACCCAGACGGTGCTGCCGGCGGCGTTCTTCGGGCACGGCAACCCGATGAACGCCCTGGAGGTCAACCGCTACACCGCCGCCTGGCGGGAGTTCGGCCGCTCGGTGCCCCGGCCCCGGGCCATCCTGGTGGTCTCCGCGCACTGGTACATCGGCGCCACCGCGGTCACCGCGATGCCCCGGCCGCGCACCATCCACGACTTCTACGGCTTCCCGCGGCAGCTCTTCGACGTCCGCTACCCGGCGCCCGGGCTGCCGGAGCTGGCCGAGGAGGTCAGCGACGTGGTGCACCCCACCTGGGTCGGGGCCGACCTGGACTCGTGGGGCATCGACCACGGCACCTGGTCGGTGCTCACCCACGCCTTCCCCGACGCCGACATCCCGGTGGTGCAGCTGAGCATCAACGCGTTCAAGCCGTTCGACTACCACCTCGACCTCGGCGCCCGGCTCGCCCCGCTGCGGGAGCGCGGCGTGCTGGTGGTGGCCAGCGGCAACGTGGTGCACAACCTGGGCGGCGTCGACCCGCGGCTGGCCGACGAGGGCTTCGACTGGGCGCGCCGCTTCGACGACGCCGCCCGGGAGACGGTCCAGGACGCGCCGACCGAGGCGGCCCGGCTGGACGGGCACCGGGACTTCGACCTCGCCGTGCCGACCCCGGACCACTTCATCCCGCTGCTCTACCTGGCCGGGCTGGCCGGCGCCGCCGGGGACCGCCCCGAGGTGCTGGTCGACGGGTACGCGTACGGGTCGCTGTCGATGACCGCGTACACCGTGGGGCTGCGCTGCGGGGGCGCGCAGTCGCCGGGCGGCGCGCCGTCGCTGCCGGGCGGGGTGCCGGCGGACTCCGCCAACATCTGAACTCCGGTTCGCCCCTCAGCCCTCCGGCCGGGACCCCACGCCGGATGCGCCGACCGACCCCTTGCCCTGCCAGGGCCAGCGGCCGTCCAGCTCGACCTGCAGCGAGACGCTGAGGAACGTCCGGACCAGCACGATCAGCGCCAGCACCCCGACGCTGGTGAAGGTGGGCGACACCGCCACGGTCCGGATGATGTCCCCGGCGACCAGGAGTTCCAGGCCGAGCAGGATGGCCCGCCCCACCCCCTGCCGATACGCCCGGTAGTGCTCGACGACCTGCCGGGTACGCCACCAGCGCAGCCCGAAGACGACCGTGGCGACCGCGACGCCGACCGCGATGACCAGCACCCCGGCGAGGTCCAGGAGCGTGCCGGTGTGCTGGATGATCTCCTTCGTCGGCACCCGTCACCCCCGCGCCGCCGGCTCACCCGGAAAGGCCCGTCGCCGAGCCGTCCCCAGCACCACCATGTCCCATCGCGGGTGCCGCGCGAGGGCGTTCGCCCCGGGGCCCACCCGCAGGCGGACGCGCGCCGTCATCCGCCTGCGACCGCGCTCCCCCCGGCCTAGGGTGGGAGCTTGGACAGGGCCGCCCGGCAGGGCGGTCACCGACGGCCTGGCGAGGAGCGGACGTGACGGAGCCGGAAGAGGACCGGAGCAAGACCAAGAAGACCGACGACGTCCTGTACTCCGCGGACGGGGACCCGCACCACAACCTGGCCCAGGCGCCGCAGCCCGACGAGCACCTGACGCCCCAGTACGAGCACGACGGCGAGACGGAACCCGTCGGCGACGAGTGACCGGCCGGGCGGCTGCCCTCGGCCCTCCGCTCAGCCCGGGACGGCGACCGGCGGCCCGGCCTGCGGGGCGGGGCCCGGCAGTTGGCGGTCGTGCAGGCGGCTCAGTAGCGCCAGCGAGGTGATCGCGCCGACCAGCGCCAGGAACATGTCCCACTGGGTGTCCCAGACGTCGCCCTGGGTGGCCAGGAAGTCGTCGGCCGCCGACCCGCCGGCCAGCGCCGCCCACCACTCGATCATCTCGAAGAGGGCGCTGAACGCCAGGCAGGCGCAGACCACCAGCGGGGCGAGCCAGCGACTGCCGCGCAGCGGCGACCGGCGGACCAGGATCTCGCGCACCAGGATCGCCGGCACGAAGCCCTGGGCGAAGTGCCCCAGCCGGTCGTACGGGTTGCGGGACAGGTGGAACGCCTCCCGCGCCCAGTCACCGACCGGTGTGCGCGCGTAGCTGTAGTGGCCGCCGACCACGAGGATCAGCGCGTGCGCGGCGAGCAGGCAGCAGAGCAGCGTGGTCAGTGGGAACCGCCGCCAGGTGACCAGCACCAGGGGGACGCCGACGAGCACCCAGACCGTCTCCAGCAGCCAGGTCAGCCGGTCGTACGGCCGGATGCCGGAGGCCACCAGGGCGGCGAGGACCAGGACCAGCAGCGCCGGTGGGACGAATCCGCGCGCTCGGGACACCGGTGACCGCCTGTTCACGCCTCACCCGGCGCGGCCCGACGCCGTCCGGAGAAGCCGACGATAGCGGGCGGCGGGGGCGCCCTCGAACGCCCCCGCCGCGCCGCTCAGTCCTGGGCCTGCCAGCGGTAGAACACGGTGGCCACCGAGTCCTGCGGGCCGTGCCACTCCTCCGGCCGGTACGGGCTCACGTAGGGCGCCAGGTCCTGCATCACCTTCGCGAAGACCGGCTTGGCGTCGTGGTTGTTCCGGGTCGCCTCGGCCGCCGACGCCTCCTGTTCGAGCAGGTGGACGTAGACGTCGTCGATCGAGTAGAGCCAGCGCCCGGTGACGCCCAGCTCGGTCGGCAGCGACCCGGCGTCCGACTCGCCGAAGACCCGGGCCACGTCCGGTTCGGCGCCGGGCTTGATCCGCCCGACGATCACGGTCAGCGTGGTGTCCGCGGGCGGCTCCCCCTCCGGGGCCCAGTGGTAGAACTCCTTGGCCACCGAGTCGGACGGGTTCTTCCAGTAGCGCGGGTACGGCGTCACGTACGGGCCGATGGCCTCGGCGATCTTCTGGAACGCGGGCAGCCCGCGGGTCTGGCCGGAGATCCGCGGGTCCTGCTCGCGCTCGATGACGTGGATGTAGAGGTCGTGGTGGGACAGCAGGATGCGCCCGATGACCCCGAGGTCCTGGGGTCGGGTGGCCTGGTCGTAGTGGCCGAAGACGTCCCCGACGATCTTGTCGCTGCCGGGGACCATGTGGCAGACGATCACGTTCCGGAAGACCATGGCTGCTCCTTGGTTGGGTTCGGGTGGGCGGGCGGGAGGCTCAGGCGGCGAAGGTGATCGGCAGCTCCAGCAGGCCGCGGAACGGCGACGCGGCGGGCAGCCGGCGCACCTCGTCGAGGGGCACGCCGAGCCGCAGCCCGGGCAGCCGGCGCAGCAGCGCGGCGAGCGCGATCTGCGCCTCCATCCGGGCCAGTGAGACGCCGAGGCAGTAGTGCACGCCGTGCCCGAAGCCCAGGTGCGGGCCGCGGACCCGGCGCAGGTCCAGCCGGTCGGGGTCGGTGAAGTGCGCGGGGTCGTGGTTCGCCGCGTTGATCGCCACGCCGACGATCGCGCCGCGCGGGATGCACACCCCCTCGTACTCGACGTCCTCGGTGGCGATCCGCGGGCTGGCCACCGGAAGCGGGCCGTCGAACCGGAGCAGCTCCTCGATCGCCGCCGGCAGCAGCTGGGGCGTGGCGCGCAGCATCTCGAGCTGCTCGGGATGGGTGAGCAGGGCGAGCATCGCGTTGCCGAGGAAGTCCGCGGTGGTCTGGTGCCCGGCGAACACCAGCAGGAACGTGGTGGTGACCAGCTCCGCCTCGGAGAGCGTCCCGTCGCGGTCGACCGCGTCGATCAGCGCCCCGATGATGTCGTCGGCCGGGTCGTCGCGCTTGGCCCGCACCAGGTCGGCGAAGTAGTGGTGCAGGCGCAGCTGGGCCTCCTGCACGGCCGCCCGCTCCTCCTGCGGCGGCCGGCGGGTCGAGCCGGAGGTGCGGATCACCTGGGTCCAGTCGAGCACCCGGTCGTGGTCCTCCGGCGGCACGCCGAGCAGCTCGCAGATGACCGTCATGGGCAGCGGGATGGCGAAGTCGTGCATCAGCTCGGCCTGGCCCTGCGGGAGCATCTTGTCGATCAGGTGGTCGACGACCTGCGCCACCCGCGGCCGCAGGGCCTCGATCCGCCGCGGCGCGAACGCCTGGGAGACGACCCGGCGCAGCCGGGTGTGCTCGGGCGGGTCGGAGTTGAGCATGTTGCGGTTCAAGCCCTCGGAGTTCGGCCCGAAGATCCGCAGGTAGTGCTGGCCGGGACCGTAGAGGTCCTTGGACAGCCGCGGGTCGGTGAGCGCCGCCCGGGCGTCGTCGAAGCGGGTGATCAGCCAGGAGTCGAAGCGCGGGGAGCTGACCGGGCACACCGGCCGGTCGGTGCGCAGCCGGGCGAAGGTCGGGTAGGGGTCGGCGGCGAACCCGTCGGTGTAGAGCTCGCTCGCCGGAACGGCGTCCTCGGTCATCGGTCCTCCTCGGGTGCGCTGCCCACGCTGTGCAGCACCTGGTAGGTGTGCCGCTGCGCGGACTCACGCAGCTCGCGGATGATGCGCAGCAGCCGGTCCCGGTGCTCGCTGCGGCCGAAGGCGTCCAGCCGCTCGCGGTCCGCCCAGTCGCTGATGATCAGGTAGCTGCGGGGGTCGTCCGCGTCGCGTACCAGGTCCTGGTGCAGGCAGCCGTCCAGTGTGCGGATCTCCTCGGCCGCGCTGCGCCACTCCGACTCGAATTGCTCCTCGCAGCCCTCCCGGGTGCGCATGGCGAGCACGGTCCGTACGCGACTCACCGGGCACCCCCGAACACCAGGTGCAGGTGCTTGCGGAGCGCGTCGGGGTCGACCGGTTGGCTGCGGAAGCCGACGTGCCCGTCCGGGCGGACCAGGTACAGCCCGGCGCCGGTCAGCCCGTACGCGGCGCGGAACCGGCCGTCGGCGTCGCACACCGTCGGCGGGTCGAGCAACCGCGGCTCGGCGGCGTCCGGACTGAGCAGCAGGTACGCGTCGACCTCCCCGGCCGCCTGCCGCCGCACGTCGGCGCAGAGCTCGGCGATGGCGCCCAGCGCCGCCTCGTCGGCCGACGCGTCGGCGTAGAGCAGCATCGTGTGGCGGGTGCCGCGGGTCAGGTCGCGCAGCCGCAGCGGGTGGCCGACGCCGCGCCGCAGCAGCCCGTCCACGTCGGGGGCGCGGTCGCCCGGACGGGGGGCCTCGCCCAGCGCGTCCGGATCGGACACGCACTCGCCGACCAGCGGGCTGCCCGCGTAGCTGAGCAGCATGGACATCTCCTGGAGGAACTGCCGCTTCAGGTCCTCGCGGTCCAGCTCGTCGGTGAACGCCATCCGCACGGCACGGCCGACGATCTCCTCGCCCTCCGGCCGCCGCTCGGTCTCGTAGCTGTCCAGCAGGCCGGGCGCGGCGAGCCCGCGCACCGCCAGGGCCAGCTTCCAGGCCAGGTTCCAGGCGTCCTGGATCCCGGTGTTCATGCCCTGCCCGCCGGCCGGCGGGTGCAGGTGGGCCGCGTCGCCGACCACGAACACCCGGCCGTCGCGGTAGCGGTCCACGATGCCGTGGCTGATCCGGAACACCGACGACCAGCGCAGGTTCGAGGCGCGGGTGCCGGGCGGGGCGAGGTGGTCGAGGGCGGCCTGGACGTCGGCCAGGGTCGGCGCGCCCAGCTCCGCGCTGAACCCGGGCGGGGCGTCCTGCCCGCCGGTCTGCGCGAAGAACCGGGGCGGGGCCAGCGTGGCGATCCGGTACCGGCGCTCGCCGCGCAGCGGGACGCAGACCAGCATGCCGTCCATGCGGCCGTCGGTCTCGTGCAGGAACCGCAGCAGGTGCCCGTCGGGCATGTCCCAGTCCACGTCGACGTCGCCGAGCATGAACAGCTGGGGGAAGCGGCCCAGCCCGCCGGTGAAGGTCAGCCCGAGCAGCTCTCGGACCCGGCTGTGCGCGCCGTCGCAGCCGACCAGGTACTTCGCGCGCACCGTCTCGGTGCCGCCGTCGGCCGTGGTGACGGTGGCCGTCACGCCGTCGTCGTCCTGCGCGAAGTCGACCAGCTCGGCGCCGCGCCGCGGACGCACCCCGAGGGTGGCCAGGCGGGCGGTGAGGATGCGCTCGGTCTCGTACTGGGGCAGGCCGAGGTGCGCGTACGGCAGGCCGGGCAGCTCCCAGCTCATCCGGTGGGTCTCCGCCCCGTTGACGAAGACCATGTTGCCGGTGAGCCAGATCCCGGCGTCCATGGCCTCCCGGACGACGCCCTGCTCCTCCCAGATCTCCATGGTGCGGCAGTGCACGCCGATCGCCTTGTCCGCCTGTCCGGCCGGGGTGGCCAGCTTGTCGATCACCCGGCAGTCGACGCCCCGCCGGGCCAGCTCGACGGCGGCGGTCAGCCCGGCGGGCCCCGCCCCGACGACGAGTACGTCCGTTGTCCTGTGCACGTCGGCCTCCCTGCCCGTGGTGGCGTGTCGCCGGCCGTTCCCGTCGGGCACGACGTGGAACAGGCGGCGCCGGATGTCGAGAAGGAACGGCGCGATCGGCCCGGCCTGCGCGGAGGCGTGGGCCGGGTCGGCGATCCAACGGAGGAACTCCCCCGCGCTGTTCCACTCGGCGAAGATGTGGTGCACGTCCGACCCGGGTTCGCGCAGCAACTGCTCGCGCCGGTACCCGGGTATCCCGGCCATCCGCGCCCGGACCTCCGGGTAGCCGCGGTGGAACTCGGCGAGCCGGGGGGCCGGCACGGTCAGCTCGACGTCCACGTAGACCGTCGAGTCGCCCGTGCCGTGCTCCCGCAGCACGGGGTAGTCGACCGGGCCGCCGGGCTCGGTCAGCGGCCGGACCAGCTCGGCCAGCCGCGCGGCCACCGGCCCGTCCCGGTACGCCCGCAGCGCCTTCTCGTCGGCCCACTCGGTGACGAGGACGAACCCGCGCGGGTCCAGGGCGTCGAGCAGTAGCTCGTGCCGGAGGTTGCCGGCCAGCCCGCCGACCTGCTCCGCGACCGTCCCCCACGCGGACCGCACGGCGGGCTCGCAGCCCTGACGCGCGCGCAGCCGGAGCATCGTCCTGATCATGAAGTCCCCTTCGACGGCCTGCGGGAGACGGTGGAGCTGTCGCGGCCGGTGCTGCCCGAGCCACCACGTCGTCGCGCTGCGACCCTGCCGGAGGTCGCGTCAACCCGCCGTCACGGGCGGCCCCCGCGACGTCCCCGCCCGTTGACGCCGTGGGGACGGGACGCCGCTACGCGGATACGGGGACGGACGGGTCCGGGCCGTCGCCGGTGCGCAGCCCGTGCTCGCCCGCCGGGTGGCGCCGGGGCCGGCCGGCCGGGTGGGAAGCGGCCAGTGGGGGCAGGGTCAGGCGTCGAGTGCGCGGACCGTGCGGAGCAGGTGACCGGCCAGGTGAAGGGTCGAGCCGTCGGTCTGCGCGACCACGTCGATGTCCGTGACCTCGGTGTCGACCCACTCCGGCCCGGCGAAGCCCGCCCGCAGCTCCTGCTCGGTCATGCCCCAGCCGTGGCCCGCCTCCGGCGAGACGGCCAGCACGAAGACGGCCGCGCCCGGCGCGGCGAGGCCCGGCAGCGACGCGAGGTAGCGGTCCACCGCGCCGCCGTTGCGGTGGATGCTGTGCAGCAGACCGGAGTCGAACACCGAGTCGAACGGCGCCGAGGGCAACGACAGGTTGGTGGCGTCCTGGACCTCGAAATGCACCGGCAGGCCCTCGGCGGCGGCCTTGGCGCGGGCCTGGTCGATGGCCACCCGGGAGATGTCGACCGCCGTCACCCGGTGGCCGCGCCGGGCGAGCGCGATCGCGAGATCGCCGCTGCCGCAGCCGATGTCCAGCACCGTCGGGCCCCGGACCCCGTGGTCGAGCACCTCGGCGAGCGCCGGTTGGGGGCCGCCGATGTCCCAGGGCGGCCCGCCCGAGTCGGCGGTGTCGCGGTAGACCTCGTCGTAGTCGTGCCCACCGTGGACGGGCTCGTCGCGGTGCGCTTCGACGTCTCGTGCGCTCACCTGAACCCCCTGGACGACCAGCGTGGCGGGAACCCGGTCTCGACCCGCACCCTACCGCGCTCCGGCCGGTGCGGGCCGCCGACGACTAGGCGAAGAGGCGGGCCAGTTCGGTGCGGGAGCGGACGCCGAGCCGGTGGAAGATGTTGCGCAGGTGGTGGTCGATCGTCCGGGTGGAGAGCGACATCCGGGTGGCGATCTCCCGGTTGGTGGCCCCCTCGGCGACCAGCTGGGCGATGTGCAGCTGCTGGCCGGTCAGCAGCTGCGCCGGCGGCTGTTGCGGGGATCCGACGGACTCTCCCGCCGCGCGCAGCTCCGCGCCGGCCCGCTCGGCCCAGACGGTCGCGCCGAGCAGGGTGAACGTCTCCCGCGCCCGGTGCAGGAACGCCCGGGCGTCCCGCGGCCGGCGGGCCCGGCGCAGTTCCCGGCCGAACAGCAGCTCGGTGCGGGCCCGCTCGAACCGGTCGGTGTCGGTGGGGTGCAGCCGCAGCGCCGTACGGAACTCCCGCTCGGCCTCGGCGCTGCCGCGGGGCGCGAGCAACGCGTGGCAGCGGGCGGAGAGGGCCCGGCGCGACGGGCTCGCCGTGCTGCTGGCCCAGTGGTCGAAGACGGCGAGCGCCGCGGTGGGCCGCCGGCCGTCGTGGGCGGCGGCCTCCACCAGGTACGGCGTGGCCATCACCTGCACGAGGACCTGGCCGCGGCCGGTGCCGGTGCGGGCGAGCGAGGCCAGCCGGGTGGCCGCGTCGGCGTGCCGGCCGTCGACCAGGTCGAGCACGCCGAGCGCCCACTGCGCGTACGCGTAGGGGCGGCTGCCCGGGGTGGCGCCGTCGCCGATCTCGGCGATCCGGGCGAGGCTGGTGGCCCGGTCGGCCCGTACCGCGGCCAGCACGGCGAGGATGCCGAGGTGGACCTGGGCGCAGGTCCGTTGGCCGGTGGCACGGGCCACCAGCAGCCCCTCGTGGGCGGTCTCCGCCGCCGTGGCGTGCCGGCCCAGCCAGTACTCGGCGACGGCGCGCAGCTCCAGCGCCCGGGAGAGCACGGATCGTTCGCCGCGGGCCCGGGACAGCTCGACGGCGCGGTCGGCCAGCCGGTGCGCCGCGCCGTCCACGGCCACCAGCAACCCGGCCACGGCGGCGCAGACCAGCGCGGCCGGGGTGAGCGCCGGCCCGGTCAGCCGGCCGCCCAGGACGACGACCCGGCGCAGCGCCGGCCCGCCCTGCTCGTGGTCCCCGCGCAGGGTCGCCCCGACGCCGGCCGCGAACGTGGTCAGCAGCTCGACGTCCGGCGGGTCCCCGGGCCGGCGCAGCGCCCACGCCCGGCGCGCCACCTCCGCGTACCGGTAGTGGTCGCCGGTGAGGCAGATGGCCTCGCCGGCCCGGACCAGGCCGAGCAGGGCGGCCCCGCGGTCGGCCGGCGCGACCGTCTCGGCGGCGGCGAGCAGGGTGGCGACCGCGGTGGACGGCGCGTCGCAGCGGAGTTGGATCTCGCCGCGCAGCAGGTCGGCCGGTCCGGTCCCGGCCGGGCCGGCGGGCGGCCCGGCGAGCAGGCGCCGGGCCTGGTCGGGGTGGCCGGCGGTCCAGGCGCAGCGGGCCGCGGCGACCGTGCGGGCGGCGGCGCGGGCGGGGTCGTCGCTGAGTTCGGCGGCGCGACGCAGCGCGGCGGCGGCCTCGGTCGGGTCGTCCGCGCCGGCGGCGGCCGCCTCCAGCTCCGCGGCCAGCGCCGGATCGGGACCGTCGGTGGCGGCGGCGCGGTGCAGGGCCCGGCGCAGCGGCCGGCCACCCAGCGCCCGGGCCAGCAGCAGGTGGGCCGCCCGCCGGTCGGCCGGCGGCGCGACGACCTCGGTCATGGTCCGGGTCAGCGGGTGGGCGAAGATCACCTCCGCCGGGCCGGAGCGCAGCAGGCCGGCGGCCTCGGCCGGTGCGAGCGCCTCGACGTCCACGCCGGCTACCCGCGCGGCACGGTCCAGGGCGGTGGGATCCCCGTCGCGGTCGAGCGCGGCCAGCAGCAGCACCCGCCGGGTGTCCGGCGGCAGCCGGTCGAGGCGGGCGCGGTAGGCGGCACCCAGCGCGCCGTCGGCCGGCGGGGCGGCGGGCAGCGGCTCGTCCCCGTTCCACTGGCCGGGCGTGAGCACGTCGGCGAGGTCGACCAGCGCCTGCGGGTTGCCGCCGCTGACCGCGGCCAGTCCGGCGGCCACCGGGGCCGGCGGCGGGGCGGACCACCGGTCGGCGAGCAGGGCCCGGCACTGCTGCTCGTCCAGCGGGGGCAGCCGGCGGGTGGGCAGGTCACCGGCCGCCGCCGCGCCGGCCGCGGTGAGCACGAGGGCGACCGGCAGCCCGCTCAGCCGGCGGGCCACGACGGCGAGGGTCGCGGCGGTCTGCGGGTCGCCGGCGTCGACGTCGTCCATCGTGCACAGCAGTGGGCGGTCGCGGGCGACGGCAGCGAGCAGGCCGAGCACGGCGGTGGCCAGGGTCAGCCGCTGGGCGTCCGGGCAGCCGCCGCCGGTCAGCACGCGCCGCAGCACCCGCCGTTGCCGTTCCGGCAGCGCCCCGGCCCGGTCGAGCACCGGGTCGAGGAGGCGTTGCAGGCCCGCGTACGGCAGGGTCGCCTCGTCGGCGAGCCCGGCGCCCGCGAGGACCGCCCGCTCACCGGCGTGCCGCCGGGCGTACGCCAGCAGCGCGCTGCGGCCCGAGCCGGGCTCGCCGTGGAACAGCAGCGCACCGCCGGCCGCCCGGTCGAGCAGGGCGCGCACGGCCCGGCATTCGCCGTCCCGACCCCGCAAGGTTATTTGCACTCTGAATGCAGTAACCATGCATCCAGTTTCACCTATCGGTAACCAGTCGGAAAAGACTTTGTCCCTCGGGATCCGCCAGCAGCGCCGCCACGGTGCGCGCCATCACCGCCCGGGCCGGGCCCACGCCGAGCCCCAGCCCGTCGCGCAGCATCGACCAGGTCGACCACATGCTGGCCGCCACCAGGGCGTGCACGAGCTGCTCCCGCCCCGGACCGGCCCGGTCCAGCTCGGCGGCGAACAGCTGCTCGACCTCGTCGCGGACCCGGTCGATGTGCTTGCGGCGGTTGCGGTGCAACTGCGGGGAGAGCGGCTCGCGCAACTGCGCCGCCCGGGCGGACGGCGCGATGAGATGCAGCAAGCGGGCGCGCTGCCGGCAGTAGGCCTCGACCCGCTTCGCCAGCGGCAGCGCCGGGGAGATCGGCCGCCAGGCGGCGTCCTGGCGGCGCAGCAGCTCCTCGCCGCTGGCCTCGAACAGCGTCTCCATGTCCTTGAAGTTGGTCCACAGCGTGCGCAGCGAGACACCGGCCCGCTCGGCGATCCGGTCGCCCGTCGGGCGCAGGTCGCCCTCGGCGATGAGGGCGAGGTGGGCCTCGACGATGGCGGCCCGGGTGCGGGTGGCCCGCGCGGCCCGCCCGTCGACCCGGCCCGGGGAACCGGTGCCGCCCATCCCGCCCGCCTCCTCCACGCTGGCCGAGTCTAGGGCCGCCCCGCACGGCGGGGCGGCCGCCGTGGCGGCCGCCCCCCGGTGGGCGAGGCTCAGGAGCTGGGGCAGGTGTTGCGGTACTCCTCGATGGCCAGTCCGCTCGGGCCCGGGCAGAGGAACTGCTCGTAGCGGGTGTCGTTGTCGACGAAGCGCTTCAGCCAGGCCACCGTCTGCTTGGCCATCGGCGTGTTCACCGTCTGCGGGAAGAAGTGGCTGGCCCCGTTCAACTCCAGGTACGCCTTCTCGGAGGAGGCCGGGATGCTGTTGTAGAAAGGCTCCGAGTGGCTGGCGACCGGCGCCACGGTGTCGCTCTCGCCACCGACGATGAGCGTCGGCACGGTCACCCCGGACCAGGTCTTGTCCAGGTTCCAGGGGGCCAGCGGGACGGCGGCCTGCAGGGACGGCCGCGCGGCGGCGGCTTCCAGGGTGCCGCCCCCGCCCATCGAGTGCCCGGCCACGGCGAGCCGGCTGGCGTCGATCCGGCTCCGGACCGTGCTGCGCTGGACCAGGTAGTCCAGCGCTGCCAGAAGCTGGCGACCACGGCTGTCCGGCTGGTCGTAGAGGGTGTTGGTCTCGATGCCGATGACCACGAAGCCGTGCGAGGCGATCCGCGGTCCGAGCCAGCTGAGGCTCGACCAGGTGGCCGTGAAGCCGGGCGAGATGGCGATGGCGCCGAAGGTGCCCTCGCTGGTGCTGGTCGGGTAGTAGACGACCCCGCCGCCGAAGCCGGTGACGCTCAGCGACGAGACGCTGTAGGACGAGGTGGCGAACGGACCGCGGCTGGCCTCCAGGATGGCGCTGGTCGGCGCGGGGCCGCGCTCGTAGGGGTTGTCGGCGGCCTGCGCGCCAGCGGGGACGGCCAGGGCGCCGCCGAGGGCCAGGACGGCCGCCGCGGCGAGCCGGCCCAGGGCGTGGAGGCGGGTACGGGGACGGGAGGTGGTGGCTGATCGCACGTCGGTCGCTCCTAGTCGGGTAGGGAGGTCCATCGACATGCGTCAGTATTGGAGCGCTCCCCCGGCCACCGCATCGGCGAAATCACCGGTCGTCGCGCGCCGCGCCCAGGTGTGCCGCCCCGGTTTCCGGGAATGGGCACGCCGGCCGGCCGGCGACGGGCCGGCGCGGGCGACGGAGGTCAGGTGGGCAACGGGAGGCAGGATCCGGGTGAGCCCGGGACGGGAGCCGGCGATCCGTGGCGCCCGGCCGGGGAGGGCGACGCGCGCCCGCCCGCCGGTGGGCACCACAGCGGCCCGACCATGTCCGACCCGGACGTGGTCCTCCAGGTCCCCCACCTCCAGGTCGACGACATCCGCGTCGAGGTCGACGACCTGGACGCCCACGTGTCCCTGCGCGCCCGGCTGGGTGGCCTGCTCCACCTGGACGTCGGGATGCAGGCCCGGCTCGGGACGGTCCGGATCGACATCCGGGGCGTGACGACCGAGGCGATGCTGGAGGTCCGGCTCGACGAGCTGAACGGCATCCTCGACCGCGCGTTGAGCACCATCGACCGCAACCCGCAGATCATCGAGGCGGTGGTCCGCACCGTCGACACCGCGGCCGACCGGGTTTCCCCGACGGCGCCGCCGGCACCGGGCCCGCCGCCCAGGACGCTCGGGCAGCCGGCCGACGCCGAGGGCGGGGCGACCGGCCCGCCCGGGCGCACGGCGTGGCGACGGATGAAGAAGATCGCCAAGGACGGCCGGCCGCTGCGGCGGGCCGCGGCGCGGCTGCTTCCCGGCGCGGGACCGGAGCCACGCCGCGACGGATGAGCGGCCGGCCTACTCGTCCAGGTCGGTGCGCGGGATCAGCTCCGGTGACCAGCGGACGTCGTAGTGGGGCGCGGCGACCGACTGGGCGAAGGCGGTCGACGCGGCGCGGGAGCTGACGATCCGCCAGTCCTTCTCCTTGTCCACCTCGAACCAGATGAGGCCGATGACGTCCCGGTGCTTCGGCAGCGTCCGGAAGGTCTCCCGGATCCACTGGGCCTTGTGCCCTCCGGCGTCGGAGGCGCCGGTCTCGGTGACGACCAGCGGCCGCCGGCTGAAGGTGCGGATCTCCGCGATGGTGGGGCCGAAGATGGCGTCGAAGGACGAGTACCGCGACCAGGCCCCGGTGCCGTAGTAGCCGGTGGTGCCCACCCAGTCGACGTAGTCGTCCCCCGGGTAGAACTGGGCGAGGTTCGCGGCGGTCTTGCTCCACCGGGCGTTCGGGCTCCACACCCAGGTGACGTTGGTGGCCCCGGCCCGCTCGAAGAGGTCGTGCACGTGGCGCCAGGCCTCGACGTACTCGCCGGGCCGGTTGCCGTTGGCCTTCTCGCACCACGGGTACCAGTCGCCGTTCATCTCGTGGGCGAACCGGATGGCGACCGGATAGCCGAGCGATTTCACGCCCTCGGCCCAGGATCGCAGGTAGCCGTCGAATTCGCCGCCCGCGATCCGCGACAGGCGGTAGCGCGGCTGCGTCGAGCGCAGCCGGTCGATCTGGCGGGCGGTCAGCTTCTTCTGCTTCCGGGCCGCCTGGTCCGCCTGGTAGTCCCAGGGCTCCCAGCCGAGCATGGGCAGCATGCCGCGGTCCTTGATCCGGTCGAAGAGCACCCGGTCGAACGTGCCGGACTCCCAGCCCACGCCGAAGAGCATCACCTGCGGCTCGCGCCGCGCGGCCGCGGCGAAGCGGTCCACCGCCGCGAAGTCGTACGGGCCCTTGTCGGTCATCACACCGACGAAGGCCTTGCCGGCCGGCGGGAAGAGTTCCGGGACCAGTTGGAGTGGCGGGCTGGCGGCACCGGCCGGCACCACCGCTCCCGATTCGGCTGTCGTCGGCGGCCGGGGCGCGGCGTCCTCCCCGCCCCCGCTCGTGGTGACCGGCGCCAGGGCGAGGGCGTAGGCCAGCAGCAGGGCGGCGATCGCCAGCACGAGGACCCGCGGCCTGGTCAGCCGTGCCACGTCGCCACCTTCTCCACCGCCACCCGCTCGAACATCGAGCCAGTTTATGGTGGTTGTCGGCCTTACGTCCCGATAACTAGTCGTTCAGCTTGGTGCGTGGGACCATCCCGGGCCGCCAGCCGAAGCGGTAGCGCGGGTCGGCGACCGCGGCGGCGAAGGCCTGCGCCACGGCCGGCGAACTGACGATGCGCCAGTCCTGCTCCTTGTCCACCTCGAACCAGATGAGACCGAGGATGTCCCTGTGCCGAGGCAGCGCGCGGAAGGCCTCCGCGATCCATTCGGCCTTGCGCCCCGCGGCGTCGGAGGCGCCGGTCTCGGTGATGACCAACGGTTTCCTGGTGAACGTGCGGATCTCGGTGATGGTCGGGCCGAAGATCGAGTCGAAGGACCGGTAGTCCGTGTACGCCCCGATCCCGTAGTAGCCCGTGACACCCACCCAGTCGACGTAGTCGTCGCCCGGATACAACCCGGAGAGCTTCGGGAGCGACTGGTCCCAGCTGGCGTTCGGGCTCCACACCCAGGTCACGTTGGTCACCCCCGCCGCGCGGAAGAGGTCGTGCACGTGCCGCCACGCCTGCACGTACTCGCCCGGCCGGTTGCCGTTGGTCGCCTCGGACCATGGGTACCAGTCACCGTTCATCTCGTGTGCCAACCGGATGGCCACCGGGTAGCCGAGGGACCTGATCCCTTCGGCCCAGGACCGCAGGTAGGTGTCGAAGTCCCCGGCCGTGATCCGGGACAGCCGGTAGGCGGGCTGGTGGGACCGGATCTCGTCGATCTCCCGGGTGGGCAGGTTCTTCTCGCGGGCCGCACGGTCCACCCGGTGGTCCCACGGCTCCCAGCCCAGCATCGGCAGCATCCCCCGGCTGCTGATGCGGTCGAAGAGCGTCCGGTCGAACGGGTCCAGGTTCCACGACGCGCTGAAGAGCATCACCTGCGGCTGGTGTCTCGCGGCCGCCGTGAACGAGTCCAGCGCCGCGAAGTCGTGCGGGCCCTTGTCGGTCATCACACCGATGAACGCCTTGCCGGCCGGCGGGAAGGGTTCCGCGGCCGGCCGGGGCGAACCTTCCGGCTCGGCTGCCGCGGGCCGGGGCGGGGATTCCGGCTCGGCCCTCACGGGCCGGTCGGACCGGCCGTCCTCCCGGCCCCCGAACAGGGCGGTCGGCGCCACGGCGGCCGCGTAGGTCACCAGCAGCGCGCCGGTCAGTACCAGCACGACCCGTGCGGCGGTCAACCTGCGCACCGCTACTCCTCCGTCCGCGAGACCATGTCGGGCGACCAGGTGACCTGGTAGCGAGGGGCGGCGACCGCGCCGGCGAAGGCCGCGGACACGGCCGGGGAACTGACGATGCGCCAGTCGAGTTCCTTGTTCACCTCGAACCAGATCAGCCCGATGATGAACGGGTACCGGGGCAGGGTCTGGAAGGCCTCCTTGATCCATTCGGCCTTGCGCCCGATGTGGTCCGAGGCGCCGGTCTCGGTGACGACCATCGGCTTCGTACTGAAGGCGCGGATCTCGGTGACGGTCTTCTTGAAGACTCCGTCGAAGGAGAGATACGGCGCGAAGTCGTACTTGCCGTAGTAGCCCGTGACGCCCACCCAGTCCACGTAGTCGTCGCCCGGGTAGTAGGTGGAGATCGGGGGGGTCAGGTCGGTGTACCGGACGTTCGCGCTCCACACCCAGGTGACGTTCGTGGCCCCGACCGCCCGGAACACGTCGTGCACGTGGCGCCAGGCCTTCACGTAGTCACCGGGCCGGTTGCCGTTGACCAGCTCGCACCACGGGTACCAGTAGCCGTTCATCTCGTGGGCGAAGCGGAGCGCCACCGGGTAGCCGAGTGACTTGATCCCTTCCGCCCAGGACCGAATGTAGGTGTCGAACTCTCCCCCCGCTATCCGGGACAACCGGTAGCTGGGTTGGGCCGACCGGACCGCGTCGATCTGCTGGGCGGTCAGCTTCTGCTGCCGGGCCCGCTCGTCGAGCCGGTAGTCCCAGGGTTCCCAGCCCAGCATCGGCATCATGCCGTGGTCGCGGATCCGGTCGAAGAGCGTCCGGTCGAACGTTGCGGACGCCCACCCCTCGCTGAAAAGCATGACCTGCGGCTGGTGTCTGGCGGCAGCCGTGAACCGGTCCACCGGCGTGAAGTCGTGAGGGCCCTTGTCGGTCATGACACCGATGAACGTCTTTCCCGCCGGCGGGAACGGTCCGCGCGGTCGGGGCGCCTTCGCTTCGGCCGTCACCGCCCCGCCCCGGCCCCCGGAGCCGGTCGTGGGCGCGACGGCGAAGGCGTACGTCAGCAGCAGCGCGCCGGTCAACACCATCACGACCCGCGGAAAGGTGAACCTGATCATCGCAGGACTCCCTCAGCCGCGACCCGGGACCTCGGCGGATGGACCTCCTCGGCCTCCGCGCGAGCGGGGGCGGGCACGACCACCTCGTCGTCCTGGCGGCGATCGGCCCGCAGGTTCGACGCGAGCGCGATCAGTGGCGGACCGAGGCCGGTCAGGAGGGTCAGGACGGGCCACACCCGCAGCAGGGGTGAGCTGTTGTCCAGCACGAAGCTCGCGCCGAGCAGACCCGCGGAGACGCCCGCCCAGCAGAGGTGCAGCCGAAACGTGCGGAACGACTCGATGGTGCGCAGCCTCCCCTTGGCCGTCACTACGAACCCGAGTTTGCGGCGCAGCAGCGCGGTGAACCCGGCGGCCACGTAGATGGGCCCGGCGAACAGCGCCAGCGCCATGCCGGCCATGCCGATCTCCTCCCGTTCGTGCGGGGCGATGTTGAAGCGGCGGAGCCAGAGCCACAGCAGGAACCAGGTGCCGAAGGTCGAGCCCCAGAGCACCGACCACACGGTGACGTCGAGCTGCGCCGAACCGACCCCGGTGAGCAGGTACATGGCGGTGGCGAGGTTGCCCAGCAGCAGGCTCACCGCCACGCTCGGGTAGTAGAACTGGAGCAGGCGGTACTGCCACCGCCGCCGTGCGGGCAGCTCGCGCGGCGCGCGCAGCTCGGGCCGGACGAGGATCTCGCAGATCCCGGCCGCCCAGCGCTTCTGCTGGTTGAAGTAGTCCGCCCACGAGGTCGGGCCCTCGCCGATGGCCACCACGTCGGGGGTGTAGACGCCCTTCCACTTGTTGCCCGTCTCCGGGTTGGTCGCGGCGTGGATGCGGATGCTCGTCAGGTGATCCTCGATGATGGAGTCCTGGTAGCCGCCGATGGTCCGCCAGGCCGCCGGCCGGTAGAGGTGGCCGGTGCCGGTGAGCAGCGGCGCGTCCAGCCCGTTGCCCCCGCGGGCGATGAGGCCGTTGTAGAGGTACTGCTGCACGGAGGCGCCGTGCGCCACGAAGTTCTGATGCATGTTGCCGTACACCTGGGGGGTCACCACGAAGGCGACGTCCGGATCCCGGAAGTAGCCAAGGGTGCGTTCGAGGAAGTTGGGCAGCGGCACGTGGTCCGGGTCGACGTTGGCCACCACGTCGTACCGGTTCTCGTGCTCGGCCCGCCAGGCGTTGTGGTTGCCGGACTTGGTCCGGGCCCGGAACTCCCCGCCGGGCTGGTTGTACTCCGGCCGGCCCTTACGACTGAAGTGGTGGACGCCGAGCCGCGCGGCCATCTCCTTGACCGCCGGGTCGTCCCCCTCGTCGAGGATCCAGACGTCGACCCGCCCGCAGTAGACGATCTCCCGAAGACGCCGCAGCGTCCGCTCCGCCACGTCGAGCGGCTCCTTGCTGGGCACGATCGTGGTGAGCAGGGCCACCCGCAGGCCGACCGGCGGGTCGACCGGCACCGGGTCGCGGGCGTGGAACGCGAACACCCACACCACCACGTTCTGCGCCAGGCGGATCAACTCGACGCCGACGACCACGCAGAAGCCCAGCCGGGCCGCGATCGTCTGCCAGCCGCCGGACCCGGCCACGCCGACGCCGGGCACGTGCTGGGGCAGCAGCAGCCAGCCGACGAACAGCAGCCCGGCCGCGCTGTTGACCAGCACCAGCAGGGTCAGCACCAGCCGCGCCGCGGGCGAGGCGGCGTGCCGGAACTCCACCGCCGCCCCCGGGTGCCGCGGCGCGACCAGCGGCCCGGCGGTGGCGCCGCACCTGGCGTACGCCAGGCGGGCCCGGATGTTCAGCTGGCGGCGGTCCGGTCCCTTCCCGGCAGGCGGTCCGGCCGGGGCGATCACCGGCGGACGGTTGCCTGAGCTGCCCGGCGTGCTGGCCCGGGACGGGCGTGTATCAGCGGCGATGGCCACGTTTTCCCCCATGGTGATCTCGCCACGAACCCTGAGCGGGCAGTGGGGTTGAAAAAGGTCGTGCTCGGTCAGCGGGCGGTGCGGTCGTCCACCAGGAGGGCCAGCGTGAACCCGGCCCGGTGCCAGACCTGCGCCACCTGGTATCCGCTGCGCAGCAGCCGTTCCGCCGCGCCGCCGACGGGCGGCACGGGATCCGACCGTTCGCCGGGGCGGATCACCCACAGTCGCCGAACGCCCCACAGGCAACCGGCACAGTCGTGCGGCGGCGCCGCGGCGAACAGGTCCGTCGGCCGCCGGTCGGCGGGAAGGTAGCGGGCCACGAGGGTCCGCGCGTCCGCGTCGCCGTAGACCACGCCGTCGGCGGGCAGCCGCCGGGCGCCGACGATCTCGGCGACCTCGCGGGTGGCCTGCCCGTGCCCGTCGGGCGCGCGGACGGCCGCCTGGGCCGGCGCGACGATCAGGGCCAGCGCGGCCACCGCCACCACCCACCAGCGGGGGCGAACCCGGGACAGGGCGGCCGCGGCCAGGGTCGCCCAGGCCGGCAGCGTGAAGAGCAGGCTCGACGGTGACCAGACCGGCGTCGCCTGCGCGATGAGCAGCAGGCCGAGCGGCGGCAGCACCGCCCACGCGGTGCAGATCGCCGCGGCGCGCCGCAGCGGGAGGCTGAACAGCGCCAGTCCGAGCAGCACGGCGCCCAGCGCGGCGACGCCGAACAACTCCCGGGGGGTCGCGGCGAGGGCCGCCAGGTCGGGGCGGGCCGCCGGCGCGACCTGCCCGCCGGCGCGTACCCCGGCCCAGAGCAGCGCGGCGGCGGGGAGCGCGCCGAGGAGGGCGGCGGCCAGCCACCGGCCGGTCATCCCCCGCCGGAACGCGAGCACGACCCAGCCGTGCCCGACCAGCAGCAGGAGCGCCATCGCGTGGCACAGGCCCAGCAGGGCCACCGCCGCGGCGTACGGGGCGAGACGGCGCAGGCTCGGCCGGTCCAGTGCGGGCAGCAGGAACCAGGTGGCGAGCACGGCGGCGAACAGGGCCAGCGCGTACGGCTGGGCCTCCTGGGCGTACCGGGTGACGCTCGGCAGCAGCGCGAAGATCACCCCGGCGAGGAGCCCCGTGCCCGGCGCGAACATCCGCGCGGCCAGCGCGCCGACGAGCGCGGCGGTCGCCGCCACGGCGAGCAGGGACGGTACGCGCAGCGCCAGGTCGGTGATGCCGAAGGCCGCCGCCCAGGCGCGCATCAGCAGGTGGTACGGCACGAGCGTGGTGTCGCCGCCGGGCATCCCGTCCGGCCAGGGAGAGGTGGCGGCCCGCCAGGTCGCCAGTTCCGCGAGGCGCAGGCCGGGTGTGCCGGCCCCCACGACGCCGAGCGCGCCGGCCAGCAGCGCCGGCAGCAGCCATGCGGCGAGCCGCCAGCGGGCGGTGTCGGCCGGTGGACGGTGGCCGCCGGCCCTGGAACCGACCGCACGGTCCTCGCCCCACGGGTCCTCGACCCGGATCTCTCCCGACCCGAGCCGGGGCAGGACCATGGTGTCCGCGTCCATCATCGTGACTCACGCATCCCTGTGGGTGCCGGCGACATGGTTCCAGCCGCCCCGGGGCGACGCCGGTTCGGCGTGCTCGCGACGGTGCGACCGCGTGGCGCGGCCGGCACCGGGAGTCCCCGGGTCGAGGACTGGATGACACCGTGGAGCTTAATGACCCACTCCGACATAACGCTCATATACGACTAACCGGACGAGCCGATACCCCGGACGGGGGAGGTCGCCGGCAGGGCGTTCTCCGCGCCCCGTCGCGGAAGGTGGGACCTGCTCCGAACCGCCGCCGGGCCGGGGTTTTCATGCGAGCATCTGTCCCGGACGGACCACGGCGACCGACCGGCCGCTCCAGCTGGCCACGCGCCAGGGACGCCGGGGGGCGACGTGAGGGCACTGGTCTGGCGGGGCGTGAACCAGCTGGCCGTGACCCAGGTCCCCGACCCGGAGCTGCGCAACGAGCAGGACATGATCGTCCGGGTGCGCAAGAGCGCCACCTGCGGTTCCGACCTGCACCTGCTCGGCGGTCACCTGCCGTTCCCGGCGCGCGGCGACGTGCTGGGGCACGAGTTCCTCGGCGAGGTGGTCGAGGTCGGGCACCGGGTGCGCCGGCACCGGGTGGGCGACCGGGTGGTGGTCTGCTCCGTCGTCTCCTGCGGCCGGTGCGGGCCGTGCCGGCGGCGGCAGTTCTCGCTGTGCGACAACGGCGGCACCGGTCCGGCCCTCGGCGGGCAGGCGGGGGACCTCTCCCCCGGCGGCTGCTACGGCTCCTCGCCCGCCCTCGGCGGGTTCGCCGGCAGCCACGCCGAGTACGTCCGGGTCCCGTACGCCGACCGGGGCGCCTTCACCGTGCCGGACGCGGTCACCGACGAGCGGGCGCTGTTCGCCTCCGACGCCGCCCCGAGCGGCTGGATGGCCGCCGACCTGGCCGGCGTCCGGCCCGGGGACGTGGTCGCGGTCTGGGGCGCCGGCGCGGTCGGTCAGCTGGCGGCGCGGGCCGCCGCGCTGCTGGGCGCGGAGCGGGTCGTCGTGATCGACCGCCTGCCCGACCGGCTCCGGATGGCCGAGCGGCACCTCGGCGTCGAGACCCTCGACCACGGGACCCAGGACGTCGGCGGGGAGCTGCGGGAACGCAGCGGCGGGCGCGGCCCGGACGTGTGCATCGACGCGGCCGGCGCGGCGGCGCCCGGCGGCGGCCGGTGGAGCCGACGCGGCCGGCTCGGACAGCGGTTCCGGCCGACGCCCGACCGGCCCGTCGCGGCCCGCGAGGCCGTCCACCACTGCCGCAAGGGCGGCAGCGTCTTCCTGCTCGGGACGTACCCGGGCGCCGTCGACCGGTTCCCGCTCGACGCCGTGCTCGCCAAGGGCCTGACCCTGCGCGGCGCCCGGCAGCACGGCCACCGGTACATCCCCATGCTGCTGGACCGGATGGCGCGCGGCGAGCTGGTCACCGAACACCTCGCCACCCACACGATGCCGCTCGACCGGGCGCCGCTCGGCTACGACACGTTCCGGGACCGGCTCGACGGGTGCGTCCGCGCCGTGTTCGAGCCCGGCCGGTGACCACACCTGTCGGCCGGCTCACTTCAGTCCAGGAAAGTTTGCAGGGCGTGCAAGATCGCCGGTAGGGTCGCCCGGTGACCACGGACAGCCCTCCCGCCGACGGCGGCCTCCGCGACCGCAAGAAGCGGCGGACCCGCACGGCGCTGGCCACCGCGGCGCTGCGCCTGGTCGCCGAGCACGGTCTCGACCAGGTGACCATCGAGGAGATCAGCGCGGCGGCGGACGTCTCCACCCGGACCTTCTTCAACTACTTCCCGAGCAAGGACGACGCGCTCGTCGGCGACCAGGCGGCGCTCAACGCCCGGTTCGTGGCGCGGCTCGCCGAGGTGCCGCCGGAGGTGCCCGCCCTCGCCGCCATCCGAACGGCGCTCGGTGAGGCGATCGAGGAGTTGCAGGAGGACCGCGAGCTGTGGTTGCTCCGGATGGACGTCGTCATGCGGAACCCCGCCCTGCTCCCCCGCCTGGTCGCGGCGGGCGCCGAGGCGGAACGGGCGATGACCGACGTCGTCGCCGCCCGGGTGGGCGTACCCGCCGACCACGGCTTCCCGGCCCTGCTCACCTCCGTCACCGGCGCCGCGTTCCGCACCGCCGCGCTCCGCTGGGCCGCCACCGCCGGCGCCCGGTCCCTCGCCGACCTGGTCGACGAGGCGTTCGACACCCTCGCCGCCGGCCTGCCGGATCCCGGCACGCCGGAGCCCCACCCGTACCGCACCCCGAGCTGAGGAACCGCATGTCCGTACCCACCGCGCCCGCCGACGCCGCCGAGGTCGGCCCGGCCCGCATGTCCCGCCGCGACGTCCTCCAGGCCCTCTCCGGCCTCATGGTGGGCATGTTCGTGTCGATCCTGGCGTCCACGGTCGTGGCGAACGCACTGCCGCGCATCATCGCCGACCTGGACGGCAGCCAGACCGTCTACACCTGGATCGTCACCACCGAGCTGCTGGCCATGACGGCGACCGTGCCGATCTGGGGCAAGCTGGCCGATCTCTACAGCAAGAAGCTGCTCATCCAGTCGTCCCTGGGCCTGTTCGTGGTCGGCTCGCTGATCGCCGGCTTCACCCCGAACGTCGAGGTGCTGCTGCTCAGCCGGATCGTGCAGGGCGTCGGCGCCGGCGGCATGACTGCGCTGGCCACGATCGTGATGGCCGCCATGATCCCGCCGCGCGAACTCGGCCGGTACGCGGGCATCTTCGGCGCCGTCTTCGGCGTCGGCACCATCGCCGGACCGCTCATCGGCGGCGTCCTGGTCGACACCTCCTGGCTCGGCTGGCGCTGGTGCTTCCTGATCGGCGTCCCGTTCACCCTCCTGTCGATCTTCCTGCTCCAGCGGACGCTGCACCTGCCGGTCGTCCGCCGCGAGGTGCGGATCGACTGGCTGGGCGCGGCCCTCATCACGACGGGCGTCTCGCTGCTGCTGGTCTGGTCGTCGCTGGCCGGGCACAAGTTCGCCTGGGCGTCGGGCTGGACGGCGCTCATGGTCGCCGGCGGCGTCGCGGTGCTGGCCGTGGCCGTGTACGTCGAGTCGCGTGCCGCCGAGCCCATCGTGCCGCTGGGCATCTTCCGCAACCGGACGGTCTCGCTGGCCACCGTGGCCAGCGTCCTGGTCGGCGTGGCGATGTTCGGCGGCACCGTCTTCCTGTCGCAGTACTTCCAGATCTCCCTGGGCAAGTCGCCGACCGTGGCCGGCCTCATGAGCCTGCCGATGATCTTCGGCCTGCTGGTGTCCTCGACGGTCGCCGGTCAGCTCATCACCCGGTACGGGCGCTGGAAGATCTTCCTGGTCGCCGGCGCCGCCGTCATGACCGCCGGCATGCTGCTGCTCGGCACCATCGGCGCGGGCACGGGCGTCGTCGTGGTCTCGATCTACATGGCGGTGCTCGGCATCGGCGTCGGCATGCTGATGCAGAACCTGGTGCTGGCCGCCCAGAACGACGTGCCCGCAAGCGAACTGGGCGCGGCCACCTCCGTGCTGACCTTCTTCCGCAGCATGGGTGGCGCCATCGGGGTCAGCGCCCTCGGCGCCGTCCTGGCCAACCGGGTGACCACCCTCATGACCGAGCGCCTGGGCCCGGCCGCGGCCGGTGGCGGCTCCTCCGCCGCCGTGCCGGACCTGTCCACGCTGCCCGAGCCGCTGCTGCGGATCGTGCAGGACGTCTACGGCACGGCCACCGCCGAGCTGTTCCTGGTCGGCGCGCCGCTGGCCCTGCTCGCGATGGTGGTGGTGCTCTTCATCAGGGAGAAGCCGCTGCACACGCTCAGCGGCGACGAGCGGCGGGCACAGGAGGAGGCGGCGCAGGCCGCGGCCCTCACCCACTGACGGGCGGTCCGGCCGGTCCGCGCAGCCACCGGTTTCCGGGGCTGCGCGGACCCGCGCCGGATGGAAGGATGACCGGGTGTCATCGCTCGCGATACCCCACGTGACCTTCCTCGGTGGACATCCGCGGCACACGGGCGAGACGACCGGGCTGACCGCCGTCCTCGACCGCTCCGGCGTCGACCTGCGGCGGCCGATCCGGCGGTTCCTCCGCCTGCCCTGGCCCACCCTCCGCGGCCTGGACATCCGCACCCCGAGCCTGGTCTCCATGGCGCTCGACGGTCACGGCCTGCGGTCCGGCGGTGTCCGCCTCGACCTGCACCTGGACGACGGGGTGTGCCGGTTGCACGTCGACGGTCCGCCGGCGGCGGAGCTGCGGGACCGGCTCGCGGCGTGGGCGGCGGAGGAGGCGGGGCCGCCCGAGCCGCTGCCCGCCACTCCCCCACCGCCGCCGCGCCAGGTGCGCGGTCCGGCCGACGTGGTCCGGGTGTCGCTCGACATCTGGCGGGCCGCCGGCGTCGGCCGGGAGTCCGTCCCCGACCGGAGCACCCTGGCCTACCGGCTCAGCGTGGCGGAGGACCACCGCCTCTGTGGCCGCTTCACCGAGGCCGTCGCCCTGCTCGAACCCCTGGCCGCCGGGGCGGCGACGGCGTTCGGGCCACTCGACGCCGACGCCCTGACCGTCCGCAACGCGCTCGGTCAGGCCTACCTGGCCGCCGGGCAGGTCGACGACGGCCTGGACGTGCTGCGGGAGGCGGTGACGGCCGCCGAGCACGGGCAGGGCGCCGACGCGGAGCTCACCCTCGTCATCCGCAACAACCTGGCGGTCGGTTACCAGCAGGCCGGCCAGTACGCGCAGGCCATCGAGCTGCACGAGGAGAACATCCGGCACAGCGAACGCAAGCACGGGCAGCTGAGCCGGCAGACGGTCGGCCGGTGCAACAACCTGGCCGCCACCCTGGCGCTGGCCGGTTTCCGGCGGCGGGCGATCGGGCTCTACTGGGAGGTGCTCGACGCGCTGCCGCCCGACGCCCGCGACGACAGCCTGGCGGTCACCGCCCGGCAGAACCTCGCCATCCTGCACAACCCGTCCTGGCGACCGTGACCGGTCAGGGCAGGGGCGACGAGACCTCGGCCGAGCCGGCCCGGCGGGCGCGCGGCACCACGTCGTCCTTGCGGACGATGGCGCTGACCTGCTCACCGATCTCGCGGGTGAGCCGGTCCGGGCACGACAGTCCGAGCTGGACGGCCAGGTCCCGCCCGTACAGGTCGACGGCGGCCTCGGCCAGCTCGGCGTAGACCGCCACGGCCAGGCGGGCGCGGTAGCGCGCGGTGGGCAGCGCCACCAGACCGACCACCAGGGCCGGCCACCAGAACGCCCCGAGAGCGGCGTACAGCAGGCCCCAGCCGACCAGCCGGGCGGCCGCCCCGCACCGGTCCCGCGCGGCCGCCAGCTCGCCCCGCGCCTCGTCCGGCAGCACCAACCACAGGCGCGGCCAGCAGCTGGCCAGGTCGATGCCGTAGCCGCGGTGCACCCGGACGTCCGTCGCGTGCAGCCGGTCGCCGATCCAGGTGGGCCGCGCCGGCTCCACGAGGCAGATCGCCGACCGGCGGGCGATGGCCCGGCGCGTGCGGTCGCGCAGCGCGGTGTCGCCGGGGTCGGTGAGCAGCGCGCGTTCCGCGGCCAGCACGGCCGCGTCCGCCCGCTCCCAGCGGCGGCGGCGCCGGGCGGCGAGCCGGCCCGGCACCGGCCCGGAGCCGGTCCGGCTCCACGCCCAGGAGACGAGCGCGCCCACCGCCTGCGCGACGAGCCCGGCCGCCGCCGCGCCGAGCAGGAACGCGACCGCCCCGATGAGCAGACCAGCTCCCGATCCACCGGCCGGCCCGGCGGCCAGCCCGTCCCACCAGGCCGCCAGGGCGGACCGGTCCAGCGCGTGCCGCTGGCCCAGGACCTCGGCCAGGACGACCGCGGCGGCGAACAGCGCGCCGGGCAGCAGCAGCGCCGCCGTCCACCGCGTCACCAGCTGTTTGCCCAGCTCGGCGAGGAGGGCGTTCACAACACGATCCGGCGCAGCCCGAACGGCGAGCCGGTCAGCCCGCACACCGGACGGTCGCCGTCGCCCTCGGGGACCGCGCGGGGACACGGTAGCGGGCTCGGGCAACCCCAGGCGACGACGGTGGGATGCCCGCCCCCGCCGAGCCACGCCTCGAACCCGCGTACGCCGGTGGTCAGCCCGTCGATGCCGTGCCGGGCGAAGGCGTCGTCGAGGCGGTCGAGGTCCTCCTCCAGGTGGTGATCGAGGCGGCCCTGGGCGACGGCCTCGGCGATCCGGTCCAGCACGTCGGCGGCGCCGTACCGCTCGGCGTGCTGGCGCAACTGCTCACCGACGGCCTGGCGGCACAGCCGGGCCACGCGCTCCGCGACGAGTTCCAAGGTTGCTCCCCGGGCACCGGTTGGCTTCCGCCGCCACCCTATCGACCCGGGGACGCCACCACCGTCCCCACAGGTGTGTCGCGGACGCACTACCGCCCTCCGGCCGGGGCGGGCAGGATGGACACCGGAGATCGCAGGCCGACGCGGGGATCGAGTGGCGATGTCGAGACGGACCACCAGTGCCGCCGCACAGCGGGTCGCGGCGGTGCTCGCCGAATACGAGCGCACCGGTGACCCGTCCGTCCTCACCGGACCGGAGCTGTCGGCCGACGTGCAGGTCCTTGCCGCCGCGGCCGGTGACCGCGGCGCCGGGCGGGCGGCGGCGCGGGAGCTGGCCCGGCTCCACTGGTACCGCTACCTCGACCAGCCCGGGCTGGACGGCGTGCGGGAGCGCCGCGCGGCAGTCGCGCTGTTCCGGCAGGGGTGCCGCGACGACCCGGACGGGCTGCCGGAGCTGATCCGGGACGAGCAGCCGGAGACCGGCCGGCCCGACGCGCCGCGCCTGTCCGACGTCCTGCTCAGCCCGCAGCAGGCCGACCGGATCGCGGGGCTGCGGCAGCGGTACCGGGAAGGTTCCGGCAAGGCCCTGCGGATGCTCGTCACGCTCTACCGGGACTGGTTGCCGCAGCTGGCCCGCGACCGCGACGAGTCGGCCGGCCTGCTCCGTGCCGCGCTGCTGACCGACCTCGCCGAGGCGCTGGCGGCACTGGCCGAGGACGGCGAGGACGTCCGGACCTACGACGAGGCGCTGGACACCCTGACGCAGGCCCTGGAGGCCACCTCGGCGCGGGACCCGCACCGGCTGCTCCGGCTGCTCCGCCGCGGCGACCTGTTCACGCTCTACTTCGACGGGGGCGCCGGCCCACGGGCCCTGAAGCTGGCCGTGGGCGACTACCGCCGGGCCGCGCAGCTCGCGTGGGGGCGCCAGCCAACCGATCCGCGGGTCGTGTCGCGGCTCGGCACGGCGCTGTGCCGGCTGCACGGCGTTCCGGAGCACGCGTCGGTGGAACTGCTGGTGGAGGCGACCGCCGCCTGGCGGGACGCCGTGCTCACCACGCCGCCGGACCACCCGGGGGCGGCGCCGGCGCTGGAGCGGCTGAACACCGTCGTCAACCTGCTGGTCCGCGAGATCGGCACGGAATTGGCCGGCACGATCGTCACCGCGGCCGACCAGCCGGAGGTGCTCGATCGGCTGCTGTGGCGGGCCGA
This sequence comes from Micromonospora halotolerans, assembly GCF_032108445.1. Classification (NCBI taxonomy): domain Bacteria; kingdom Bacillati; phylum Actinomycetota; class Actinomycetes; order Micromonosporales; family Micromonosporaceae; genus Micromonospora; species Micromonospora halotolerans. Next base: position 4,992,798 of record NZ_CP134876.1, on the reverse strand, counting down.
GGAGGCGGCCGATCGGGTCGCGGTGGACGCCGCACCGCCGGCCCTGGCCGAGCGGTACGAGGCGGCCGTCGTGCTGGCCGCCGCGGTGCCCGGCTTCCATCCGGGGCGGCCGCGGGCCCTGCTCCTGCTCGGCGAGGCGGAGCTGGCCCGCTGGGAACACGGCGGCGAGCTGGAGGGCGCGGGGCGGGCGGCGTCCTGGGCGCAGCTCGCCCTGGACGCCGCCGGGCCGGCGCACCCGTTGCGGCGGGAGGGCCTCAACCTGCTGGCGGCCGCGACGTCCCGGGCGGGGGTGCACGGGCAGGTCGAGCACCTGGTCGAGGTCGCCGTCTCCGCCGCGCGCGCGGCACTGGACCTGGCCGACGGGCAGCCGGACGCGCGTGGGCAGCAGCTCGCGGTCCTCGCCGGCACGCTGTCCGACGCCGGCTGGCTCGCCAAGGATCCGGAGCTGCTGGACGAGGCGCTGCGCCACCAGCGGGAGGCGCTGGAGCAGACGCCCGCGCAACACGAGGCGTACCCGCTGCGGCTGATGCGGCTCGCCGACATCCTGTCCCGCCGGGCGGCGCTGGTGCCCGACGACACGCTCCTCGCCGAGGCCGTGGAGGCCAGCCGGCGGGCCGCCGAGGCGCTGCCCGCCGGCGACTCCCGACGGGTCGGCTTCCTGTACAACCAGGCGAGCAGCCTGGCCCTGCTCTCGGGGCGCCGGGCCGACGAGGCCGGCCTGCTGGCGGCCGAAGGCACGTTCCGCGACGCGCTCGCCCTGCTGCCGCCGGAGCACCCGGACCAGCCCCGCATCGGCAGCTCGATCGCGGACACCCGGTACCAGCGGTACCTGGTGAGCGGTGACCGCGACGTGCTGGCCGACGCCGTGCGGCTGGCCCGGCAGGCGGTGGCGCAGACCCCGACCGGGCACCACTGGTGGGCGCTGCGGGCCGGGCTCCTGGCCCGGGCCGCGGCCGCGCTGGCCCGGGCGGGCGGCCCGGACGCCGGCGAGGCGAGGAGCGAGGCCATCGCCACGTACGCCGCCATCGCCACGTCGTCCGTGGTGGACGCGGAGACCGCGATCGACGCGGAACGCCAGCAGGCCGAGCTGGCCCGCGAGGCCGGCGACCCGGCGGCCCGGCTGGCCGCCCTGGAGCGGGCGGTGCGGCAGCTGCCCGCCTCGGTCGACCGGTCGGCGTCCGGGCACCGCCGGCTCGGCACGGTCGCGGCGCTGGGCGGGGTGGCCACCGAGGCCGCCGTCGCGGCGATCGCGGCCGGCGACGCCGACGGCGCCGTCGAACTCCTGGAACGCGGCCGGGGTCTGCTGTTCCACGAGGCCCTGGGTATCCGCGGCGGCCGCGTGGAGCTGCGCGCGGTCGACGCTCGGCTCGCCGCGGAACTGGACCGCATCGACCGCAAGCTGGCCGAGGCGGACGCCTACACGCAGATCCGGAAGTTCACCATCGAGGTGCAGCGCCGGACCGAGTCCGGCGAGGTGGTGGACAGCTCCACCACCGACTGGGACCCCCGGCCGGTCTGGCTCGCCCAGACCCGGCAGCTCGCCACCGAACGGGACCGGGTGGTCGAGCGGATCCGGCGGCTGCCGGGGTTCGCCGACTTCCTCCGGCCGCCGTCGATGCCGCTGCTGCGCCAGCGGCTGGCCGGGATGCCGGTCGCCGTCGTCACCACCCACGGCGACCGGGGCGACGCCCTGCTCGTCCCGGCGGACCCGGAGCGGCCCGTGCGGCCGGTGCGCCTGCCCGACCTGCGCGCGGCCACGGTCCAGCGGCACGTCGCGACCTGGTACGCGGCGGTGGCCGACGCGACCGACCCGGCCGTGCCGTTCGACCGGCGCGCCGCCGCCCAGGAGGAGCTGCACGGCATCCTGGCCTGGTTGTGGGATGCCGTCGCCGGGCCGGTGCTCGACCTCCTGACCCCGGCGGACGGCCCGCCGCCGCGGATCTGGTGGTGCCCGGTCGGCCCGCTGGCCCGGCTCCCGCTGCACGCGGCCGGTCACCATCGCGAGGCGGGCGGTCGGCGTACGGTCCTCGACCGTGCGGTGTCGTCGTGGACGCCGACGCTCACGGCCCTGGCCCACGCGGGGGCGGACCGGCCGCCACGGCCGACGGCCGCCACGGCCGCCATCGTCGGCGTGCCGACCGCGCGGGACCTGCCGGCGCTGTCCCAGGTACGCGCGGAGGTCGAGCAGGTCGCCCGGCTGATGCCCGGCTCCACGGTGCTGGCCGGGACCGAGGTGGCGCTCGACGCAGTCGAGGACGCGCTGCGGGAGCATCCGATCGCGCACTTCGCCTGCCACGCCGAGGCCGACACGCGGGTCGTCTCGATGCTGACCGGCGGGCTGCGCCTCGGCGGCGGGCGCTCGCTCAGCCCGCACATGGTGGGCGCCTACCACCTGGAGCGGGCCGAGCTGGCCTTCCTGTCCGCGTGCGGCTCGGCCGCGACGCACCCGCGGTCGACCGACGAACCGCTGCACCTGGCGGCGGCCTTCCAGCTCGCCGGCTTCCGGGGGGTGATCGGCACGACCTGGCGGACCCCGGACAGCGCGCGGGTCGCCGCGGCGTTCTACTCCGGGCTGACCGACGGCGGCACCCGCCCGCCGGACACCGCGGCGGCGGCCCGGGTGCTCGCCGAGACGGTACGGGCCGTCCGCGACGAGTACCCGGCGACGCCGACCCGGTGGGCCGGCCACCTCCACGTCGGACTGAACCGGCCGCTGTGACCGCCCCGACGCCGGTGGCGGTCAGTCCGCCGGGGGCGCGACCGTGCGGCGCAGCTCCCGCTTGAGCACCTTGTGGCTCGGCCCGATCGGCAGGGCGTCGACGTAGCGGACCTGGCGCGGGTACTTGTGGCGGCCCAGGTGCGCGCGGGACCAGTCGATCAGCTCCTGCTCGGCCGGCAGTCCGGGGCCGGCCGGGTCGGCCACCACCACCGCGCAGACCTCCTCGCCGTGCCGGGGGTCGGGCACGCCGATCACGGCCACCTGGCCGACGGCGGGGTGGCGGGCCAGGACCTCCTCGACCTCGCGCGGGTAGACGTTGAAGCCGCCCCGGATGATCAGGTCCTTCTTGCGGTCCACGATGGTGATGAACCCGTCGTCGTCCTTGCGCCCCAGGTCGCCGCTGCGGAACCAGCCGTCGACCACCGCCTCCGCGGTCGCCTCGGGCCGCCCGAGGTAGCCGGCGAAGACGTTGTGCCCGCGGATGACGATCTCGCCGAGTTCGCCGGTCGGCAGCAGCTCGATCCGGTCGTCCAGGTCGGCGCGGGCGATCTCCACCTCGACGCCCCAGACCGGGTGCCCGATGGTGCCGGGGCGGGTGCCGAAGTGCGGTTGGTTGGTGGTCGCCGTCGGCGAGGTCTCGGAGAGCCCGTAGCCCTCGAAGATCGTGGTGTGGAAGGCGGCGTGGAACCGTTCCAGCACGGCCACCGGCAGCGACGCCCCACCGGAGACGCACAGCCGCAGCCGGGGCAGGGTGGCCCGGTCCCGGGCGGCGTCGAGCAGCGCCACGTACATGGTGGGCACGCCGTGGAAGACGTTCACCCCCTCGGCCAGCATGAGGTCGATGGCGGCCGGCCCGCTGAACCGGCTCAGCAGCACCAGGGTCCCGCCGACGCGGAAGGTGCCGTTCATGGCCACGGTCTGGCCGAAGCTGTGGAACAGCGGCAGGCAGCCGAGCACCACATCGGTGTGGCGCGCGTCGTTGGCGTCGAAGACGTTGACGGTGGCGTTCATGACGAGGTTGAGGTGGGTGAGCAGCGCGCCCTTGGGCACGCCGGTGGTGCCGCTGGTGTAGAGCACCACGGCGGTGTCCTCCGCCTGGCGGGTGACGTACGACGGCAGCGCCGGCAGGGGCTCGCTCACCTCCTCCAGCCGGGACACGCCCGTGCCGCCCGGCCCGACGGTCACCAACGGGACGCCCGCCGCCGCGGCGGCCGCGGCGCCCAGGGCGAGCTGCGAGCCGTGGCAGACCAGCAGCTTCGCGCCGCTGTCGCGCAGCACGTGCACGGCCTCGTCCACGGTCAGCAGCAGGTGCACCGGCACGAGCACCGCGCCGGCGGCCAGGGCGCCGTAGTAGACCCGGGGGAAGTCGACCACGTTCGGGGCCAGCAGGGCCACCGGCTCGCCCGGGGCGACGCCCAGCTCCCGCAGGCCGGCGGCGTACCCGCGGGCCTGCCGCCACAGCTCGGCGTAGCCGACCCGGGTGTCGCCGTCGACCACGGCCACGGTGTCCGGGTGCCGTCGGGCCGCCTCGGCCAGCACCATGGCCAGCGACAGCGCGGTCACCGGGCCGCGCTCCGGAGCGGGCGGCCGCTCGCCGCGGCCGGTTTCTCGATGCGGGCGTTGCTCCTCATGCCGGATGCCCTCCCGGGGGTCGTCGGGTTCGTCCTGTGGTCAGAAGGCGTTGACGCCGGTGAGCGCGCGCCCGATGAGCAGTTGCTGGATCTGGCTGGTGCCCTCGTAGAGGGTCATGACGCGGGCGTCCCGCAGGTACTTGCCGGCCGGGAACTCGTCGATGTAGCCGTACCCGCCGAAGACCTGCACGGCGTTGTTGGCGGCCCGCACGGCGGCCTCGCTGGCGAACAGCTTGGCCATCGAGGCCTCGGTGGCGAACGGCTCGCCGCGGTCGACGAGGTCGGCCACCCGCCACACGAGCAGCCGGGCGGCGGCGGTGTCGACGGCGATGCCGGCGATGAGCTGCTGCACGAGCTGGTGGCCGGCGATGGGCTTGCCGAACTGGCTGCGCTGCCCGGCGTAGCCGACCGCGGCGTCCAGGCAGCCCTGCGCGATGCCGACGCAGCCGGCGGCCACCGACATCCGGCCCTTGGCCAGGGTGGCCAGGGCGAGCCGGAAGCCGCCGCCCTCCGGGCCGAGGCGCGCCGAGTCGGGCACCCGGACGGCGTCGAACCGGAGTTCACCGGTGGCCTGCCCGCGCAGGCCGAGCTTGCCGTGGATCGGCCGGCGGGTGAGCCCGGAGGCCCCGGTGGGCACCAGGAACGCGCTGATGCCCCGGTGCCCCGGGCCGCCGGTCCGGGCGAAGACCAGTGCCACGTCCGCGGTGGTGCCGTTGGTGATGAACGTCTTCGTCCCGGTGATCAGCCAGTCGCCGCCGTCGCGGACCGCGCGGGTGCGCAGCGCGGCCGCGTCCGAGCCGCTGTCCGGCTCGGTGAGCGCGAAGCAGCCCAGTGCCGCTCCGGAGCAGAGCCGGGGCAGCCACTCCTCCTTCTGGGCGGCCGACCCGTGCGCGGCCACGGACTTGGCGACCAGCCCGAGCGACACCGAGACGATGCCCCGGACGGCGGAGTCGCCCCGGCCGAGCTCCTCCAGCACGAGGCAGTAGGTGAGGTGGTCGCCGCCGGAACCGCCGTCCTCCTCGGGGACGGTGAGCCCCAGGAAGCCGAGCCGCCCCAGCTTCCCGACGATGTCGGGGTCCACCTCCTCCCGGCGGTCCCAGGCCGCCGCGTGCGGCGCCACCTCCCGGTCGACGAACTCGGCGGCGAGCCGGCGAGCCGCCACCTGCTCGGCGGAGAGCTGAAGGTCCATCGGCTTAAACTAGCGGCGCAAGTTTAAGTCCGTCCAGACCCGCTCAGGCCGGATCCGGTGCCGGCACCTCGCGGAGCCCGCCGCCGTCGAGCCGGAGCCACCGCCGCACGCCGATCTCGGCGAGGAACCGCTCGTCGTGGCTCACCACCACGAACGCCCCCCGGTACGCGCCCAGGGCGTTCTCCAACTGGCCCGCGCTCACCAGGTCGAGGTTGTTCGTCGGCTCGTCCAACAGCAGCAGGTGGGGCGCCGGCTGGGCGTACAGGACACAGGCGAGGGTCGCCCGCAGGCGTTCACCGCCGGAGAGCACGCCGGCCGGCAGGTGGGCCCGCGCGCCGCGGAAGAGGAACCGGGCGAGCAGGTTCATCCGCTCGGCCGTGGGCCGGTCCGGGGCGTACGCGGCGAAGTTCTCCGCCACGGTGCGGTCCGGATCGAGCAGGTCCAGCCGCTGCGACAGGTACGCGACCCGGCCCTCGCCCCGGCGCACCTGCCCGCCCTCCGGGTCGAGATCCCCCTGGAGCAGCCGCAGCAGGGTGGACTTGCCGGCGCCGTTGGGCCCGGTCAGGGCGATCCGCTCGGGCCCCCGGATGGTGAGGTCCACCCCGTCGCCGGCGAAGACGGCCCGCCCGTCGTGGTGGACCTGCATCCGCTCCCCCGCCACGACCGTCCGGCCGGCCGGGACGGTGGTCTCCGGCAGATCCAGCGTCAGCGTCTGGTCCTCGCGCAGCGCCGCGCTGGCCTCGTCGAGCCGGGACTGGGCCTCGCTCACCCGGTTGGCGTGCGTCTGGCGGGACCGGCCGGCCGACTCCTGGGCGCTGCGCTTGAGCCCGCCGGCGACGATCCGGGCCAGGCCGGCGCTGTCGAGGTTGCGGGCGGCGTTGCCGGCCCGCCGTTCGGCCCGCTCCCGCGCCTGCTGCATCTCCCGCTTCTCCCGCTTCACCTCCTGCTCGGCACCGCGCACGGTGCGCTCGGCCGCCTCCCGGGCCGCCCGGGCGGCCTCCTCGTACGCGGTGAAGTTCCCGCCGAACAGGCGCACCTCCCCGCGGTCCAGTTCGGCGATGCGGTCCATCCGGTCCAGCAGGGCCCGGTCGTGGCTGACCAGCAGCAGGCAGCCGGACCACTCCTGGAGCACGGCGTACAGGCGGTGCCGCGCGTCGAGGTCGAGGTTGTTCGTCGGCTCGTCGAGCAGCAGCACGTCGGGGCGGCGGAGCAGTTGCGCGGCGAGGCCGAGGGAGACGACCTGCCCGCCGCTGAGGGTGGCCAGCCGCCGGTCGAGCGCGACGTCCCCGAGACCCAGCCGGTCGAGTTCGGCCCTGCTGCGCTCCTCCACGTCCCAGTCGTCGCCGACGGTGGTGAAGTGCTCCTCGGCGGCGTCACCGGATTCGATGGCGCGCAGCGCCCGGAGCACCGCGTCGACCCCGAGCACCTGGGCCACGGTCAGGTCGCCGGCCAGTGGCAGGTTCTGCGGCAGGTAGCCGAGCACGCCGTCCACCGTCACGGCGCCGCCGGTGGGGGTGAGGTCGCCGGCGATCAGCCGCAGCAGGGTGGTCTTGCCGGCGCCGTTCGGCGCGACCAGGCCGGTGCGGCCGGGCGGCACGGTGAAGGACAGGTCCTGGAAGACCGGGGTGTCGTCCGGCCAGGAGAAGGAGAGGTTGGTGCACACGACACAGGTGTCGGACATCGAAGAGACCCTCGGGTTGTGAGCCGGGCAGGGCACGGCCGCCCGGATGACGAGACAGGGATGCGACGAGGTGGGCCGGGATCACCCGGAGATGTCGTCGTCGCCCGTCATGTCTGTCTCCTTCGAGTCGGCGCGCGGTCTCTCGGCGCGCGCACCCACCAGCCTAGCAACTCCGCGCGGCGCTCTTGACCTCGATCGACGACCGGCTTAGCTTCATCGATCAGAAAGGTCTCTTAACTAATCCCGCTCCGTCCCTCCGTGGGAGTGCCGATGCGACCGTTCCGCCACCGCCGCCTCACCGCCCTCGTCGCCCTGTCGACCCTGCTGGTCACCGCCGCACCACCGAGCGCCGCGAGCGCGGCCGACGCCGCGGCCCGCCGGACCGGCTACCACCGGGTCGGCTACTTCACCCAGTGGGGCATCTACGACCGGGCCTTCCCGGTCAAGAAGCTCGACACCTCCGGGGCGGCCAGCCGCCTCACCCACGTCAACTACGCGTTCGGCAACATCAGCGCCGACGGGCGCTGCTACGTCGACGGCGGGCCGGGCGAGGGGGACGCCTGGGCCGACTACCAGCGCACCGTCCCGGCCGAGGAGAGCGTCGACGGCGTCGCCGACGCCTGGGGCGAGCCGCTCAACGGCAACTTCGGCCAGCTGGCCAAGCTCAAGGCCCGGCACCCCGACCTGAAGGTGCTGATCTCGCTGGGCGGCTGGAGCTGGTCGACGTACCTCTCCGACGCCGCCCGCACCGACGCGTCCCGCCGGGCGTTCGTCGCCTCCTGCATCGACCTCTACCTCAAGGGGAACCTGCCGGTCCTCGACGGCGGCAGCGGCGGCCCGGGCGCGGCCGCCGGCGTCTTCGACGGCGTCGACCTGGACTGGGAGTGGCCGAACTGGCCCGGCGAACCGGGCAACGTGGTCCGCCCCGAGGACCGGGAGAACTTCACGAAGCTGCTCGCCGAGTTCCGCCGGCAGCTCGACGCGTACGGGCGGCAGGCCCACCGGCACTACGCGCTGACCGCGTTCCTGCCGGCCAACCCGGCCACCATGGACGCCGGGTACGAGGGCCGGAAGATCTTCCGGTATCTCGACTTCGCCACCGTGCAGGGCTACGACTTCCACGGTTCCTGGGACCCGGTGACCAACCAGCAGTCGGCGCTGCGCGTGCCGGCGGGCGCGCCGGACGACCCGGACTTCTCCGCCGAGGTGGCGATCGACGGCTGGCTCGCGCGCGGCGCGCCGCGCGGCAAGCTGGTCCTGGGCATCCCCTACTACGGCCGCGGCTGGACCGGCGTGACCGGGGGCGGGGACGGGCTGTTCCAGCCCGCGGCCGGGCCGGCACCGGCCACCTTCGAGGCCGGCTACGAGGACTACAAACAGCTCAAGACCCTGCCCGGCAAGGGCTACTCCGTCCACCGCGACCTGCGCGCCGGGCACGCCTGGTTGTTCGACGGCACGACCCTCTGGACGTACGACGATCCGGTGGTGGTGCTCCAGAAGACGCTCTACATCCGCCGCGCCGGGCTGGCCGGGGCGATGGTCTGGTCGCTCGACGGCGACGACGACAACGCGACGCTGACCAGGACGATCAGCTTGGGGCTCAGCACGCCGTAGCGCGGCTCGCCGCCTCCGCCGCGACGCCGTCCCTCCCGGCCGGCGGCGGAGGCGGTGGACCCCGAGGACCGTCCCGCCGCGACTCGCCGCCGGACCGCGGCGGTGGAACCGGTGGTCCCGCCGCCTCGTCCAACCACCGGACGTCCGAGAACGGTCGGGCCGGCGGAGGGAGCGGGATGATGCGGCGCAGCAGGCACCTCGTGGTGGCCGTCGCGGTGGGCACCCTGCTGGCGGGCTGTGCCGCCGGCTCGGGGCCGACCACCGGCCCGCCGGACCCGAGCGCGGCTCCCCCGGGCGCCGGACCGTCCCCCGACCCGGTCGCGCTGATCGGCAACTGGACCGTGACCGCCGCCGACGGCGGCGGGGTGCTGCGGCTCGCTCCTTCCGACCAGGGCGACCTGCTGTGGTTCGACCGCTGCGGGGTGTCGACGGGGACGTGGCGGGCGGGCGCCGGCGGCCTGTTCGTGACCGAGCTCTCCGGACTCTCGCCGTCCGGCCGTCCGGGCTGCCCCACCGATCCGCGGCACGGACCGGCCTGGCTGCCCCGGGCCACCGGATTCCGGGTGACCGGTAAGACCCCGGTCCTCCTCGACGACCGGGGCCGGCAGGTCGTCCGGCTGGCGCCCGGCGCGAAGCCCGATCCCGGTCCCCACCTGCTGCCGGAACTGGCCGAGCCGCCGGTGGTCACCCCCGAGGTCCGGCGCGCCCTCGCGCCGGCCGCCGCGCTGCCGGCCGGCCTGACGCCGGCCGGCCGGGCCGCCCTGCTCGGCCGCTGGGTACCCGCCGGCCCACCGCGGGGCGGGCGGACACCGGCGTACGTGGAGTTGCGTGAGGACGGCGGATGGCGCGGCTCCGACGGCTGCAACGGCCAGGGTGGGCGGTGGGTCGCCGGGGCGGAGGGCGCCCTGCTCGCCACCGCCGGACCGAGCACGCTGATCGGCTGCGCGAGCGTCCCGGTGGCGCGCTGGCTGTCCGGGGCGTCCCGGGCGGGACTGGACGGCGACGTGCTGGTGCTCGTGGACGCCCGAGGCGACGAGACGGGCCGGTTGCGGCGCGACGGCTGACGGGCACGGGTCCGCGCCGGCGGGCGCGGTCAGCGCCGGGCCAGCTCCGACTCCATCCGCTGGACGAGCGTCTTGCGGTCCTTGCCGTCGCGCTCGCGCCGCAGCGCGGCCCGGAGCTGGCGGGTGTCGAGGCCACGGACCAGCTTCACCGCCTCGGTGACCGGCAGGTCCGACAACTGCCCCGCCGAGGTGGCCTCCCGGCGGGCCCGCTTCGCCGGTCCGGTGTTGGCAACGAACTGCCGCCCGGACCGCGACGCCTGCCGCTTCTTCGTGTCGGTGTCGCGCCGCTGCTCGTCCGAAAGCTGTTCCCAGGCCCGTTTGGGCAGGTACCGCGCGGTCTCACCGTTCCGGCGCGCACGGGTGGAACCCGAGCGGGTCTGCCACTCCTCGGTGCCCCACCGCTGCAGGGACCGCTGCCGCTGGTCCCTGGGTCCCTCGAAGCCCCCACCGCGCTTCTTGTACTCGTTGGTGAGCAGTTGCGACTTGCGCGCCGACCACTGCCCCGGCCGGCCGCCCTTGTCGGACGCCTGGATCTCCTCCTTGAGCTGCGCCCGGAGTTCGGGCTTCGTGTACCTGGCCATGCGGGAGGCGTTCCCACCGGCGGCGGGTCGTATGCGTCCGGCCAGCCGAATCGGGGTGGGCGCCCGCGGTCGTATCCTGCCCGCATGGCGGATCCGGTCTGGGCCGACGGCGCGGCGTACGAGGCGTACGTGGGCCGGTGGAGCCGGCTGGTCGCGCACGACTTCCTGCGCCTGCTGGCGCTCCCGCCCGGCCTGCGCTGGCTTGACGTGGGCTGCGGCACCGGCGCGCTGACCGCGACCGTGCTGGCCGAGGCGGATCCGGCGCGGGTCACCGGCGTCGACCCGGCGGTGGGGTTCCTGGCCCACGCCCGCGACCGGGTCGACGACCCGCGGGCCGCCTTCGAGGTCGGTGACGCCCGCGCGCTGCCGGTGGCCGACGCGAGCGTCGACGTCGTGGTGAGCGGGCTGGCGCTCAACTTCGTGCCCGAGCCGGCGCGGGCGGTGGCCGAGTTCGTCCGCGTCCTGCGACCCGGCGGCGTCGCGGCCGCGTACGTCTGGGACTACGCCGAGGGAATGGCGATGATGCGCCACTTCTGGGCGGCCGCCGAGGTGCTCGATCCGGCGGTGGCGGAGCGGTCCGAGGGGCGCCGGTTCCCGCTGTGCCGGCCCGGGCCGCTGCGCGCGCTGTGGACGGACGCCGGCTTCGCGGCGGCGACCGTCCGGCCGGTGGTCGTGCCGACGGTGTTCGCCGACGTGGCCGCGTACTGGGCGCCGTTCCTCGGCGGCCAGGGCGCGGCACCGGCGTACGTGGCGTCCCTGGCCGGGCCCGACCGGGCGGCGCTGCGCGACCTGCTGGTGAGCCGCCTGCCGGTCGAGGCGGACGGGTCCGTCCGGCTGACGGCGCGGGCCTGGGCGGTGCACGGCACCGCGCCGTCGTGACCGCGCCCGCCGTGCCGGGGGCGCGGCCGGGCCGTGTGGCCGACCGCGGGGTCAGCCGTCCCGGCCGGTGCCCGGTGTCCGGGACCGGCGGTCGCGGCGGACGGCGTAGGCCCGGCGCATCTTGACGTAGTTGCCGCAGCCGGCCATGGAGCACCAGCGGCGCGCCTGGTTGCGGGAGGCGTCGTAGTAGGCCCACCGGCAGGTGTCCCGGTCGCACACCTTGAGCCGGGTCCACACCTGGTCCTGCGCGCACTGCCGGATGGCGTCGACCAGGGCGGCCAACGCCACGTCGAGCGGGCCGGTCGCGGCGGGAACGAGCCGGGGAGCGCCGTCCGCGAGCGTCATCCGCACGGGCGCGGCGGCCAGGGCCTCGTCGAGGCGGCGCAGCGCGCCGGGGTCGGCGGGGTGGCCGGCGTGGCCGAGCAGCACCGCCCGCAGGCCCTCGCGGACCGTGCGGGCCACGGCGAGGTCCGCCGGGCTCAGCCGCGCTCCGGCGGGGATCAGTGCCCGCTCGGCGAGCCAGTCCCGCAACGCGTCCGGCGTGGTCAGCGACTCCTCGTCGACCTGTGGCTCGAAGGTGTTGACGAAGTCGCGGACCAGCCGCACGGCGGCCGGCACCGATCGCTCGTCAGGCACCGTCGCGCTCCTTTCGTCCACACCAGCGTAACGCCTTGACCGGTGTAGCCCGCTCTGGGATCGTCCGGTGTGTACACCGGCGAAGGCGGTTGGCTGGTGTCAGGAACGCCGAGGCGGGAGGACGGATCGTGGCCACCACGCTCAGGGACGTGGCGCGGCACGCCCGCGTGTCGGTGAAGACGGTCTCGAATGTCGTCAACGACCACCCGCACGTCAGCGACGACCTCCGCCGCCGCGTGCGGGAGGCCGTGGACGCGCTGGGCTACCGGCCGAATCTCGCGGCCCGCACCCTGCGCACCGGCCGCACCGGGCTGCTCGCGCTTGTCGTTCCCGACGTCGAGGCGCCCGGCCTGCACGGGTTGGCGCGTGAGGTCGTCCGCGCGGCGAGCGGCCAGGGCTTCCGGGTCGTCGTCGAGCACCTCGGACCCGGGACCGACCGCCCCACGCCCCCGGCGGACACCGGGGCACCGCCGGGCGTGGACGCCGTCCTGCTCGGGGCGGACACGGTGTCGCCGGGCCTCATCGACGCCCACCTCGGCACCGGCACTCCCCTCGTCCTGCTCGGCGAGTGCCGCGAACCCCGCTGCGACCAGGTCGCCGTCGACGGCGCCCGCGCCGCCGCGGACGCCACCGAACACCTGCTGCGCGCGGGGCGGCGGCGGATCGCCGCCATCGGCGCCCGGCCGGACGAGGCCACCGGGCCGGCGCAACCCCGCACCCTCGGCTACCAGCGGGCGGTCCGCCGGGCCGGACTCGACCCACCCGCCGGCTACCTGCGGGCCACCGCCGAGCACCGGTACGAGGACGGCTACCGGGCCGCCCGGTGGCTGTTCGTACAAGAGCACCGCCCCGACGCCGTCCTCTGCTACTCCGACCGGCTCGCCATCGGCGCCCTGCGGGCCGCCGCCGACGCCGGGCTGCGGGTGCCCGCCGACGTGGCGGTGATCGGGTTCGGTGACAGCGAGGAGGGCCGCTACTCCCGGCCGTCGCTGACCTCCGTCTCGGTCGACCCGGCGTTCCTCGCCCGGAAGGCGGTCGCCCTGGCCACCGCCCGACTGGACCGCCCGGACGCCCCACCCACCCGGATCACCGCACCGCACACGATCCTGCCCCGGGAGAGCACCCGTCCGGCCCGGTGACCACTCGCGGCGGTCCACTGTGGTTTCAGTGTGCCACCCGGATGTGACAGGGTGTTCTACAATCGACGCCGCCCTGCGAGGCGCTGGGGATCAGCAGTCCTCACGGGATCCGGGCCTACTCGGGGGAGGCGCATGGTGAGCGGGGCTCTGAGCGGCGGCGTGCTGGACCCGGACGGCGCCATGGACCAGATGCGGGCCTGGAAGGGCCGCATCGACAAGCTCGCGGCGGACACGAAGGCGATGAGCGACCGCCTCCAGGAGCTGCGAGTCGTGGCCGAGGACGACAACGGCCTGGCCGAGGTCACCGTCGACTCCAGCGGCGCGCTGCTGGACCTGCGCCTGGGCCGGCAGATCCAGCGGGTCTCCCCCGAGGTGGTCGCCCAGGCGGTCCTGGAGGCGATCCGGCGGGCGAAGGGACAGCTCGCCGAGCGGTCGCAGGAGATCATCGCCGAGACCGTCGGCACCGAGTCGCCGGCCGCCCGGGCCATCGCCGAGCGGGTGGGCCGGCAGCTGCGCCCCGACCCGGAACCCGGCCGGGGCGAGCCCGGCTCCTACGACGGCCACGGCTGGCAGCGGTGAGCGGCCCGGCCGGCTGGTCGGCCGACCCCGAGCAGATCCGCGCGCACGCCGCGTACGTCGAGGGGTTGCGCGCCCGGTTCGACGCGGTCCGCGGCGCGAGCGCGCACATCGCGCGGGACGACCAGGCGTACGGGCTGCTCTGCGGGTGGATCTCCGCGATCCTGGAGGACCGGCACACCCGCCAGGACGAGCTGGTCGCGTACGTCGACGAGAACCTCCGGCTGGTCGCCGACGGCCTGCGCCGCACCGCCGACAGCTACGACGGTGTGGACGGTGACGCGGCGAGTTCGATGGAGGCGATCAGCCGGCGGTTGCGGGCATGACCGACAACTCGCTGGTCGCGGACGTCCGGTCCACCCGGGAGGTGTGGACGGGCTCGTCGCTGGCGGACGGCGTCGAGGGCCTGGTGGACGCCATCCGCAGCGAGGGCTGGGTGGACGACCTGCTCGCCGGGGCGGCCTTCGGGCTGGACGTCGCCGCGACGGTGCTGGACCCGTTCAGCGCCCTGCTGGCCAACGGCATCGGCTGGGCGATGGAATACTTCGAGCCGCTGCGGGAGATGCTCGACTGGCTCACCGGCATGCCCGACGTGGTCGCGTCGCACGCGGCCACCTGGGACAACATGGCCGGCCACCTGCAGCGGATGGCGGCCGACCTGCAGGCGCACCTGGCCGGCGACCTGCCCGACTGGCGGGGGCACGCCGCCGAGGCGTACCAGTCGCTGATGAAGAACAACGTCGACGCGATCGCCGGTCTCGGTGGCGCGTCGGCGGCGATGGCGGCCGCCACGCAGGCCGCCGGGAACCTCGTCTCGTTCACCCGCGACATCGTCCGTGACCTCATCGCGGACCTCGTCGCGCGCGTCGTCGTGTGGGCGGTCGAGGCGATCTTCGTGGTGACCATTCCGGTGATCGCCGCGCAGATCACCGCCGCCGTGCTCAAGTGGGCGGGCCGGATCCTGAGCTACACCACGGCGCTCGTCACCAGCCTCACCAACCTGTCCAAGCTCGTCAACGGCTGACCGGGGGGATCGTGGCGAAGCCCAAGGGACCGCACGGCGGCACCGGCGACGGCGGCGACGGCGGGGGCGTCGGCGACGGCGGGGATGTCAACGACGGCGGTGTGCCGCGGCAACGGGGCGGCGGGTCGCACGGCCGGCCCACCACCGTCGCCGAGACCCACCGGGCCGTCACCGAGGCGGCGGAGAGCGGCCGGCCCGGCGGCCCCAGGTCGACCGATGGCAGGTCCACCGAGGGGGACGCCGACGCGCAGCGCCCGCAGAACGACCCGGAGCTGGACAAGCACGACGAGAAGAGCCTCGAGGAGATCGGCAAGGCGCGCCGGCAGATCGCCGACCAGCTCCAGGAGATGGTCGACGACGCCTGGGACCACGTCGACCAGAACCGGGACTCGATCCTCCAGCGGGAGGGCTACCAGCGGCAGCGGGACAAGCTCCTGGAGCGGGGCTACCCCGAGGACGTGGCGGACCTCATCGTGGAGCGCACCGCGCTGGGCACCGAGTCCCACCGGCAGCTCGCCAACGCGATCGACAGCGAGGCGACCACCATGCTCGACCCGGAGACGGGCTTCCGGCTGCGCACCGAGGTCGGCTACGACGCCCAGGGCGTCGAGACGCCGAAGGTGACCGACCAGGACTTCCGGCCGGACGTCATCCTGGAGCGGCAGTACCGGGACTCGGCGACCGACGAGCTGGACTGGGAGGTCGCGCACGCCTACGACCTCAAGACCGGCCTGAAGACCGGCATCGAGCCGAGCTGGGCCAACAAGGTCCAGCGGGTGCTGGGCCTGCCCGAGCCCCCGGAGGAGCTGAGGCCGACGCAGCGACCGCTGAGCGTAGACTGACCGGGCCCGGCCACCGACCCGCGAAAGGTGCGTATGTCCTCTGTTGACGCGGCGCGGCGGTGGCGGCAGGTCCTCTCCGAGCTGCGCGCCGATCTGCCCGGAGAGTGGTCGTTGCGGGGCAGCGGCCTCGACACGGTGCTGGCGCGCGAGCCGCTGGGCTGGTCGCTGGCGTGGATCGGCTGGTCCGGTTCGCCCACCCGACCGGTGGGTTGGGTGACCGCCGGGGTGCAGCCGCTCGTGGCGCCCTTCACCAGCTGGATCATGACGTACGGCGTCCGGATGGACGAGGTCCGCTCCGGGCCGCCGACGGTCGACCTGTCCGCTGACGAGGCGGTGGACCAGGCGCGGCGGTTCGTGCTGGACGCCGGCCTGGAGAAGATCGACAAGTGGCCGGCCGAGCGGCTCGCCGACGTGGCCGAGCGGGACTACGCCCAGGATCCGCGCCGGCGCCGCACGCACTGGCACCAGCTGCCCGGCTGGCGGGTGGTCAACGGCACGGCGTCGCCCGTCGAGCCGGCCACCGAGCTCGCCGAGCTGTGTCGCGACCGGGCCGCCGGCTCCTCCGGCACGGGCGCCCGTCAGCTGGCCGAGCAGGCCGCGTTCTACGAGGGGCTCGTGCGGGCCTGGCACGACGGGGAGCGGGACGCCGCGCTCGGCTTCCTGACCGCGCAGCGGGATCAGGCGCTGGCCGCCCGGAAGCTCGACGCCGCGCTCACCCCGTAGGCCCGTCCAGCCGCGCCACGACGGGCGCCAGCGCCTCGGGTAGCCGCACCGGCACGACCCCGCCGGCCTCCGCCGGCAGGACGCGCACCGGGTGGAACTCCCCGGCGTACCACCAGAAGACCTGGTCGGAACAGGGGTCGGCGGCGGCCGCGAACAGGGAGCCGGTCAGGCGGTGCACGGCCACGGCGGCCTCCCGCACCCGGCCGTCCACCGGGTGCAGCAGCACGGCGCCGTACTGTGGCGCCGCGACCAGCGCACCGTGGTCGGCGCCCTCGGGCAGGAACCGCTTGACCGACATGAGGGCGGTCGTCACGAAGGGGTTGCCGTCGGCGGCGAGCAGGCGCACCGACCCACCGGTGGGCAGCTCGTGGTCGCGCACGTCGAGAGTGGTCAGTTCGCGCTCCACGGTCTGCCGCACGGCGATGCGCACCAGGTCCGCGGGCTCGCGGTCCAGTCCCGCGGCCTGGGCGAGGGTCAGCAGGTCCAGCCGCTCGGGTCGGTTCACCACCACCACCGCGGTGAAGTGGTCGCCGAACGGCATGGCCAGATAGCTGTCGGCCTCGGTGGTCGCGGCCGCCGGGGTGAGGCGGAGCCGGAGCTGCTCGACGTCGACCGGCCCGAGGTCGGCGGAGACGCTGTCCGGCAGCTCCCGCTGCACCGCCGTGACCCAGTCGGCCACCAGCTCCGGCCACGCCTGCCGGGGCTGGTCGAGGCAGCTGCGCAACAGCGGGACCAGGGACACCCGGGCCCGGCCGCCGGGGACGGCGACGACGATCTCGTCGCGGTCCGCCGCGACGCGGGCGCCCGGCAGTCGAGCCGGCAGCGCGTCCTCGACCAGGGTGCGGACGTTGCCCATCAGGTCCATGTTCTGCGCCGACGCCACGCTGCATTCATACCATCGGCCCGCGAACCGCGGCGAACCCCGAAACCGGTACCGCTCCGGGCGGGGTGTGGCCCGCGAGCACCCGGGTAACCGGCGGGCCGAGGGAGGGGGCGTCGTGACGGATGAGGCACCGGACTACTTCCAGCCCGAACACGGCCTGGTCGTCACCCACCTGCTGATCGTGCGGGACGTGGACCGCTCGCGGGAGTTCTACCGCCATGTCCTGGGCGCCACGGTGGTGCGGGACCGGCGGCCCGCGGTGCTCCGGCTGCACAACAGCTACCTCGTGCTGAACGACGAGGGTGGCCCGACCGACGACAAGCCGACCGTGACGGCGCGGGCGCCGACGGAGCCGGACACGCTCAGCGGCGCGCTCAACATCCGGGTCACCGACGTCCGGGCCGTCTACGAGCTGTGGCGTTCCCGGGGCGGGGAGTTCCTGACCGAACCGAAGGACCACGGGGTGGAGATCAGGTGCTACCTGCGTGACCCGGACGGGTATCTGATCGAGCTGGGCCAGGGCACCGGGATCCTGGCCGAGATGGGCCGGCCCGTGCCGGGCTGACCCCGGCCGGCCGGCTTCCGGCCGGGGCAGGGCGAAGGTGCCGCGGGTACGCCACCGGCCGTCGGCGGCCGCCGAGCGCCCGCAGCGGGGACGCTCCCCGTTTGGCGCGCGGCGATCCCGGAAAGAGTGGCGGCATGAGCTGGGCCCGTAGAGCCGTACCCGCCGCCGTGGCCGCCGTCGCGGCCCTCGCCGCACGCGACCTGCTGCAACGCGACCACGCGCTGCTGCGCAACTTCCCCGTCCTCGGCCGCGCCCGGTACCTGCTGGAGTCGATCGGGCCCGAGCTGCGCCAGTACATCGTGGCCGGCAACAACGAGGAGCGGCCGTTCACCCGCGACCAGCGGCGCTGGGTGTACGCGTCGGCGAAGCAGGAGAACAACTACTTCGGGTTCGGCACGGACAACGACATCGAGTACACCCCCGGCTACCCGATCATCAAGCACCGCACCTTCGGGCGGGCCGTGCCGCCGTCCTCCCCCGGCGCCGCGCACGACGTGACCCTCCCCTGCGCGAAGGTGCTCGGCGCCGCCCGGGGTCGGGCCCGCGCGTTCCGCCCGGAGTCGGTGGTCAACATCTCCGGCATGAGCTTCGGCTCGCTCTCCGGCAACGCCGTCGAGGCACTCAACCGGGGCGCCGCGCTGGCCGGCTGCCTCCAGAACACCGGCGAGGGCGGGCTGTCGCCGTACCACCGCAACGGCGGCGACCTGATCTTCCAGATCGGCACCGCGTACTTCGGCTGCCGCGACGACCGCGGCCGGTTCGACCTCGCCCGGCTGAAGGACCTGGTGGCCGGCGCACCGGTCCGGGCGCTGGAGATCAAGCTCAGCCAGGGCGCGAAGCCGAGCCTCGGCGGCCTGCTGCCGGCCGCGAAGGTCTCCGCCGAGATCGCCGCCACCCGCGGCATCCCGATGGGCCGCGACTGCGTCAGCCCGTCGCGGCACGCCGAGTTCTCCGACTGCGACAGCCTGCTGGACTGGGTGGAGCTGCTCGCCGCCGAGACCGGCCTGCCGGTCGGCATCAAGTCCGCCGTCGGCGACCTGGGCTTCTGGGAGGAGCTGACCACGCTGATGCGCGACACCGGCCGCGGCGTGGACTTCGTGACCGTCGACGGCGGCGAGGGCGGCACGGGGGCGGCGCCGCTGATCTTCACCGACTCGGTCTCGCTGCCGTTCCAGCAGGGCTTCTCGCGGGTCTACCGGGTCTTCGCCGAACGGGACCTGCACGAGCGGGTGGTCTTCGTCGGCGGCGGCAAGCTCGGGCTGCCGGACAACGCCGTGGTGGCCTTCGCGCTCGGCGCCGACCTGGTGAACGTCGGGCGGGAGGCCATGCTGGCGATCGGCTGCGTCCAGGCGCAGAAGTGCCACACCGACACCTGCCCCACCGGCGTGGCGACGCAGAACCCGTGGCTGGCCCGGGGCCTCGACCCGGCCCGCAAGTCGGTGCGGGCCGCCAACTACGTGCGGACGCTGCGGCGCGACCTGGTCAAGGTCGCCGAGGCGTGCGGCGTCGAGCATCCCGGGCTGATCGACACCGGCGCCGTCGAGATCCTCGACGGCCGCACCGCCTCCACCCCGCTGGACCGGGTGTACGGGTACCGGCCCGGGTGGGGGCTGCCGTCCGCCGCCGACCGGGCCGAGATCATCCGGTTGATGACCGCCGAGGCGCCGCAGGGCGGCAGCGCGCCGCCCTCCCCGACCGCCGTGGGCTGATCAGGAGCGGTCAGGTGGGCAGCTCCTCGCCCGCCTGCTCGCGCACCAGGTAGGCCGCGTACCAGTCGGGCCAGTTCTCGTCCGTCGCGCCGATGCGCTTCTCGTGCTCGCCGTGCGCGGCGGCGGCGCGGCGGAGCGCACCGGCCAGGTCGGTGGCCGAGGTGTACGAGGTCACGTCCGCCGCCATCCGCCCGGGCAACCGGGTGGTGATCTCCTGGAGCAGCCACTCGTTGCCGTCCGGATCGGTGAACGAGGCGCGGGAGACGTAGCTGCGGCGCTCCGGGTCCCGGCCGCCCACCGGGCCGGCCGGACCCACGTGGAAGACCCCGCTCACCTCGACGCCGGCGGCGACCAGCTCACCGCGGGCGGCCTCGATGTCGGAGACCACGAGGTACCCCTTCGCCGAGCCCGGGGCGGCGGCCGTGAGGGTCGGGCCGAACTGGACCGAGCACCCCGAGCCCGGCGGAGTGAACTGGACGACGCCCGGCGGCGTCCGGTCGAGCCGCCACCCGAGGCGCCCGTAGAACTCCTTCGCGCGGTCGACGTCCGCCACCGGGAGGACGACCACCTCGAGCTTCACATCGGTGCTCCGGCTCGCGTCGTCGCTCCGGGCGTCCGTCGCGCTCATCGCGGCCTCCCTGGACTCGGTCGGGCGGCAGGGCCTCCGCCCGCCACGTTACTGCTCCGGCAGCCGCCGGCCGCCCGGTTTCCCGGCATCCCGCCGCCCGTCCGCGGCCCCCTTGAAACGGCGCGGAACGGGTAGACCGCACCCCCCGGGCACGGGCGCGTCGCCGCCCGGCACCGGCCACTGCCACGGGAGATCGATGTCGGACACGCCGATGGGCTCGGACGAACGGCCGGTCGAGGTCGTGGAGTTGCGGGTGCACGGCGTCTCGGGCACCGCCGCGGAGCAGGTGCTGGACCGGCCGAACGTGACGCAGGTGGCCGGTGACCGCAGCGGCGGCTTCTACCGGCCGCGGGAGGGCTACCCGGACACGACCGGGTCGGGCAGTGTGCTGATGGAGGCCTACCTGTGGCGGGACCTTCCCTCCGGCAAGGCGGTCCGCACCCTGTCCCTGGTGTTCCTGCTGCCGTTCATGCTCGGCAACATGGCGATCTGGATGCACCCGCCCTGCACCGGGCTGCCCGCCGCCACCGTGAAGGCGCTCTGCCGGCTGCTCGCGCTGACGCTCACCGCGGTCTACGTGATCGCGGTGGCCGGGGTGACGCTGGACCTGATCGCCTGGAAGTGCATGGGCTCGCCGCGGTGCCTGACCGGCCGGAGCTGGCTGTCCTGGCTCGGCGAACGGCCGGCCGGGCTGCGGCTGGCGGTGCTCGCCCTGGTACCGGTCGCGGCGGTGGCGCTGGTCTGGCGGCTGAGCAGCCGGCCGGGATGGACGTACTCGACGTTCCGCGGCCCGGCCACGGTGTCGAGCGAGCACCGGCTCACGGCGGTCGGCCAGTGGGACGCCGCGCCGCTGGTGTCCCGGCTGCGGGCGATCCACGTCGCGGCGGCCTTCGCCACGCTGGACGCCGTCCTGCTCGCCGCGCGCTCCGCCGGGGGGCGGGCGTCCGTCGTGACCACCGTGCTGCTGGCGCTGACCGCGGCGGTGCTGGCCACGTGCGTGGTGCTGGTCTGCGCCCACCCGCTGCTGGACCGCGCCACGCCGGCCCCGGGCGTCGAGCGGAACCTGCGCCGCCTGCGGACCGTCGCCTGCCTGCTCACCGTCGCCGTCGTGGTCGTCGTGGCGGCCGAGCCGGCCCCCTGGGCCGCCCGGACGGGACTGCCCCGGTACGGGGAGATCGTCACCCTCCTCTTCGCGACGCAGACCGGCCTCCTGGTCGTCCTCGGAGCGGCCGTGCTGTGGGCGCGCGCCCAGCTGCCGGGCGGGGCACGCCTGCGTGCGCTCGGCGCCCCGGTCATCGACGCCGTCGCCGCCGGGCTCGGGGTGGCGTACTCCGCCGAGCTGGTCTACCGGGTGGCGGACCTGCTGGACCGCAGCGCACCCACCGCCGAGCGGCTGGCCACCAGCCCGCCGCTGGCGTACAAGTGGGCGATCTTCGGGTTCTTCCTGGCGGTGACGGTCGCCTCGGTGACCGGCGTCGTCATGGCGCTGTCGTCCCGGCCCGCCCGCCGGCGCGCCGCCGCCGGCATCGTGGCCCGCGACCACCCCGACGCGCCGGCCGAGGCCGCCGAGCGGCTGGGTGAGGTCGAGAAGGTGATCGCGCGGGCCCGCTTCACCGAGCGGGTGACCCCGCTGGTCCTCACCTACGCCGCTCTCGCCGGGCTCGGGCTGGCCACCAGCACCCTCGGGCTGGCCCGGTGGTATCCCGGGGACGTGATCGACCGGTGGACGCCGATCCCGGCCGACCTCGTGAACTTCGGGATCGGCCTGGGCAGCTACGTGATCGCCGCCGCGATCCTGGGGCTGGTCCTGGGCGGCCTGTTCGCCTACCGCACCCCCGAGTTCCGCCGCTACGTCGGCGTGCTCTGGGACCTGGGCACCTTCTGGCCCCGGGCCGCGCACCCGTTCGCGCCGCCCTGTTACGCCGAGCGGGCGGTGCCCGAGCTCAGCCGCCGGATCAGCTACCTGACCGGGCAGGGGCGGACCGTGCTGCTGGCCGGGCACAGTCACGGCTCGGTCCTGCTCGCCGCGACGGTGCTGCAACTGCCGCCGGAGGTCTGCGCGCGGGTGGCGCTGCTGACGTCCGGGTCGCCGCTGTCCCGGCTGTACGCCCACTGGTTCCCCGCCTACGTCCACCCCGAGGTTCTGCAGGAGATCGGCCGGCGGGTCGGCTGGCGGTGGATCAACCTGTGGCGGGACACCGACTCCATCGGCGGATGGGTGTTCTCCCCCCACCGGCCGGGGGAAACACCGGCGGTCGGCGGGCCGGCGGGGTCGGTGGACCGGCGGCTGCGGGACCCCATGGACGTGGTCGCGCCGCCCAGTGACACCGTCCCGCCGCCGATCGTCCGGCACCTGCCGGGCGCGTCGGATCCGCGGCACAACGCGGCCGTCCGCGAACTGGCCGACCGGCTGCGGGACGCCGCCCCCGGCCCGCCGACCCGTTGACCACGCGCCGGCACGTGACGCCGGGTCGGCGTACCGGCTCAGGGCTGTGCCGGGCCGGGCGCCGGAGCCGCACCGGCCGCCAGCAGCCGCTCCGCCAGCACGCGACAGCGTCTCCGCAGCTCCGGCGGGTCGAGCACCTCGAAGTCGTGGCCCAGCAGCAGCACGTGCACGAGCACGAAGTCGAGGCTGCCCGCGCCGCTGAGCACCTCGCAGCCCTCGCCGTCGCGCCGCCGCACCACGGCCGCCGACGCCGGGATCTGCGCGCGTACCGTGTCGGCCGGCGCGTGCACCAGGAAGCGCGCCCGGTGCGGGTAGACCCGACTCGCCACCCCCTCCTGCACGTGCGTCGCCGCGTCGGGCGCCGTACGCGGGCGGAAGCGCCAGGTCCCTGCGGCCACGTCGGTCATCCGGTCGACCCGGAAGCTGCGCCAGTCGTCGCGGTCGAGGTCGTAGGCGAGGAGGTACCAGCGCCGGTCGGAGGTGACCAGGCGGTAGGGCTCCACCCGCCGACGTCGCACCTCGCTGCGGGACGGGTAGTCGAAGCCGGCCTCGACCTCGTCCCGGCAGGCCCGGGCCAGCGTCATGAGCGCCCCGGGGTCGACCGGCGGCCGACCTCCGCCGAAGGACTCCACCGAGCCGGCGAGCGCGCGCACGTCGTGCCGCAGGCGGGTGGGCAGCACCCGGTCGAGCTTGGCCAGCGCCCGGAGCGCGGTGTCGGCCGCCCCGGCGACCGCGCCGCCCGCGCCGGCGAGCAGCGAGACCGCGGTGGCGATCGCCTCCTCGTCGTCGAGGAGCAGCGGCGGCAGGGCCCGCCCCGGACCGAGCCGGTAGCCGCCGCCGACGCCCTGGCCGGCGTGCACCGGGTAGCCGAGCGCGCGCAGCCGCTCGACGTCACGCCGGATCGTGCGCGGCGTGACCCCGAGCCGGTCGGCGAGCTCCGGGCCGGTCCAGACCTGGCGCTGCTGGAGCAGCCCGAGCAGGGTGAGCACCCGCTCCGTCGTGCCCCGCTCGTCGCCGCCCGCCACGCCCATGCCCCCACCCTGCCCGAGATAGCGGACCGATCCTGTCCGCCAGGGGTGTCAGAGTAGGCGACATCCGCACCGGCACACCGCGACGAACGGAGCAACCCGATGAGCCGCCACTTCCAGGTCACCTTCGACGCCCACGACCCGCGGGCGCTGTCGTCCTTCTGGCGGGACGCGCTGGGCTACGTCCACCCCGGCCCGCCCGGGGTCGACCTGCCCGAGGCCGCCGACCCCCTCGCCGCGTGGGACGACTTCCTGGCCCGGATGGGCGTACCGGAGGAGCAGCGCAACACGCGGTCGGCCATCGAGGACCCGGACGGGCACGGCCCCCGGGTGTTCTTCCAGCAGGTGCCGGAGGACAAGGTCGCCAAGAACCGCGTCCACCTCGACGTCCGCGCCGCTCCCGGGCTGCGGGGAGAGGAGCGGATGGCGGCGTTGGAGGCCGAGTGCGACCGGCTGGTGGCGCTGGGCGCGAAGCGGGTGCGCCGCTACGAGCCCGAGCCCCCGCTGAGCGCCGGCCACATCGTGCTGACCGACCCCGAGGGCAACGAGTTCTGCCTGGACTGACCGACGTCCTCGACGCGGCCCCTAGGCGGCGAGGTTGCCGTAGGTCGGCCGTCCCGCGGCCTCGTACGTCAGTTGCAGGGTGCCGTTGGGGTGGCCGACCGACTCGGTGAGCCGGAACGCCGCCGGCATCGTGCCCTCCGCGAACAGCCGCTTCCCGGCGCCGAGCGTCAACGGGTAGAGCCAGAGGTGCAGCCGGTCCACGACGCGCAGGCGCAGCAACGACTGCACCAGGTCGAGGCTGCCGATCACGTGGAGCGCGTCGTGCCGGTCCGTCAGCTCGGCGACGGCGTCGGCGAGGTCGCCGCCGAGCAGCGTCGAGTTCGCCCAGTCGAGGGGCTCGTTCAGCGTGCGGCTCGCCACGTACTTCGGCACCCGGTTGAGCAGCCCGGTGAACGGGATCTCCGCGGGCGCGGTCGGCCAGTAGCCGGCGAAGATCTCGTAGGTCCGGCGGCCCAGCAGCAGCGCGTCCATGCTGCTGGCCTGCGCGAACATGGCCTCGCCGGTCTCGTGGTCCACCAGCGGCGCCTGCCACCCGCCGTGGGTGAAGCCGCCGGCGCGGTCCTCGTCGGGCTCCCCCGGCGCCTGCGCCACCCCGTCCAGCGTCACGAACTCCGTCACGACCAGCCTGCCCATGGGCCGCGTCCCCTCTCACTCCGTGATCCGTCCCTCGGCAGACCGCGGCGCCGGCCGGAACTCATCGGTCGGGGCCCGTGGGATCCGGCCCGGCCGCTACGCGTGGGACTGCGGGGTGGCCATCGTCGTGCCGGAGCGCAGGGTCGCCAGGGCTCCGCTCCAGGCCACCAGCTGGTCGAGCATCGTGTTCACGGCGCCGACCTGGTGCTCGCTGGGCTTGAAGACACTGAAGTTCTCGAAGTCGGTGAAGAGGGAGAGCGCCACCTGGGCCCGCACGTCCGCCATCTGCAGCTCGGCGACCACGAGGCGGAGGTGCTCCACCGCGCGGGCGCCGCCGACGCTGCCGTAACTGACGAACCCGGCCGCCTTGTTGTTCCACTCCGCGTAGAGGAAGTCGATCGCGTTCTTCAGCGCGCCGGAGGTGGAGTGGTTGTACTCCGGCGTGACGAAGACGTAGCCGTCGAACGAGGCGATCTTCTCGGCCCACCGCAGGGTGTGCGGCTGGGTGTACTGGCCGAGCGACGGGGGCGCCATCTCGTCGAGGTGGGGCAGGTTGAATTCCTTGATGTCGACGAGTTCGTACTGGGCGTCGTCGCGCTGGGCGGCGATCTCGTGGACCCACCGGGCCACGGTCTCCCCGTTACGTCCGGGACGCGTGCTGCCGATGATGATGATGCCGATCCTGGTCATCGCGGTTCCTTCCGTCCGTCCGCCCGGTGACAGCGGTCGCGGCCGGCGTGTACCCGGTCGACACGGTTTCGAACGGCGGCACCGACGGCACGGTCGTCCCTGGTCGGTCACGGGGAGGCCGTGACCCGGCCTCAGTGCCAGTCGCTGATCTGCACGTCCCGCGGCGACGGCGCGCCCTCGCCGGTCTCCACCAGCGACTTGAGGCTCATCAGGTACGAGCCCCACTTGGTGCTGCAGTGGTGCATGAACTCCACCGGCTCCCGCCAACCCCGGTGCGTGAAGAGCACGATCGTGTAGTCGCCGTCCTGGCGGAGGTCCCACTCGACCGTGGTCCCCACCCACTCCTCGGGGCCGTCGACCACCCGCCAGGTCACCCGCTCGGCGGGCCGGAGCTCGACGACCTCCATGTCGAAGCCACCCGGCGGGAAGCGGAACTCGAGGACGCCGCCGGCCTCGCCACTGCCCTTCGTGTCGTCGGTCCACCAGCCGGCGAGGCCCTCGACGGTCGTCAGCGCGTCGTACACGTTGTCCGGCGTCGGGCTCTTGACCCCGACGCGGTGCAGAATGTCCACCATCTCGACTCCCCCTGATCCTCTTGTCAGTCCGTCTGGCTGCGCTGGATGGCCTCGGCGATCCGCTTGATCCGCCGCAGCCGGGCGTCCCACGCCGATCCGACCGACGACAGCTGGGCCACCGCGCGGGCGAGTTGCGCGTCGTCCACCCGGTAGCGCTTCTCGCGGCCGGCCGGCGTCGCCCGGACCAGGCCGACACGGTCGAGGACAGCGAGGTGCTTGGCCACCGCCTGCCGGGTGACCGGCATCTGCTGGCTGAGCGTGGTCGCGGTGCCGTCGCCCTCGATGAGCAGCAGGTCGAGCATCCGGCGCCGGGTCGGGTCCCCGATCGCGGACCAGAGGTCGTCGTCGACCTGCTCCATGACCCCGGTGCTCATGCCCGCACCGGCAGCGTCGCGGCGTACGGCGCCAGCCGCGGCAGGAAGAAGTCCCAGCCGGTGACGTGCTCCTGGTACTGCTGCTCCAGCACGGCGATCTCCCAGCCCATCTCCCGGAAGCCGCTCTCGGTCATCCTGAGCAGCGTCCCGGCGCCCGACGGGGTGAGGTCGAAGGTGACCAGCAGCGAGTTGCCCTCCGCCGCGACCTCGCCGGCCGGGTGCGTCCAGCGGAAGGAGAACGTCCGCGGCGGTCGCGCGTCGACGACGGTGAACGGCACGGCCGTCCCGGCGGCGTCGCGGTCGCCGAAGACGATCTCCCCCGTCGACCCGGGCGTCGGGTCGTACCGGGCGTCGTCCGGCCACCACTGCCTGAGGTGGTCGGGGCTGCTCACCACCTCGAAGACGATCTCGGGCGACGCCTCGACGTAGATCTCGCGCTCGATGGTTCCGAACTCCATGACGACCTCCTGCAACGTTTGGTTGCGCATGACGCTACCCGGAAGTCCGGCCTCACGCAACCACTGGTTGCGCTTTGACGTCAGCGGGGCGCCATGGGGGCGAGACCGAGGCCGGCGAGCGCCGCGGACCCGCGGACGGCGTGGTCGCCGCCGGCGAGTACCAGGGTCCGGGCCGCCTGGTAGCGGCAACCGCTCGCGTCGAACGCGGCAGCCGTGGCGAGCAGCCGCCGCCGGTCGTCGTCGAACAACGCCGCCGCCCGCTCCACGATGGCGGCCGCGACCGGGTTGCCGGCCACGACGGCCCGCGCCTCGGCCAGGCGATCGGCCGCGTCGGGGTTCCCGGCGAGCACGCTCGCCTCGGCGCGCAGCGCCACGTACCAGTGGAGCCAGATCCAGGTGACCCACTTCCACACGTCGGCCGGCTCGGGCGCCAGCCGCTCCCACGCCTCCCCGGCCCGCCCCTGGTGCAGCATGAGCATGGCGTCGAAGACCGCGCCGTAGCCGTAGACATGCTCCGGCGGGGTCCCCAGCCGGCGCAGGACCGCGTCCCACTCGCGCCGGGTGTCGTGGTCGTCGCGCAGGCCGTGGATCATCGCCACACCGGCCACGGCCGGGCCGAGAACCGACCGGGCGGGGCTGCCGGCCCGCTGCCATGCCTCCAGGAACCGGGCGCTGCCGGTGAGGACCTCGTCGACGTTGCCCGCGAACGCGCCGGCCACCAGCAGCCAGCTCGTGGCACGGTGGCCGACCTCGGCGAGCAACGGATGATCCGCGAGCTGCCGGCCCCACCGGCGGGCGCCCGGCAGGTCCCCGGCACCGAGGCCGGCCTCGGTGGCCATGCCGAGAGCGTCGATCAGCTCGTGGGTGCCGGCCGGTGTGTCCGGCGCGGCCGAGAGCAGCGTGATCCGGCGCCGCGCCGTGGCCGCGGCGGCGAACGCGTCACCGGCCCAGCTCCGGGCGCCGGTGAGCGCGTCGAGCGCGGCGGACTCGGCGAGCGGGTCCCCCGTGCGGTGCGCCAGTTCCACCGCCCGTTCGGCGCGGGCGACCGTCTCCGGCACGGCGTTCTCGGCCGGCCCCTGGGCGGCGCCGAACGCGTCGGTGAGCACCCCGGCCTCGGCCAGCGCCAGCGCGGCCGCGGCGGCCGGATCGTCGCCGGCCAGCTCCCGCGCCTCGGCGATGAGCGCGACCGCCTCGGCCTCCGGCGTGAGCCGGGCGAACTTGCTCCAGAACCGGTAGGCGTTGGTGGCGGCGGTCGCCAGGTCGACGGCGGCGCCCGCGGTGTCCCCCGCCCGGCGGGCCGCGTCCGCGGCGGCGCGCTGGAAGCGGTACATGTCGTCGCCGCGCATCCGGCAGCCGGCCACGGCCGCGGCCTCCCGGAGCATCGACGCGGTGTCGGCCGGGTCGTCCGCGAGCGCGGCCGCCTGCGCGAAACGCAGCTGCGACTCGCCGACCAGGTTGCGGGTGAAGGTCAGCTCCGCCAGGCGCCGGGCGAGGCGGTACGCGTCGGTGCGCTGCCCGGGCCGGTCGGCCGCCCACGCCAGCGCGGACCGGAGGTCGTCCGCCACCGCGTCGAAGCGCGCCCGCCAGTCCGCGCCGACCACCGCCAGGCCGGCGGCCTCGGCCAGGCACCAGCGCAGGTGCCGGGCGCGCGCGTCGTCCAGCTCGCCGGCCTCGGTGAGCCGCTCCGTCCCGTACTGGCGGATGGTCTCCAGCGCCCGGTACTCGGTGCCGCCGAGGGAGGCCGTCACCACCAGCAGGCTCTGCTCGGCGAGCCGGGCCAGACCGTCGGCGACCATGCCCACGTCGGACCCGGCGACCTCCGCCGCCGCCGCGACGGTGAACGGCGCCACGAACACCGACACCCGGCGCAGCAGCGCCCGGTCGGCCGGCTCCAGCAGGGCGTGGCTCCAGTCCAGCGCCGCCCGCACGGAGCGGTGCCGGTCGTCGGCGCGGGACCCGCCGGCGAGCATCCGGAGCTGGTCGGACAGGCCGGCCGTGAGGCCGTCGAGCCCGAGCGTGGACCAGCGGGCGGCGGCCAGCTCGATGGCCAGCGCCACCCCGTCGAGCCGCGCGCAGACCGCGGCGACGTGGTCGCGCAGGGCGGGATCCGGCGGCCGGCCCACGGCCGCCGCCCGCTCCAGGAACAGCGCGACGGCGTCGGACTCCCCGTCGCCGGCCAGGGACAGCGGCGGCACCGGGTACACCCGCTCGAACGGCACCATGAGTCGGGCCCGGCTGGTCGCCAGCACCGTCACCCGGGGGCAGGCCGCGAGCAGCCGCTCGACGAACGGCGCCACCCCGTCCCGCACCTGCTCGCAGTTGTCCAGCACCAGCAGGGCGTGCCGGTCGGCCAGCGCGGCGACCACCGACTCGTCGATGGCGGTGCCGGGCTGCTCGCCGAGGCCGAGCGCGGCGGCGACCGCGGCCGCGACCACGGTGGCGCCCGGGTCGGTGACCGGGACCAGGTCGACGAACCACACGCCGTCGGCGTACTCGTCGGCCGCCTCGGCGGCCAGCGTCAACGCGAGCCGGGTCTTGCCCACGCCGCCGGGGCCGACCGCGGTCACCTGCCGGTGGGTCTTGACGATCTCGGCCAGCTCGGCCCGCTCCCGGGCCCGGCCGACGAACGAGGTCAGCGGCGTCGGCAGGGCCGGCGCCGGATGGGACCGGTCGGCGCGACCCAGCTCGGACGCGCGCTGGGCGAGCGCCCGCCGGTCCGGCAGCGCCAGCTTGCGCAGGAGCGAGGAGACATGGCTCTCCACGGTGCGCACCGAGATGAACAGCCGTGCCCCGATCTCGGCGTTGCTGAGGTGCTCCCCCACCAGTGCCAACACCTCGGCCTCGCGGGCCGAGACCTCCCCCGTCGCCGTCACGGGCCCATTCTCGCCCATCCCCGAGCCGTCGATCCGTGGTGGTTTCCGTGGTCGGCACCGATGCCGGTCCCGCCTCCCACGGGCGAGGCTCAGGCGCAGGCAGATCGGTGACGGCGAACGGAGCGCGGAGATGAACCCAGGGTCTGGTGTGCGGTCGTGGGCCGGCTCGGTGGGGCGGCTGCTGAGACAGCCGGTGCTCCGCCGGATCCTGCCCGGAGTGCTGGTCTCGTCCCTCGGCGACGGCATGAGCATGGTCGCCGTGGCGTGGCTCGCGGTCCAGATCGCGCCGGCCGGCCAGGCCGGTGTCTGGACCGGGCTGGCCGTGGCCGCGTACGCGCTGCCGGCCCCGATCGGCGCGGCCGTGCTCGCCCGGCTGGTGCGGGGGATGCGCGCCGCGCAGCTCGTGGCGGCCGACGCCTCGGTACGGGCGGTGGCCCTCGGCACGGTCGCGGTCCTGGCGGTGTCGGGGCTGCTGGAGCCGGTGACGTACGTGGCGTTGCTGGCGGTGTCCTCCCTGCTGCACGCGTGGGGGAACGCCGGGGCGTACACGCTCGTCGCGGAGGTGCTGCCGGAGGAGGAGGACCGGCTCACCGGCAACGCGCTGCTGTCCACGTTCGCGCAGGCCGCCTTCGTGGTCGGCCCGGCCCTGGCCGGCGGGCTGACCGCGCTGGTCGGCCCCGGCTGGGTGATCGGGGTCGACGCGGCGAGCTTCGCGGTGCTGGCCGTGGCCGGCTGGACGGTCCGGGCCCGGCAGGCCGCCGCCGTCGGCGTGACGGCGGCCGAGCCGGCGGCGGGTGGCTGGCGCACCATCGCGGACCGGCCACGCCTGCTCGGGCTGATCGCGGTCACCTGCGCGTTCTTCTTCCTCTACGGCCCGGTCGAGGTGGCCCTGCCGGTCCACGTGGCCCACGGGTTGCACGGCTCGCCGGGCCTGCTGGGTCTCTACTGGACGGTGTTCGGCGTCGGGGCGACGGCGGGCGCGCTCGGGGCTCCGCTGCTGCGGCGCCGCGCGCCCTGGCCGGTCGTGGTGGGCATCATCGTGGGCTGGGGCGCCACCCTGCTCCCCCTCGGGCTCACCGACGCCGTCGTGCCCGGGCTGGTCGGGCTGGCCCTCGGCGGCCTGGTCTACGGCCCGTTCACCGCCATCTCCACGGCGCTGTTCCAGCGGGACACCCCACCGCAGGCCCTGAGCCGGGTGCTCGCCGCCCGCACCGCGCTGACCACTCCGGCCACCGCGCTGGGCACCCTGCTGGGCGGTCCGCTCGTCGCGGCGGTCGGCGGCCGGCACACCCTGCTGATCTCCGCCGTGCTCACGATCGCGCTGGGCGCCGGTGTCGCCGCCGCCCTGCGACCCGCCCGGTTCGACCGCCGGCCCGCGCACACGGGCAGCGGCGGGAGCACCTCTACGATGCGAGCGTGATTCACGTCACTCCGGCCCGGAGGCCGTACCCGCTGCTCGCCGCCGCGATCGTCCTGTTGGTGCTCGGCGCGGGTGTGGCCTGGGGCGTCGACGACGCGCTCGGGCTGAGTCACGCCCCCGCGGCCGTGCCGCGCGAGGACGCCGCCGCCGCGCCCCGGCGGGTCGCCGCGCCGGCGCCGCCGCTGGCGTCCGTGGTCGTGCCCGACGAGGCGCGGACCCGCAAGGCCGGAGCCGCGGTCGCCGACGCCCTCGCCGCGCGCGGCCTGCCCCGCCCGGCCGTCACCCCGGCCGCGCCGGCGCCGCCGGAGACCACGACCCCGGCGAGCCCGACCGCACCGGACCCGTCGGCGCTGACCACGCTGCGGGCGGCCGTGCTCGCCGCGCCGGGCGCGGCGCCGGAGTCCTACCGGCTCGGCGCCCGCGGGACCGAACTGGCCGTCGACGGGACCGACGTGGCGGGCGCCGCGGCCGGGCTGTACCGGCTCGCCGACCGGATCCGCTCCGGCGCCGAGGTGCTGCCCGCCGCCGACGCGGGCCGGCTGGTCACGCCCCGGCTCGGCCTGCGGCTCACCGACGCCGGCTCGGTGGGCCGCGAGCCGGACCCCGCTGCCTTCGCCGCGGGCGACGACTACCGCCTGAACACCGACGTGGTCGGGCCGGCGCTCCTGCCGCGGGCGCCGTGGGTGGACGCCGACGCGATGGCCCGCGTCGGCGCGCAGTTCCGGCAGTTCGTCGACCACTCGGTGGCCCAGGGCTACAACGCCGTCGTGGTGCCGGGCTTCCTGGAGTACGTCACCTTCGCGAAGGTCGGCGACGGGCACGCGGTGTACCCGCCGGGCGACACCCACGTCGACCGCGCGCGGGCCATGGTCGCGGCGTTCGGACCGGTCTTCGGGTACGCCGAGCAGATGGGCGTGAAGGTCTTCCTGCTCACCGACATGCTCGCCGTCTCGCCGCCGCTGGAGGCGTACCTGACGAGGACCGTCGGCGGGCTCAACGTGGCCGATCCCCGGCTCTGGGCCGTCTACCAGGCCGGGCTGGCCGAGCTGTTCGAGAGCATGCCGTTCGTCGACGGGCTGATGGTCCGCGTCGGCGAGGGCGGCGAGGTGTACGCCCAGGACGGCTGGGACTACTCCTCGAAGCTGGCCGTCACCACGGAGGCGTCCGTGCGGGCGATGCTGCGCGCACTGCTGGACACCGCGGGGAAAGCCGGCCGGGAGGTTATCTTCCGGACCTGGACGGTCGGCGTGGGCGCGGTCGGCGACCTGCACACCAACCCGGAGTCGTACGCGCGGGTGCTGGGCGGCATCGACGACCCGCACCTGATCGTGTCCACCAAGTACACCCTCGGCGACTTCTACAGCCACCTGCCGCTGAACACCACCCTGCTGGCCGGTGCGCACCGCCGCATCGTGGAGTTCCAGGCCCGCCGCGAGTTCGAGGGGTTCGGCTCGCTGCCCAACGACCTCGGCCCGCTGCACCGCCAGGCGCTGCGGGCGTTCCTCGCCGCCAACCCGAGGGTCGAGGGCGTCTGGAACTGGACCCAGGACGGCGGCCCGCTGCGCGCCGGACCGATGTCGCTCTACCTGCGCACCGGGTTCTGGCAGCTCTACGACCTCAACACGTACGCCGTGGCGCGGCTGGCCTGGGATCCGGACACCGATCCGGCGCAGGTCACGGCGGACTGGGCGTACCGCACGTTCTCCGCCGACCCGGACACCGTGGCGGCGATCGGGCAGGCCATGGCGCTGTCCCGGCCGGCGGTCACCCGCGGGCTCTACATCGGGCCGTACGCCGACCGGTCGGTGCGGGCGCTCGGACTGGAGCCACCGCCGATGATGTGGATCTTCGAGTGGGACATCCCGACCGGCGACTCGGCGGCCCTGGACAGCATCTACGCGGTCACCGGAGGCCGGGTCGAGGAGGCGATCGACGAGGGTGGGCAGGCCGTCGCGCTGGCCCGGCGCATGCGGGACCTGGTGGCCGCCACCGACCCGGCGACCTGGCGGACGCGGCGCTCCGCGAGCACTTCACCGGCACGCTGGACTACCAGGTGAACCTGTTCGAGGCGCTGGCCGCCTACCGGACCATGGTGCTGCGGCACGCGCAGTGGCTGGACACCGGCACCCCGGCCGCCCACGACGGCTGGCGGGCCGCCGCGACGGCGTACCAGCAGGCGCGGGACGCGCACCGGCAGCGCTACGGCGCCGACCCGGACCTGCCCGCGTACAACTTCACTGCCGCCGACCTCGGGGCGCAGCGCGCGGACCGGGACCCGGCCATGGCCTGGGCGGCCCGGGCGCTGCTCGCGCTGATCCTGGCGGTGGGGCTGCTCGGCCTGCGCGGGCGGGGGTTCGGCGCGGCTGCCGCGCGCGGGCTGCTGCTGGGCGCGGTCCGACCGTGGCGGGTGGCCGCGCTGCCGGCGCCCCGGTCCCGGGCGGACCGGGTTCTCGTGTGGCTGGTCCCGGCCGTGGTCCTGGTGGCGAGCCGGCTCGTGTTCACGTGGTTCGCCGCCCCGGCGCACCTGCTGGTCAGCCTCGGCGGGTGGGCGCTGTTCGCCCTCGTCGTCCGCGTCGCCGTCGGCCGGCGGGATCCGTTCCACCTGTGGGCCGTGGTGGGCGGCGTCGCGCTGCTGCGCAGCGTGCTGCTCCTGGCGGCGCTCGCCGGCCGCGGGCCCGGCGGCTACTGGTTCGCCTTCTGGACCGCGCCGGCCCTGCGCGCCGCCTACCTCACGACCGCGTTCGCCGCGTTCGGCTGGCTGTTCGTGGCCACCGCCGTCGTCCTCCGCGACCGGTACGCCGTGCGGCGACGCCGGGTCGTCGGGCTGACCCTGACCGCCGCGGGCGTCCCGCTCGGCGTGCTGGCCGGTCTGGTCGCGGTGATCGGCCTGGAACGCGCGTTGACGGTGTGGAACGACCAGCTGGCGCTGCTGCCCTGGGGCCTGTCCCGCATCCTCGGCATCACGGTCTACCTGGGCATTCCCGCCGACCTCGCGGGGCACGCCGCCGCCGTCGGAGCGATCCTGGCCGGCGTCGGCGTCCTGCTGTCCGCCGGCCGGGCACGGCGGACGGCCGGACCGGCTCCGGCGGGCGCCACGACCCGCCGGAGCGGTGACCGGGACCGCGCCTGACGGGTCCGGAGGGTGCGTGGCGACGCCGGGGAGCGGTTGGGCCCGGCCGGGCGGGGTAGACCGCCCCGAGCGGCGGGGCCCTCCTCGGCCGGGTTCACCCGGTCTGGCCCCCAGGAGACGACTCGGGGGGCCCATGTCGGGTGCGGCAGCGCGGGGCGGGCCGGCGGCTTCCGGCGACGTGATCGAGCTGCGGGTGCACGGGGCCTCCCGGGCGAGCGCCGGCCAGGTCCTGGACCTGCCGCAGGTCGAGCAGGTCGCGGGCGACCGCAGCGGCGGCTTCTACCGGCCCGCCCGCCGCAGACCGGGCGCCGGCGGGGCCGGGCGGGTGACGCTGGAGGCGTACCGCTGGGGTGACCTGCCCGCCGGGACCGTGGCCCGGACCCTCTCGCTGGTCTTCCTGCTGCCGTTCATGCTGGTCAACGTGGCGATCTGGATGCGTCCGCCGGGCCGCGGCTCCGACGTGACGGTCCGGTCGCTGTGCCGGTTGCTGGCGCTCACGCTGACCGCGCTGTACGTGCTCGCGTGCGCCGGCGTGGCACTGGACCTGATCGCGTGGAAGTGCACGGCGTCGCCGCACTGCCTGGCCGGGCGCACCTGGTTGTCCTGGCTGGGTGGGCGGCCGGTCGGGCTGCGGCTGGCGGTGCTGGCGCTGGTGCCGGCCGGCGCCGTCGGCCTGCTCTGGCGTGCCAGTACCCGCCCGGGGCGGGTGTTCGAGGCGTTCCGCGCACCCGAGGCCGAGGTGTCCGCCCATCAGCTCGGCACCGTCGGCCGGTGGGACTCCGAGCCGTTGGTGGGCCGGCTGCGCTCCATCCACGTCGCGGCGGCGTTCGCGACGCTGGACGTCACGCTGCTCGCCGCCCGGGCCGCACCCGGCGTCTCGGCCGGCACCGTGGCGCTGGCGGTCGTCACCGGGGCGGTCCTGGTCACCTGCGCCGTCCTGCTCTGCACGCCGCCGCTGATCGACCGGGCCGCCACGGACCGGCGACTCGACCGGATCACCAGCACGCTGCGGACGGTCACGCTGGTCCTCACCGTCGTCGTCACGGCCCACGTCCTGGCCGGTCCGGCGCCGTGGCGCGAGGGTGGCGGCCTGCCCGGCTACGACATGATCCTCACCTGGCTGTTCGTCATCCAGACGACCCTGCTGGCCGCCCTGGGCGTCGTGCTGCTGTGCCGCCGGGACCGCGGGCCGGGCGCCACCCCGCTGCTCGGGCTGGGAGCGCTGGCGATGGCGGCCGCGGCGATCAGCCTGGCGGTGGCGTACTCCGCCGAGCTGGTCTACCGGGTGGCCGACTTCCTGGACCGTGACGCGCCGACGGGGGAGGCCATCACCGCCTGGCCGCCGCGGGCGTACACCTGGGCGATCTTCGGCTTCTTCCGGGCCGTGCTGATCACCCTGGTCGTGGCGGGCCTGGTGACCCTGCTCTCCCGGCCGGGCCGGCTCCGCGCCGCGGCGGCGATCGTCGCGCGCGACCATCCCGACCCGCCGCCGGACGCCGAACCCCGGCTGCGGCAGGTGCGAAAGGCGGTGGCTCGGGCGCGGTTCACCGAGATCCTGATACCGCTGGCCGTGGTCTACGCCTGCCTCGCCGGGATCGGCACGGCCACCACCACCCTCGGCCGGATGGAGGTGTGGCCGGGTGACGTCATCGAGCGGTTCGCCGGGGTGCCGGCCGACCTGGTCACCTTCCTCATCGCGTTCGGCAGCTGGGTGATCGCGGCGGTCATCCTCGGCCTGGTGCTCGGCGCGATCTTCGCCTACCGGACCGCCGAGTTCAGGCGTCACGTCGGCATCCTGTGGGACCTCGGCACGTTCTGGCCCCGGGCCGCCCACCCGTTCGCGCCGCCCTGCTACGCCGAGCGCGCCGTGCCGGAGCTGGCCCGGCGCATCACCTTCCTGGTCGAGTCCGGCAACGCCGTCCTGCTCACCGGCCACAGCCACGGCTCGGTCCTGGCCGCCGCGACGGTGCTCCAGTTGCCGCCCCGGGTCAGCCGCCGGGTCGCGCTGCTCACCTACGGCTCACCGCTGCGCCGCCTCTACGCCCGGCTCTACCCCGCCTACGTCGACGACGAGGCGCTGCGCGAGATCGGCGCGCGGGTCGGCTGGCGGTGGCTGAACCTGTGGCGCGCGACCGACCCGGTCGGGGGCTGGATCTTCTCCGCCCACCGGCCGGCGGGGCCGGATCCGGCCGGGGACCCGGCCACGGCGGTGGACCGCCGGCTGCGGGATCCGGCCGCCGTGGTGGCGCCACCGGGCGACAGCGTCCCGCCGCCGATCGAGGGGCACCGGCCCGGCGAGTCCGACCAGCCGTTCATCGAGGCGGCGCGCGAGCTGGTCGCGCGCCTCCGCGAGCCGCCGGACCCGCCGGACGCCGCCGGCTGACGGCTCCACCCGGCTCAGTGGGCGGACCGCATCCAGTCCCGGTAGTGCGTGGGCGCCAGGTGGGCGTCCGGGCCCGCGATCAGCACGTCGCCCTCGACCACCGCGAACATGCCGGCCTTGTCGTCGACGACGACGTTCCGGTCGTCCCCCTGTGCGGCCAGCGTGAGCCGGCCGAGCTCGTCGAGGGCGAAGACGTCCGGGCCGGCGACGTTGCGGATGCCGTTCAGCGGCGCGCCGGTGGCGACGTCGACGACCGCGTCGACCACGTCCGCGGCGGCCATCGGCTGAATGCGGGTGGCGGGCAGGCGAACCGTGGTGCCGTCGGAGGTCCAGGACAGGACCGCGTTCATGAATTCGAAGAACTGGGTGGCCCGCACGATCGAGTACGGCGTGGGCCCCTGCCGGAGCAGGTCCTCCTGCAGGGTCTTGGCGCGGTAGTAGTCGAGCTGGGGCACCTGGTCCACCCCCACGATCGAGAGGACCACCTGGTGCCGGACGCCGGCACGCTCTCCCGCGGCCAGCAGGTTGTTCATGGCGGTACGGAAGAAGTCGATCGAGGCATCGTCGAAGGTCGGCGAGTTCGCGACGTTGACGACGACCTCGGCGCCCTCCAGCGCCGTGTCCAGGCCCTCCCCCGTGAGCAGGTCGACGCCGGTCGACGGCGACGCGGGGACGGCCTCGTGCCCGGCCGCGGTCAGCTTCTGGACCACCTGTGAGCCGATCAGTCCGGTGCCACCGATGACTGTGAGCTTCATGGCTCTCACCCTTCCACGACGTGCCGCACGGCACGCCGGCTTCGTCGAGACGCCGCCTCGAACTCGGATAACTTCTGTCCGAGACTCTAATCGGATAGTCTTTGTCCGAGTCAAGAGGGGGTCCCATGAAGCTGTCCGGCGGGGTCGAGTGGGCGCTGCACTGCTGCGTGGTGCTGACTACGGCGACGGAACCCGTGCCGGCGGCCCGGCTGGCGGAGCTGCATGACGTCTCGGGCAGCTACCTGGCCAAGCAGTTGCAGGCGCTCTCCCGCGCCGGCCTCGTGACCTCCGTCCAGGGCAAGGCGGGCGGCTACGTCCTCACCAGGGCGCCCGAACTGATCACGATCCTCGACGTCGTCGCCGCCGTCGACGGCGACCAGCCCGCGTTCGTGTGCACCGAGATCCGCCAGCGCGGCCCGCTGGCCACACCGGCGGAGGCCTGCACCGGGCCGTGCCCCATCGCCCGCGCGATGGCCGGCGCCGACGCCGCCTGGCGCGCCGCCCTCCGCGCCGTCTCCATCGCGGACCTCGCCCGCGACGTCGACGAGGACTACGGCCCCACCGCGCTCGCCGACATCCGCGACTGGCTGTCTTGACTCCCACCCTCGGTAAGCCGTAGCTTACGTTCGTGGCTACTTACCGAACGGGCGACGGCTGGGACGCCCTGGGCGACCCCACCCGGCGCGCCATCGTCGCCTGCCTGGCCGAGCGACCCCGTGCGGTCGGCGAGCTCGCCGACGAACTGCCGATCAGCCGACCGGCGGTGTCCCAGCACCTCAAGGTCCTCAAGGACGCCGGGCTGGTCACCGACCAGGCGGCCGGCACGCGGCGGGTCTACCGGCTCAACCCGGCCGGCGTGGCCGCGCTACGGGACCAGCTCGACACGTTCTGGCACCGCGCGTTGGACAGCTACCGGAGCGCCGTCGAACAACCGACCGAGGAGACCCCATGACCGAGACAGAAGCCGCGGTGGTCCGCCGGCAGATCGTCGTCGAGGCGCCGCTGGAACGGGCGTTCACCGTGTTCACCGAGCGGTTCGGTGACTTCAAGCCGCCGGAGCACAACCTGCTCGGCGCGGCGATCGCGGAAACCGTGTTCGAGCCCAAGGTCGGCGGCCACATCTACGACCGCGGCGTCGACGGCAGCGAGTGCCGCTGGGCGCGGGTGCTCGCGTACGAGCCGCCGGACCGGGTGGTGTTCAGCTGGGACATCAGCCCTCGGTGGCAGGTCGAGACCGACCCTGACAACACCAGCGAGGTCGAGGTCCGCTTCGTGGCCGAGACCCCCCACCGCACCCGCGTCGAACTGGAACACCGCCACCTCGACCGGCACGGCCCGGGCTGGCAGTCCGTCCGCGACGGCGTGGGCCAAGACGAGGGCTGGCCGCTCTACCTCACCCGGTACGCCGCAGTGTTCACCGACCGCTGACCGCGGGTGCGGGGACGCGACCGCGCGTCCGCGTCCCCGCACCGTCACCGGGCCGCTTCGCGGTCAGGTCCAGTAGAGCACCCGACAGGCCGGCACCCGGGCGGCCAGTTCCCGCTCGAACCAGGTACGCAGCTCCGTCATCGTCTCGCGCGGGTAGACGAACTTCACCGCGCCGAACCGTCCGTACCTGCGCCGGCGGGACTCCTCGTCCATCTCCAGGCGGGTCCGCGGATACCAGCCGAGCAGCACCTCCTTGCTGCCCGGCGTGAACCGGTGGGTGATCAGCTCGGCGGTCAGGTCCAGGCCGGCCAGCCCGGCCACGGCCGACGCCACCCGGTCCAGGAGCGCGCCGTAGTGCCGCCGCCAGTCCGGCACCGGCATGATCGGGGCGATGGTCAGTCCCACCGGGTAGCCGGCGAGGGCCAGCCGGCGCAGGGCCGCGAGCCGGTCCGCCACCGTCGCGGTCCCGCCCTCCAGGCGCTCGCTGACCGGCGCGGCGTTGACGCTGAACCGCACCCGCGTACGCCCCGCATGCGGCACCCCGACGAAGGTGTCCACATCGGCGTACTTGGTGGTCCAGCGCAGTTGCACCGGCGCGTCCCACGCCGCGAAGTGCTCCACCGCCCGCCGCCAGCTCCCGGTCAGGTGCTCCAGGGCGAGCGGGTCCGTGTAGCAGGACGCCTCGAACGTGGTGCCCTCGCCGGCCCGCGCGGCGCTGCGGCTGGTCACGGTTCCCCGCCCGGCGTACGCGGCCAGCCCGGCGAGGATGTCGTCGAGGTCCGCGTACACCCGGGTCACCGGCGGGCCGGACAGCGACCCGGCGAGATAGCAGTACTGGCAGTGCGCCGGGCAGCCCTCGGCCAGGTCGACCCGCCAGTCCGCGCTCGGCGCGATCGGCTGCAGCGCCCGCCGCGACGGCGGGCTGACCACGATCGCCAGGGTGGCCTTGGCCCGCGCGTACGTCTCCCGCTCGGTCTCCCCGCGCACGCCGGTCAGCCGGTTGGCGCGCAACCGCTCCACCTCGATGCCCAGAGCCTCGACCCGGTCGACCACCCGCCGCCCGTGCGGGTGGTCGAGGGCCGCCGGAGTCGCCACCACCCGGCGCGGGGTCCAGCGCCGGGCCGGCCGGGCCGCCGGCGCCAGACCGGTCAGGTCGCGCGTCGGCACCCCCTCACCGCTGGCGTCGTGCGATGCCGGGGACACGTCCACGGCGAGCGGCTCGTCGACGTCGACGGAGTCGCTGTCCGGCCTCATCCGGCCCGCCTACCCGCTCCCCCTCCCGTCAACCCGTGGCGCTGATCCTGCGGGGCCGGGCATGTCTCGACCGGCGGCGGGTAACGCCACGTCCCCGGTGCCGCGCGCATCCCGGGCGGCAGGCGAGCGTGGAGATCGACTGGACGGGAGACGGGCATGTCGCACCATTCCGGCGTCGCGGAGCCGCCCACCGTCCGGCGTACCGAACTCCAGCGGCACCCGGCCTCCGTACCGGGTCGGCTGATCGTGCAGACCCTGTTCGAGATCCCGGTCGGGCTGGCATCCGGGCGGCACCGACACCCCGGTGAGGAGGTGGGGTTCCTCATCCACGGGGTGATCGCCATGGAGTTCGACGACCGGCCCAGCCTGACGGTCCACGCCGGGGAGCCGTTCCTGATCCCGCCCGGAGTCGTCCACAACGCCCGGAACATCACGGCCGACGTCACCACCATGATGCTCTCGACGTACCTGGTCGACGAGACGCAGCCCCTGGTGACGCCGTGTGACTGACGG
Organism: Micromonospora halotolerans; assembly: GCF_032108445.1. Taxonomy (NCBI): domain Bacteria; kingdom Bacillati; phylum Actinomycetota; class Actinomycetes; order Micromonosporales; family Micromonosporaceae; genus Micromonospora; species Micromonospora halotolerans. Next base: position 4,952,191 of record NZ_CP134876.1, on the reverse strand, counting down.
ACCGTCGACCGAAAGGACCGATCATGACCAGCACCTCCGCGCGTTCCGGCAGGCCCACTGTCGTCCTGGTGCACGGCGCCTTCGCCGACAGTTCCAGCTGGAACGGGGTGGTGGAGCGGTTGACCGCCGCGGGCGTCGCCGTGAAGGCGGTACCCAACCCGCTGCGTGGCATCGACGAGGACGCCGCGTACGTGGCGAGCGCCCTCCAGCAGACGCCGGGCCCGGTCCTCGCCGTCGGCCACTCCTACGGCGGGGCGGTCATCACCAACGCCGCCTCGCGGGTGGACAACGTCGTGGGCCTGGTCTACGTCGCCGCCTTCGCCCCCGAGGACGGCGAGACGCTGATGGACATCGAGGGCGGCTCCAAGGACAGCGTGCTGAACTCGGCGCTGGTGCCGGTGCAGTATCCGACCGCCTCGGGCACCGAGACGGAGTTCCTCATCGACCCGGCGAAGTTCCACGACGCGTTCGCCGCCGACCTCACCGAGAAGGACGCCACGGTCATGGCGGCCACCCAGCGCCCGGCCTCCTCGCTGGCCTTCTCCACGCCCACGACGAACCCCGCCTGGAAGAAGTTTCCCTCCTGGGCCGTCGTCGCCACCGGCGACCGGGCCGCCGGCACCGACGCGCTGCTCCGGATGGCCGAGCGTGCCGGCGCCACGATCACCCGGGTCGACGCCTCCCACGTCGTCATGGTCACCCAGCCCCAGGCGGTCACCGACGTCATCATGCAGGCGCTCGACGGAGTCTCCCGGTGACGGCAATACGGCCGCTGTGCACCCCCCGCGGTGCCGGCGCGCCGCAGGGGTTCACGCCGGCAGGTCGAGGCGGGCCAACTGGCCCCGGGTGGCCACGTTGAGCTTCGGGAACGCGCGGTACAGGTGATAGCTGACCGTCTTCGGGCTGAGGAAGAGCTGTGCCGCTATCTCCCGGTTCGTCAACCCGGCGTGAGCCAGCCGGACGATCTGCAGTTCCTGCGGCGAGAGCGCCGCGAGCAGGTCGACGGCAGCGGCGGACGGTGTCTGCTCGCCGGCGGCACGCAGCTCCGCGGCCGCCCGGTCGGCCCACGGCGGTGCCGGCAACCGTTCGAAGATCTCCCGCGCGGTCCTCAGGTGCGACCGGGCCTGGTGCTTGCGCCGGTCGCGGCGCAGCCGCTCGCCGTACGACAGATGGGTACGGGCGATCTCCCACGGCCGTGAGCCGTCCGCGTGCGCGCGCAACGCCGCCGCGAAGTGGTGGTCCGCGAGGTCGGTGTCCGTGGTGAGCATGCCCTGGCCGCGGTGCCATACGGCCCGCGCCCAGTCCTGTCCGGCCGCGTCGGCGAACGCCCCGAACCGGTCGCTCGCCGCGCGGCCGCGCTCCGGGTCACCGAGGCGAACGGCGCATTCGACCTGGTCGGGTGCGAAGTAGACGGCGTGGGCCTGGTGCCGCACCGGCCCGTCCAGGGCGGCGTCGAGCCGGTCCAGCGCCTCGGCGGTGCGGCCCTGGGCGAGGTCCAGCATCGCCCGGGCCCAGACTGCCCAGGCGAGACCGTTGGCGATGCGGTGGGTGGCGAAGCCGTCCTGGCACTGAGCGCTGAGGCGCAGGCAGGCGTCCTCGTCGCCCTGCACGGCGGCGATCCAGGCGAGCACGCCCTCCAGGTATCCGGCGCGGTTCGGCTGGCCGGTGTCGGCGGCCAGTTGCAGGCCCTCGGTGGCCGACGTGACCGCGTTGCGGAACTGTCCGAGATAGAGCTCGGCGGTGGCGAGGGTCACGTGCGCGAGTGGCAACCAGCCGACCGCGCCGGCGGCGCGGCAGTCGTCGACGACCTGCCGGGCGATGCTTCCACCGGCGGTGAAGTCGCCGACGATGCCCGCCACGAACGCGGCGTTGAGCCGCAGGGCGTAGGCGCCGCGGGCTCGCAGCCCCACGGCGACCAGCGGGCGCATCACGGGCAGGGCGCCCGCCGGGCCGGCGGTGAGCAGGGTGGCGGCTCCGGTGACGGCGGAGACCGCCGCTGCCAGGCTGTCCGGGGCAGTGCCCAGCTTCGCCAGCCGTTCGGCCGCATCGGCCACGCGGGGCGGGTCGCTGAGCTGCCAGGCGTTGCGGGCGGCGTCGATGAGGACGGCCCGCGCCCCGGCGGGATCCACGTCGGCGAGTGCCGCGGACGCCGCCACCAGCAGGTCGTGGGCCCGGGCGGCGTCGCCGGAGTCGAAGGCGACCCGGGCCCGGAGTTCGTGGTAGCGGGCGGCTCGGAGCGGATCGGCGGGAGCCTCGCCGACCCGGTCCAGCAGGTGCCGGGTGCGGTGCCGCTGTCCGGCATCGTTCGCCGCGACCGCGGCGGCGATCAGCCGGTGACCGCGCAGCCCGGGATCGGCGGTCAGTTCGGCGGCGCGTTCGAGTGCCGCCGCTGCCGCGGCGTATCCGCTGCGGCCCTGCGCCCGCTCGGCGGCGAGTTCGAGCGCGCGGGCGGTGGTCTCGTCGGGGCCGGTCGCCGCCGCGGCGAGATGCCAGGCCTGTTGATCCGGCTCCGCGGCGACGGCCTCGGCGAGCGCCCGGTGCACGGCCAGCCGCTCGATCCCGGCCTGCTGGTACGCGGCGGCCCGCAGCAACGGATGGGTGAAGACCACCCGACCGCCGGACACCCGCAGCAGGTCGGCCTCCTCGGCCTCGACCAGGGCGGCGCGCAGCGCGTCGCGGGAGATCCCCTGGGTGGCGGCGGCGCGTAGCAGGTTGCCGAGCCCGGCTGCCTCGTCGGCGGCGGCGATGGCGAGCACGGTACGCACGGTTGGCGCCAACCGGGCGATGCGCGTACCGAAGGCGTGCTCGAGGCGCCTCGACAGCGGCAGCGGCGCGGGCAGATGGGTCTGCTCCGCCGCCACGTGCGGCAGCTCGCGCAGTGCCAGCGGGTTGCCCCCGCTCTCCCGGATGATCCGTTCCCGCGCCGCGTGGTCCAGACCGGGAGCCCAGCGGTCCAGCAGGGCGGCGCAGGCCGAGGTGCCGATTCCGGCCAACCGGTGCTCGGGCAGACCTGCGGGGTCGAACTCCGGACGCGCCGCGAAGACCATCGCCACCGCGTCGGCGTGCAACCGCCGGGCGACGAAGCGCAGCGTTCGCGCGGAGGACTCGTCGAGCCAGTGCGCGTCGTCGATGAGGCAGAGCACCGGCTCGTCCTCGGCCAGGTCGGCGAGCAGGGTCAACGCGGCGGCGCCGATCAGCAGCGGGTCCCGGCCGGTGGCCGGCTCCACCCCGAGCGCACCGAGCAGGGCGGCGCGCTGCAGGTCGGGCAGCGCCTCCGCGCGGCCGAGCACCGGGTGGAGCAGGAGGTGGAGGGAGGCGAACGGTATCTCCGCCTCGGACTCGACCCCGGCGCAGCGCAGCACGGTCAGCCCCGGGCCGGTGGCGACGTGGTCCAGCAGCGCGGACTTGCCGATGCCCGGTTCCCCGCGCACCACGAGCGCGGCGCTCCGGCCGGCACGTGCCTGCTCCACGGCGGTCCGCAGGACGGCCCGGTCAGCGTCGCGGCCCACCAGCATGGGATCGGAAACTACACCAGTCACCTGTCCGGTACCCCACGGGAATGGATCTCCATAGCGTCGGTACATGCCTTCCGTACCCGTCGTCGAGGTCAGCGAGGTGACCCGGCGCTATCCCAACGGGGTCACCGCCCTGGCCGGTGTCTCCGTCAGCTTCGACACCGGATCCTTCACCGCCGTCATGGGGCCCTCCGGCTCCGGCAAGTCGACCCTCCTGCAGTGCGCGGCCGGCCTGGACCGGCCCACCTCCGGCCGGGTCAGCCTCGCCGGACAGGACCTTTCCGTGCTCAGCGAGCGACGGCTGACCCTGCTGCGGCGTGACCGCATCGGCTTCGTGTTCCAGTCCTTCAATCTGATGCCGGCACTCACCGCCGAACAGAACGTCGCCCTGCCGCTGCGGCTCGCGGGGCGCCGCCCCCACCGCGCGGACGTGCTCGCGAGCCTCGCCGCTGTCGGTCTCGCCGACCGCGGCGGCCACCGGCCGGGTGAGCTCTCCGGCGGGCAGCAGCAGCGCGTCGCGATCGCCCGGGCGCTGCTGACCGCGCCGGCGGTGCTCTTCGCCGACGAGCCGACCGGCGCGCTGGACCGGCGCTCCGGTGAGCAGGTGCTGCGGTTGCTGCGTGAGGTGGTCGACCAGCGCCGGCAGACCGTCGTGATGGTCACCCACGACGCGCACGCCGCCGCGTACGCGGATCGGGTCCTCTTCCTCGCGGACGGCCGCATCGACGGCGAGATTCCCGCGCCGACCGCGGAGGCCATCATGATGCACATGGCGCGGCTGGAGGCGGCGGCATGCTGACGCTCGCGCTGACGACGCTGCGGTTCGGGTGGCGGTCGTTCGTCGGCATGTTCGTGGCTCTGGCCCTCGGGTCGGCGCTGGTCGCCGCCCTCGGCCAGGTGCTCGCCACCACGGTCGGCGCGGCCGACCGCGGACCGCAACGCTACCGGGACGTCCCGGTCGTCGTGGTGGGTGTCGACGAGCTGAGCGTGCCGACCTGGGACGGCGGGGAGACGGTGCCGCTGGCGCAGCCGCAGGGAGTTCCCGCCGCGCTGGCCACCGCGTTGCCGCACGCGGTCGCCGACCGGGTCTTCCCGGCGACGCTCGCCACCGGGCCCGGCGGGAGCGTCGGGCGCCCCTGGTCGGCCCTGCCCGCCGCCGGGCAGCACCTGGTCGCCGGCCGGGCGCCGACGACCAACGACGAGATCGTCGTCAGCGAGGGTGCCCGGCCGGGCGACCGGGTGCGGGTGGTCACGGCGGCGGGGGTGCGGCCGTACACCGTCGTCGGCGTCAGCAGCACCGCCCGCGAGGTCTCCCTCTTCTTCACCGACGTCCGCGCCGCGCAGCTCTCCCCGCGCGTCGACGCGCTCCTCACCTGGCAGCCGGAGGCCGACGTCCGGGCGGCGGTCGGTACGCGGGCCCGGGTGCTGGTCGGCGAGGAACGTGCCCGGTCGGACCCGAACCGGGAGAGTGACGCCGACGCCCGCAACAACGCCAACACCATCGCCGGCATCGCCCTCGGGTTCGCCATCTTCATCTCGATCGCCGTGGTGGCCGCGACCTTCGCTTTCGCGGTCGGCCAGCGGCACCGGGAGATGGCGCTGTTGCGGGCGACCGGGGCCACACCGGGCCAGATCCGCCGGATGGTCTACCTCGAGGCGCTGACCATCTCCGTCCTCGCGGCCGCGACCGGCGCCGTCGCGGGCCCGTACGCCGCCCCCGCCGTCCTCGACTGGCTCGTCGCGCGGCGCATGGCCCCGGACTGGATCGACTCGGTCAGCGGTTCCCCTGTACCGGCGTACCTCTCCTTCGCCGCCGGCATACTCGTCGCTCTGCTCGCCGTGGTGACGGCCGCGTGGCGGGCCAGCCGGGTCCGGCCGGTCGAAGCGCTGCGCGACGCGCCGGCGCAGGCCCGGTCGATGCCGCTCAGCCGCTGGCTGCTCGGCTCCGGAACGCTGGCCACCGCGCTGGTCTGCATGGCGGTCACCGCCGTCGCGGATCCCGGTTCGGCGACCAACCGCAAGTCGTACATGCCCGTGCTGATGCTGCTGATCGCGGCCGCCGCGCTGCTCGCCCCCGCCGTGGTCCGGCCCACCGCCCGGCTGCTGACGCGGCCGTTCGAGCGGGTGGGCGGCGCCGTCGGCATGTTGGTGGCGGCCGCCGCGACGAGCTCGGCGCGGCGGACGGCGGCGCTCGCGACGCCCGTACTGTTGACCGTGGCGCTGCCCGCGGCGCTGCTCACCGCCTCCGCCATGACCGACACCGCGAGCGCGGCGGTCGACGCGGGGTCGGTGCGGGCCGACTACCTCGTGCTGCCGGACGGCACCGCGGGACTCGACGCCGAGCTGACGGCCCGCCTGCGGTCCGTTCCGGGCGCCGACGTGTCGACCGTGACCGAGAGCAGCGTCTACACGCTCGAGGGCGACACGGTGCTGATCCAGCGCCCGACGCAGGGCGTGGAGTCCGTCCCGGACGACGCGATCGTCCCGGAGCCGGACTGGGGGTACCGGGTGGGCGACACGGCCCGGCTGTGGCTGGCCGACGGCACCGAGGCCCGGTTGCGCGTGGTGCGGCTCCTCTCCCCGGGGGCGGGCACGGCCGCACTCGTGAGTCCTCGTAACGCCCGTGCCGGGCTGCCGTCGACGGCCCTCGTCGACGTGCGGCCCGGCGACGACCCGGCGGCCGTGGAGGCGGCCCTGCGTCGAGCCGGGGAGGGGCACCGCGCCCTGGTGGTCAGCAAGCGGCAGTGGTCGGCCGCGGCCGCCGCCGGACGGGCGAGCGCGAGCCGCCTCGGACTGCTGATGGTCCTCGGGATCCTGCTGACCTACACCACGATCGCGCTGGTGAACACCCTGGTCATGGGTGCACCGGACCGCGCCGGCGAGCGGCGCGTCCTGCACCTGCTCGGCGCCGACCGGAACCAGGTGCTCCGCTACGCGCTGGCCGAGTCGTTGGTGGCCGTCGGTGTCGGCGTGGTGCTCGCGGCAGCCGTCGCCGCGGCGGGGCTGAGCGGGCTGTGGGTGGCGCTGCTCCGGGTGGCCGGGCCCGTTCCGCTCGACGTGTCGTGGACGGTGCTCGGCGCGGTGGTGGCGGGCTGCGTCCTGATCGCCACGGTCCTGCCGGCCCTGCTCGAGCGAGCCTCCCACTCACCGACCGCCTCGGCGTCGGAGCCGGCAGCGTGACGTCACGCCGGACGCGAAGGGGGCTGGCACCGTGGCCCGGGCCGCGGCAGGGTCACGTGTACAGCGTGGTCAGCTCGGGCACCAGGTCGGTGGGCGGCGGCATCGCGGCCATCTCGTCGCGTACCTCGCCCGCCGCCTTCCTGAGCGCCGCGTCGGTGACCAGCCGGGTCAGGACGTCCGGCGTGATGGCCCGGGCTGCCACCCCGAGACCGGCGCCGCGACGCTCGACCACCTCGGCGTTGTGCCGCCGGTCGCCTGGGCCGGGCACGACGAGCTGCGGCACGCCCGCCGCCAGTGCACCCAGCACGCTGCCCGCACCGCCGTGGTGCACGTACGCCGTCGCGTACGGGAGCACCCGGTCCAGCGGCACGCGGCCGACCGCCCGGACGTTCGGCGGCAGCCGCGGCAGCCTGCCGGGCGGCCGGACGAGCACGATGTCGGCGTCCACCGCGGGCGCGGCCGCGATGATCGCCGCCGTCGGGTCGCCGCCGCCCGGACCGGCGACGGTGCTGCGGCTGACGATGATCCGCGGCCGCTCCCCGGCACGCAGAAGCCAGGCCGGCACCTCTCCGCCGCCCGAGTACGGCACCGCCCGCATGGGCAGCCCCGGTCTGGGCCCGGTGAGGCTCGGCGGCGACACGGTGATCGTGGCCGCCGGCGTGCCGATCCGCTGCCGCCTCATCGGCCGGCTCGCCGCCACGGCCGCGACGAGGTCGGCGGCGGGGAACAGGTTGTTCTCCTGCAGGACGCCGGGAACCCCGATGCGCTCGGCGGCGACGCCTCCGGCCACGCCCAGCGGCTCGTAGACGATCAGGTCGGGCCGTTCGCGCCGGGCCAGCGCGACCACCGCGTCGACGAACGTGGCGTTGGCGGCACCGAACAGCTCACCGACGACCGCGGTGCCGGCACGCCCGGCCAGCTCCCGGCGGGCCAGGAGCGGATGTCGCAGCAGGACCCGGCCGGCGATCCGACCGAAGGCGAACCCGGGCGCGACGTCGTGCGCCGCCAGGCCGCCGAGGTCGACGGTGAGCGCGTCGCCGCCACTCGCGATCACCACGTCGTGGCCGGCGTCCCGCCAGGCGAGGGCGAGCGGGACCAGCGGCAGCAGGTGCCCCTGCAGCGGCGCGGAGACGACCAGGACGCGCATGCCCCATTGAAACCCGAAGACGCTGCCACCCATTGTGACCCAGGTCACAATGGGTGAACTCTCGGCCGCCGGCCACGTCCGGAGCACCTGGATACCCCTCGTGTTCATCCAGGGAGAATGATGAGTTCAGTTCGCAAGTTATCGGCGCTGGCGCTGCTCGCGCTGGGCGTCTCGGTGGTGGCTCCCGGCGGTACGCCGGTGTCGGCGCAGCCCCGAGCCGCGAAGCCGGCGACCACACCCCCGGTCGCGTCCGAGAGCCGGACGGTCACGCTGCTCACCGGCGACACCGTCCACGTCAGCACCGTGGACGGCCAGACGGCCGTGAACGTCGTGCCGGGCAAGGGCCGGGAGCGGATCCCGTTCATCACCCACAGCGCCGGCAAGGACGTGCGGGTCATCCCCGCCGACGCCGTCGGCCTGCTCAACCGGGGCAAGCTCGACGAGCGGCTCTTCGACATCTCGATGCTGCTCGGCTTCGGCTACGACGACACCCGGGCCACCCTGCCGCTCATCGTCCAGCACAGCGGCGCCACCCCCGCCGGCCTCCCCGGCGCCCGGACCACCCGGCAGCTCTCCGGGTCGAGCGCGGTCGCGGAGAGCCGAGCGGACGCGGTGTCCTTCTGGAACAGCCTCACGTCCGCCGCGAACGGCACCGAGCGGCAGCTGCGGGCCGGGTTCGACAAGGTCTGGCTCGACGGGCTGCGCCGCCCCACGCTCGACGTCAGCGTCCCGCTCACCGGCGCGCCGGAAGCCTGGCAGGCCGGCTGGACGGGAACGGGGGTGAAGGTCGGCGTGATCGACACCGGCATCGACCAGACCCACCCCGACCTGGTTGGCCGCGTCGCCGCCGCGGAGAACTTCACCGCCGACCCGGACACCCTCGACCGGGTCGGCCACGGCACCCACGTCGCCTCGACCATCGCCGGCACCGCGGCCGCGTCCCAGGGCCGCTTCAAGGGCATGGCGCCCGGCGCGACCCTCTACAGCGCCAAGGTCTGCATGGTGGAGGGCTGCCCGGAGTCGGCGATCCTGGCCGGCATGACCTGGGTGGCGCAGCAGGGCGTCAAGGTCGCGAACATGAGCCTCGGCGGCCCGGACAGCCCGGAGACCGACCCGATCGAGGCGGCCCTGGCCGACCTCACCCACCGCTACGGCGTGCTGTTCGTCGTCGCCGCGGGCAACAGCGGCGAGGCCGGCGAGTCCACGGTGAACTCCCCCGGCAGCGTGGACGAGGCGCTGACCGTGGGCGCCGTGACCAAGACGGGCGAGCTGGCCGCCTTCTCGAGCCGGGGTCCGCGCGCGAGCGACGCCGGCATCAAGCCGGACGTCACCGCGCCCGGCGTCGGCATCCTCGCCGCCCGCAGCTCGACCTCCGACCTGGCGCCGGACGACGGGAACCCGCAGTACACCAGCCTCAACGGCACCTCGATGGCGACTCCGCACGTCGCCGGCGCGGCGGCGATCCTGACCCAGCAGCACCCGGACTGGTCGCCCGAGCGGATCAAGTCCACGCTGATGGCGGCCGCGCGGCCGAACGCCGCCATCGGTGTCTACGAGCAGGGCGCGGGCTTCCTCGACGTCGCCCGGGCGATCCGGCAGCCCGTCACGGCCAACCCGGTCAGCGTCGCCTTCGCGCGGACCAGCGCCGCGCAGCAGCGCACGATCACCTACGCGAACAGCGGCTCCTCCCCCCTCACCCTGAACGTCTCCCTCGACGCGAAGGACGCCGACGGCGCCCCGGCACCGGCCGGCCTGTTCAGCCTCGGTGCCTCCTCCGTGACCGTCCCGGCCGGCGGCACGGCCACCGTGACGGTGAGCGTGCGGGCCGGCACCGACCTGCCCGACCACTACTTCGGCGGTGAGGTGACCGCCACCGGCGGGGGCGTGCAGGTGCAGACCCCGGTCGCGCTCGACATCGCCCGCCAGCAGCTCAGCCTCAAGCTCGTCGGGCCGGACGGCGGCGCGCCCACGCCCGAGCAGAGCTGGGTGACCCTGCTGACCGACCTCGACCGGCAGACCACCCTGGTGTTCGACAACCCCGCGATCACCACGTACCGGGTCCGCCCGGGCCGCTACCTGCTCCAGACCTATCTGCTGACCGGCGACCCGTACGTCCCGAACATCACCTCGATGGTGCGGCCGAGCCTCGATCTGACCACGGACCAGTCGCTCACCGTGGACACCCGCTCGGCGAAGCCGGTCGCGGTGTCCGTGCCGAACCCGAAGGCCACCGCGGTCCACCAGGAGTTCGGCTGGACCATCCGGACCGAGCAGCCACAGGTCTGGGGCAGCAACGACCCGTTCGGCGTCGTGATGGGGCTCCCCCTCGACCACGCGCGGACCGGGCAGATCGGCGGCGGCAGGACTCCCGGCTTCGTCTCCTACGTCAACGGGATGTGGGGCCAGGTGGCCGAGGACGGCAGCCTGCACAACAGCCCGTACGTCTACCGGGTCTACTTCTACGAGCCGGAGCGGATGATGACCGGGCTGACCCGCACGATGCGCGCGGGCGACTTCGCCACGGTCCGCTCCCGGATCAGCGCGGACGTGGCCGGCGTGCCGGTCGCGCGGACCGCGGTCGCGCACGCGCCCGGCAACTCGCCGATCTACCGGGACGAGCGCAACATTCCGCCGAGCTTCACCTACGACGTGCCGAGCACCATCACCGAGTACTACAACCAGGACAAGAAGGCGGTGTGGCAGTCGACCTCGTCCCAGCTGAGGTACACCTACTACCAGTCGGCGTGGACCAGCTTCCAGCCCGGGCGCACGTACACGGTGAAGTGGGCCAACGGCGTGGCCGGGCCGGTCTTCCCGGAGCCGAACTTCGGCCAGCAGTTCGCCACCCGCTACTTCGGCGACACGATCGGCGGGCCGGGGCCGCTGCACGGCGACGGCACCGGGCACATGGGCTTCCGGCACGTCCGCGGCGGCAGCGCACAGGTGAGCCTCTACCGTAACGGGACCAAGATCGGCGACGGGAGCGAGACGCCCTGGGTGTGGACCGTGCCCGCGGAGAAGGGTGACTACCGGCTGGCCGCTACCTTCCGCAGCGACCCGGAGTTCACCCTGTCCACCGTGGTCGACGCGGAGTGGACCTTCACGTCCGCGCACGTGGGCGACGGCGACCTGGTGAAGCTGCCTCTCACGGCCGTCCGGTACACCCCGGAGCTCGACATCGACAACCGGGCGCCGGCCGGCCGGCTGTTCGCGATCCCGATCTCGCTCGACCGTCAGGTCGGTGCGGCACCGGGCCGGACCAGGACCCTGACCGTCGAGGCGTCCTTCGACGACGGCAGGACCTGGCAGCAGCTGACCGTGAAGCGGTCCGGCGAGAAGGCGGTCGCCTGGGTGCGCAACCCGACCGGCACCGGCTTCGTCTCGCTGCGGGCCGCCGCGACGGACACCGGCGGTAACACGGTCAAGCAGACCGTCATCCGCGCCTACCGGTACTGAGGGTGGTCCCCGGGCGCGGCGCCCACCGGCGCCGCGTCCGGGGTCACCGTGGCGTGCGACGTCATCGGGTACGGGTGTGCCGGGTGTATCCCCTCCGCGGCGTCGTCGTGCTCCTCCGCCAGCTCCGCGGCGTAGGCCCGCAGCAGGTCGTGCATCCGCCACCGGCCGTCGTCGGGCCGCACCAGCAGGTGCGCCGCCAGCTCGGCGAGCAGGCCGCGGGCGGTGCGCGGGGACAGGCCGGCCAGGGCGGCCGCCGCCTCCGTGCTCACCGCCCCGGCCGGGTGTCGGGGCAGCAACCGGAAGAGCCGGGCCGCCCCGGGCGTCAGGGCCCGGTAGGACCAGGAGAAGACCGTCTCCAGATCGGCGTGTGCGTCCCCGAAACCGGCCAGCCGGCCGCCGGCCCCGGCCAGCTCACCGGCGACCGCCGGCAGGCTGAGCGCGGGCCGGCCGAGGGCACGGGTGGCGACCAGCGCCAGGGCCAGCGGCAGCCCGCCGCACCGGGCGACGATCTCGTCGACGGCGGCCGGGTCGGCGGCCGTCGCGTCGCCGAGCCAGCGGGTGAGCAGTTCACGGGCCTCGGCGTCGGTCAGCAGGTCGAGGTGCAGCGGGTGGGCGCCCGCCGGGCCGGCCCCGCCGGTGATCCGGCGGCGGCCGGTGGCGATGACGAGGCTCCCGCCGGTGCCGGGCAGCAGGTGTCGGACCTGGTCCCAGTCGCGGCAGTTGTCGAGCAGGATCAGCATCCGGCGCTCGGCCAGGATGCTGCGGTAGAGGCCGGCCTGCGCGTGCAGCTCGGCCGGGATGGCGGCCGGCGCGACCCCCAGCGACCACAGGAAGCCGCGCAGCGCCTCGGCCGGTGTCAGCATCGAGTCGCCGGAGCCGAAGCCGCGCAGGTCGGCGTACAACTGCCCGTCGGGGTAGCGGGCGGCGAGCCGGTGGGCCAGGTGCACCGCCAGGGTGGTCTTCCCCACCCCGGGCATGCCGTCGATGACCAGCGCGGCGGGCGGCCGATCGCCGGCCAGCAGCCCCTCCGCGGCGGCCACCAGGTCGCGGCGGCCGCTGAAGTACGGATGGTCGGCCGGCAACTGCGCCGGCCGCCCGGCACCGGTCGACGGCGCGGCCTCCGGCCCGGCCGGCGCAGATCCGGCCGCCGTCACGTCGGGCGGCGCTGCGGACCGGATGGAGGCCGGTCCGGCGCCGGGCCACGGCCGGGAGCCGCCGGGCGCAGCGTCGTGGTCGAGCAGGCGGTCCCGGGCCGCTCGCAGGTCGGCGCCCGGCCGGATGCCGAGCTCGTCGGCGAGCCGGTGCTCGATGTCGGCGTACGCCGCGAGGGCCTCGGCCCGCCGGCCGTCCGCGGCGAGCGCGAGCAGCAGCCGCGCCTGGAGTCCCTCGTCCAGCGGCTCCTGCTCGGCGGCCAGCCGGATCGCGGGCAGCACCGCGGGGACGCTGCCGGCCCGCAGCGCGGCGTCGGTCGCCGCCCGGACGGCGGCGAACCACTCGCCGTCGACGGCGACGAACTCCGGATGGGTACGGCCGCCGGCCCGCAGGTTCGCGGCGCACCGGTCGCGCCACAGCGCCAGCGCCTCCCGGTAGAGCTCGACGCCCGCCGCGCCGGAACTGCCACCGGCCCGGTCGACCAGGCGCCGGAAGCGCAGCAGGTCGAGCGAATCCTCCTCGATCAGCAGCCGGTACCCGGCGCCGTCGCGGATGAGCACCGAGCCCGCCGCCCGCGTCGGCAGGTCCGGCTCGAAGCGCCGCCGGAGCGCCCCGACGTGCCGGTGCACCACGTTGACCGCGCTGGGCGGGGGGTCGGATTCCCAGAGCAGGTCGACGAGCTCGGCGACGCTGACCGCGCCGCCCGCCCGGACGAGCAGGAGCGCCAGGATCAGCCGCTGCTGCCGGGTGCCCAGGTCGAGCTCGGACCGGCCGCGCCAGCCCCGCACCGGGCCGAGAACGGCGAAGGAGAGCGGGGTGGTCATCCGGACGCGATCCGTACAGAGCTCGTTGCCACGACCGCCACAGCATGGCAGGGGCCGGCGCGGGACCGGTGGCGGGGGTGTTCCCTGCTCAGGCCGCCTGGACGCCGGTGCGCAGAGCGCGCAGGGCGTGGTGGGTCCGGGACTTCACGGTGCCGATCGGCACCCCCAGCCGGCCCGCGACCTCCTCCGTCGACCGCCCGACCAGGAACACCTCGGAGAGCAGGCTGCGCTGCGCCGGGCTCAGCCGGCGCAGCGCGCGCCGGACGGCGTACGACGCCAGCGCGGTGCCGGTCGTGTCGTCACCGGCCGGAATCCAGGTCATGTCGACGAGATGGACCTCGGCGGGGCGGCCCTGCCGGCGCCGGACCCCGTCGATGACGAGCCGCCGGGCGACGGTGAGGAGCCAGCGGCGGGCGGCCTCGGGCTCGGCCGGCACCGAGTCGAGGTGCCGCCAGGCGCGCAGCATCGTCTCCTGCAGCAGGTCCTCGGCGGTCTGCCGCTGCCCGCGGGTCAGCAGGAGCAGGAGACGCAGCACGGCACGGGCATGGTCCGCGTGCAGCGCGGTCATGCGCTCGGCCCGGCCGGCCGGAGATCCGTCGGACGTCCACAGCACGGTCGCTCCCCCCTCCGCAGCAGCAACGGTGAATGAGGCAGGAGCCTAGGGACGGCGGATGCGAATGGACTGACGCGCGAGTGCGAATCGAGTGCCGTCACCGACCGCGACCGGTCACGGACCGGACGTGACCGCCGCGAGCAGGCCGGCCAGTCGCCGGCCGGTCGGCGTGTGCGTGTGCGCGTGCGGGATCAGAGCCAGCGCCTCCTGCCACGCCCGTACCGCGGCGTCCCGGTCGCCGGCGGCGGCGAGGGCGTCGCCGAGCAGCGCAAGCACCTCCGCGGCCGGCGCCGGCGCCGAGGCCTCCTGGTAGCCGACGGCGGCCGCGCGCCAGCAGTCGACCGCCCGGTCGAGCTCCCCGCGGGCGGAATGCCCCCGGCCGAGCACCTCCCACGCCTCGGCGATGCCCAACCGGTACCGCGCGCCGCGCGACAGCGCCATCGCCCGCTCGGCGCAGCGCACGGCCTCGTCCGCCCGGCCCAGTTCGGCGTGGCTCGCGCCCATGATGACCAGGACGTCCGCCAGCAGCTTGTCGTCGCCGGCCACCCACGGCCCCAGCGCCGCGGAGAGCGCCCGGATGACCTCCTCGTGGCGCCCCTGCGCGCTCAGGATCATCGCCCGGTTGAACCCGGCCCGGGTCATCTCCCCGTACAGGCCGAGCCGGGCGAGCAGCTCGACCGCCCGGTCGAGATGCCCGAGCGCGGTCTCGTGCTCGTGCCGGAAGTAGGCCGCCCCGGCCAGGCTGCGGTGCATCCGGGCCTGCCCGACCAGGTCGCCGCCCGCCCGGGCCGCCGCGAGGGCCACCTCGCCGGTCGTCGTCCAGTCGGCCCACCGGCCGCTGCGTTCGAAGAAGTGCTGCATCCCCAGGGCGAGCTGCCAGGCCTCGGTGTGCCGGCCCTGCCGGGCGGCCCGGCCGACCAGCGCGATGAGGACGTGCCGCTCGGCGGTGAACCAGCGCATGGCGTCACCGTGCCCGTCGAAGCGCAGCGGCGTCTCGCCCGGCCCCGGCTCGATCAGCGGTTGGTACTCGGAGGCCAGCAGCCACCGGTGGGCCTGATAGCCGGTGGCCCGGTAGAACGCCAGGCAGCGCAGCTCCGCGGCGGCGCGCTCGGCCGGGCCGTCGTTCTCCTCGCCGAGCTCGGTGGCGTAGGCCAGCAGCAGGTCGTGGGTGCGGTAGCGGCCCGGCAGGTCCTCGGTGACCAGGTGCGCGCGGCTCAGCTCGCCGAGCAGTGCCCGCGCGCTCCGCAGGGGGACGCCGGCCAGTCCCGCCGCGCCGGCGATTGAGATGTCCGGGCCGGGATGGATCGGCAGCAGCCGGAAGAGCCGGGCGGCCGGCGCGGACAGCGCCCGGTAGGACCAGGAGAAGACGGCACGCAGCCCGGTCTGCGGGTCGTCGCCGTCGAAGCCGTCCAGGTTCCCGGGGGCTCGGGCCAGCTCCGCGGCGATCTGCGCCGGTGGCGTCCCCGGCAGGCCCGCCGCGCGGGCGGCCACCACCGCCAGCGCGAGCGGCAGCCGCCCGCAGCTGGCGATGATGGCGTCGATCGCGGCCGGGTCCGCCGCGACGCGGGCCGCGCCCAGCGGCCGCGACAGCGCCGCGCGGGCCTCCTCGACGCTCGGCAGGCCGACCGGCAACGGGTGGGCGCCGGCCGTGGTCAGCAGGCCTCTGAGCCGGCTGCGGCTGGTGACGATCACCAGGCAGCCGGGGGTGCCGGGCAGCAGGTGCCGGATCTGCTCGGCGTCGCGGCAGTTGTCGAGCAGGATGAGCAGCCGCCGGCCGGCGAGGCTGCTGCGGTACAGGCCGGCCTGGGCGTGCAGCTCGGCGGGAATGCCGTCCTGGGGCACCCCGAGCGAGCCGAGGAAGCCGCGCAGCGCCTCGGCCGAGCTCATCGCCGGCTCGTGCCCGTCATATCCGCGCAGGTCGACGTACAGCTGCCCGTCCGGGTAGCCGGCGGCGAACCCGTGGGCGAGGTGGACGGCGAGGGCGGTCTTGCCGATCCCGGGCATGCCGTCGATGGCGAGCACCGCCGGCCCGCCCGGGCGCGCGACCGCCGCGCGGGCCTCCGCGATGAGGTCGTCCCGGCCGCTGAAGAACGGCAGGTCCGGTGGCAGCTGTGCGGGCCGTGGGAGCGGCGCCGGCGAGCCGGTACGGGCGGGCCGGGTGCGCTGGTGCAGCACCCGGTCGTACGCCTCCCGCAGCTCCTCGCCGGGGTCGACGCCCAGGTCCTCGGCGAGCCGGTGGCGCACCGCCCGGTACACCTCGACGGCCTCCGCCTGCCGGCCGTCGGCGGCGAGGGCGAGCAGCAGGCGGCTCTGCAGCGACTCGTCGAACGGGTGCTGCTCGGCGGCCTGCCGCAGCGGCGCCAGCACCGCGCCCAGCCGGCCGCAGCGCTCGGCGGCGTCGGCGGCCCCGCGCACAGCTTCGGCGCGTTCGGCCTCCACGGCGAGGAACGCGGGGTGCAGGCGGGAGGCCGGTTCCAGACCGGCGGCGCACCGGCCGCGCCACAGCCGCAGCCCGTCGAGGGAATGCCGCAGCGCCGACTCCGGATCGCCGTCCTGCAGCCTGCGCGCCGCCCGCCGGCTCAGCGACCGGAACCTCAGCAGGTCGAGGGACTCCTCGTCGGCGCGCAGCCGGTAGCCCGACAGCTCCCGGTGGATGTGCCCGCCCGCCGCCCGGGTGGGCAGCTCGGGCTCGAACAGCCGCCGGAGCATCCCGACGTGCCGGTGCACCACGTTCGCGGCGCTGGCCGGGGCCTCCTCGTCCCAGAGCAGGTCGACCAGCTCGGCCAGGGTGACCGGCAGCCCGCCCCGGACCAGCAGCAACGCGAGCACCAGGCGCTGCTGGCGGGCGCCCAGACGCAGCTCGGCGCCGGCGCGGACGACCCGGATCGAGCCGAGCACCGAGAAACCGACCGTGTCGCCCTCCTCCGCTCGCACAGCGGCCACGGTAACCGGCCGATCCGCCGGCCGGAGCTTGCGATCGGGCAAGCTACGGCCGGTTCCGGTACGCGAGGACGGCGAGAGCCGCCGGCCCGGGCCGGCGGCCCGCCGCGCAGCTCAGCTCACCGCGCGCTTCACGAGCGCGGCGATGCGCGCCTCCACCTCGGGCGTCACCTCGGTCAGGGCGAAAGCGTTGGCCCACATCGTGCCCTCGTCCAGCTTCGCCTGGTCGCTGAAGCCGAGCGTCGCGTAGCGCGCCGTGAACTTCTGCGCGCTCTGGAAGAAGCAGACCACCTTGCCGTCCCGCGCGTAGGCGGGCATCCCGTACCAGAGCTTCGGCGCGAGGACCGGCGCGGCGGCCGTGACGACGGCGTGGACCCGCTCGGCCATGACCCGGTCCGAGTCCGGCATCTCGGCGATCTTCGCGAGCACGCTCCGCTCCGCCTCGGCCTCCTTGTCCGCGCGCGAGCCCCGGCGCGCCGCGGTCCTGAGCTCCTGGGCGTGCTCCTTCATGGCGGCCCGCTCCTCGGCCGTGAATCCCTCGTACCCGCTGGTCCTGGTGCTGGCCATGGTTCCCCCTTGCTCGTGGGCCCGGCGTGTCCTCCCCGGCCCGATCGCTGTGGTCACAGCCTCTCCCGGCCCGGGCACGGGCCGCCTCCGTGCTGACCACGGAAACCACCACGGACACCCGGGTCGGTGCCCCCGCCCGCAACCGGCAGACCGGCGCCGACGACGACCGAGCCCCGGTCGATCCTCGTGGATCGACCGGGGCTCGGCGGTGCAGGCCGGATCAGCGGACGTCGAACCGGTCCAGTTCCATGACCTTGGTCCAGGCGGCCACGAAGTCCGTCACGAACTTCTCGCGCGCGTCGTCGCTGGCGTAGACCTCGGCGAGGGCCCGCAGCTGGGAGTTGGAGCCGAAGATGAGGTCGACCGCGGTGGCGGTCCACTTCACCTGGTCGGTGGCCAGGTCCCGGATCTCGTACACGTGCTCCTCGGACTCCGACGCCTTCCACCGGGTGCCCGGGGAGAGCAGGTTGGCGAAGAAGTCGTTGGTGAGCACGCCGGGCCGGTCGGTGAGCACGCCGTGGCGCGCACCGCCGACGTTGGCCCCGAGGGAGCGCAGGCCGCCGACGAGGACGGTCATCTCCGGGGCGGTCAGGTTGAGCATGTAGGCACGGTCGATGAGCAGCACCTCCGGCTGGGTCTTCTCACCCGGACGCAGGTAGTTGCGGAACCCGTCGGCGCGCGGCTCGAGGACCCGGAAGGACTCGACGTCGGTCTGCTCCTGGGAGGCGTCCGTGCGGCCCGGGCGGAACGGCACGGTCACGTCGAAGCCGGCGTCGCGCGCCGCCTTCTCGACCGCGGCCGAGCCGGCCAGCACGATCAGGTCCGCGAGCGAGATCTTCTTGGCGCCGCCGGCGGAGTTGAACTCCTGCTGGATGCCCTCCAGGGTCGACAGGACCGTCGCGAGCTGCTCGGGCTGGTTGACCTCCCAGCTGCGCTGCGGCTCGAGGCGGATCCGCGCGCCGTTGGCGCCGCCGCGCTTGTCGGTGGACCGGAAGCTCGCGGCGGAGGCCCAGGCGGTGGAGATCAGCTGGGCGGTCGTGAGGCCGGACTCCAGGACCTTCGCCTTGAGCGCGGCGACGTCGGCGTCGTCCACGAGCTCGTGGTCGACGGCCGGCACCGGGTCCTGCCACAGCTGGGGCTCCGGCACCCACGGCCCGAGGAACCGCTCGATCGGGCCCATGTCGCGGTGCAGCAGCTTGTACCAGGCCTTGGCGAACGCCAGCGCGAACTCGTCCGGGTTCTCCAGGAACCGGCGGGAGATCTTCTCGTACGCCGGGTCGACGCGCAGCGACAGGTCGGTCGTCAGCATCGTCGGCTTGTACTTCTTCGACGGGTCGTACGGGTCCGGGATGATCGCCTCGGCGTCCTTGGCGACCCACTGCTTGGCGCCGCCGGGGCTCGTGCTGAGCTCCCACTCGTAGCCGAAGAGGATCTCGAAGAAGCGGTTGCTCCACTGCGTCGGCCGGTCGGTCCAGGTCACCTCGAGACCGCTGGTGATGGTGTCCGGGCCGTTGCCGGTGCCGTGGGTGCTCAGCCAGCCCAGGCCCTGCGCCTCCAGCGGGGCGCCCTCGGGCTCGGGGCCGACGTGGTTGTCGGCGACGGCGGCGCCGTGGGTCTTGCCGAAGGTGTGGCCACCGGCGATGAGGGCGACGGTCTCCTCGTCGTTCATCGCCATCCGGGCGAAGGTCTCGCGGATGAAGTGCGCCGCCGCGAGAGGGTCGGCGTTGCCGCGGGGACCCTCCGGGTTGACGTAGATGAGGCCCATCTCGGTCGACCCGACGCCGGACACCATCTCCTTCTCGGAGGCGTAGCGCTCGTCACCGAGCCAGGTGTCCTCCGGACCCCAGAAGATCTCCTCGGGCTCCCAGACGTCCTCGCGGCCGAAGCCGAAGCCGAAGGTCTTGAAGCCCATCGACTCCAGGGCCACGTTGCCGGCGAGCACGAGCAGGTCGGCCCACGAGATCTTCTGCCCGTACTTCTGCTTGACCGGCCAGAGCAGCCGGCGGGCCTTGTCGAGGTTGGCGTTGTCCGGCCAGCTGTTCAGCGGGGCGAACCGCTGACCGCCGTCGCCGGCGCCGCCGCGACCGTCCTCGATCCGGTAGGTGCCGGCGGCGTGCCAGCTCATCCGGATCATCAGGCCGCCGTAGTGCCCGAAGTCGGCGGGCCACCAGTCCTGCGAGGTGGTGAGGACGGTGACGATGTCCTGCTTGAGGGCCTCGACGTCGAGCTTGGCGAACTCCTTGGCGTAGCTGAAGTCCGCCCCCAGCGGGTTGCCCTTGGGCGAGTGCGCGTGCAGCACCGACAGGTCGAGCTGGTTGGGCCACCAGTCCCGGTTGGTGCGCGGGCGACCGCCGGTCTTCGGGGTCGGCGAGTCGATCGCCGGGTTCTCGCTCTCGCTGCCGTGCGCGGTCACGGAGTCGTGCGCGACCGGGCAGCCGGCCGCCTCCTTCTTGTCCACGCCCTGGGCGCTGGAGGGGGCGTTGTCCTGGGTGTCGCTCATCAATGTCCTTCCGAACTGGCGGATCGCTGGGAGGTGCGTTCGGTCGCGCAGTCGGGGCAGGTGCCCCAGTAGACGACCTCCGCCTCGTCGACCAGGAACCCCTGGTCGTCGGAGGCGGTGAGACACGGGGCCTGACCCACGGCGCAGTCGACGTCGGCGATCGCCCCGCAGGAGCGGCACACGACGTGGTGGTGGTTGTCCCCCACCCGCGACTCGTACCGGGCCGTGGCGCCCGCCGGCTGGATGCGCCGCACCAGACCGGCGTCGGTGAGGGCACGCAGCACGTCGTACACCGTCTGGTGGGAGACCGTGGGTTGATCGGCCCGGACCAGGGCGATCACGGTGTCGGTGTCGACGTGCGGGTGGTCGCGCAGCGCGGCGAGCACCGCCAACCGGGGCCGGGTGACCCGCAACGAGACCGCGCGGAGCTGGGTCTCGAAGTCGGGCGCCATGCGACGAACATAGCTCACTCTTTTGGAATCAATCAAGTTTTGCCGCGATTCGATCCACCCAAAAAGATACCCGCCATTCGGGACGAACAGCGCCTAATTGCCGTCCTGGCGCGCGGCCACCGAGAGGTGGGCGGACAATGCCCGGAGGAAATCCGGCGCGTCGAAGATCTCGCCGGCCGAGGCGACCCCGGTCGTCCGCGTCAGACCGGCGAGAATGCGCCGGACCGCCTCGACCGCCAGCGGCGCGCTGACGGCGTAGATGTCCCGGCCGCTGGCGACGACGCCGCGCCGCCGGTCGCCGGAGCGCACGACCACGTCGACCGTGAACGTCTGGGCGGACCGGCCGAGCTCGTCGACCGCGGCCGGTGCGGGCGTGTCCGGGCCGGCCAGGTCCCGGGCGGCGTCGGTGGTCATGTAGGTGCGCACCTCGGGGATCGACAGGTGGCTGGGGATGGTGACCACGTCGGCCATCGTGAACCCGCCGAGGACGGTGCGGGTACCCAGCGGAGCGGGGAAGGTCCACTCCAGAACCGGCAGGTCGCCCTCGCCGCGGTGGTACTCCAGCCGCCCACCGGTGTAGCGGACCCGCCGGCCGTCCCGCCGCTCCCGGGAGACGGTGCCCGAGGCGAGGGTCCCGGCCGTGGGGTGCCAACTGCTCAGCCCGTACGCGACGTGCGCCTCGTCGGCCGCCGTCCAGTCGCCCATCGCCGCCGTGACCAGCAGGTCACCGAGGCCGCCGAAGAAGGCCATCGCCGGGACCACCGCGACGCCGGCGCTCCGGGCCCGGTCGGTGAACCGCGCGAAGGTGTCGACGTTGGCCTCGATCTCCGCCGCCACGTCCACGTACGGGATCCCGGCGCGCAGGGCCGCCTCGATGACGGGGGCCGCCGTCGAGGCGAACGGGCCGGCGCAGTTGACGACCGCGGCCGCGCCCCGCAACGCCCGGTCGAGCGAGGCCGGGTCGTCGGCCGACGCCACCCGGTGTTCGAGCCCCGGATGCGACGCCGCCAGCGCCCGGAGCCGGCCCGCGTCGCGGCCGAGCAGGAGCGGGACGAACCCGCGAGCGCGCAACTCCGCCACCACGAACCGCCCGGTGTGCCCGTACGCACCGAACACCGCCACGGTCTGACCCGAACCCATCTGAATTCCCCCTCGGAAGATCGACTGAGACGATCCTCGCCGCGACGGCCGACCCGGGCCAGTGTCTGGAACGCCATGGCCCGTACAGTTTCGGACATGGCCACGATCGCGCTCGCCGCCACCGACGGGATGCTGCACTTCGAGTTCGCCATGGCGTGCGAGGTCTTCGCCCGCGACCCCTCGGGCCTGGCGGACCCGTGGTACGACCTCGTGGTCTGCGGCCCGGGCCCGGTCGCGATCGGCAGGTTCCGGGTGGAACCCGACGACGGCCTGGACTGGCTCGCCCACGCCGACACCGTGATCGTTCCCGCCGTGGCGGACATCGACGCGGACGTGCCGCCCGAGCTGCTCGACGCCGTCCGCGCGGCCCACCAGGCCGGCGCTCGGCTGGTCTCGCTGTGCACGGGCGCGTTCGTGCTGGCCGCCGCCGGGGTGCTGGACGGGCTGCGCGCCACCACGCACTGGGCCCACACCGAGGAGCTGGCCGCCCGTCATCCCCGGGTGCGGGTCGACCCGGACGTGCTCTACGTCGACAACGGCACCGTGCTCGCCTCCGCCGGCAAGGCCGCCGCGGTCGACCTGTGCCTGCACCTGATCCGGCGCGACCACGGCTCGACGGTGGCCAACGCCGTCGCCCGCCGCCTGGTCGTGCCGCCGCATCGCGCCGGCGGCCAGGCCCAGTTCGTCACCACCCCGGTGCCCGCCCGCGACGACCATCCCCTCGCCGACCTGCTGCCCTGGGTGATGGCACGGCTGAACCGTCCGCTCACCGTGGAGGACCTGGCCCGCCAGGCGAACATGAGCTCGCGCAACCTGGCCCGCCACTTCGTGGCGGCGACCGGCACCACCCCGCTGCAGTGGCTGTCGACGCAGCGGATCCGCCGGGCCCAGGAGCTGCTGGAGAACACCGACCGGAGCATCGACGCCATCGCGCGGGCGGCCGGCATGGGCACCGCCACGACGCTGCGCCGACACTTCAACCGGACCGTCGGCGTGCCGCCGGAGACCTACCGTCGCACTTTCCGCAGCGCCTGACCCCCGGCCCCCGCCGTTCTCACAGAGCCAGGGCGCTCAGCTCCGCGCGGCCGGCCACACCGAGCTTCGGGTAGGCCTTGTACAGGTGGTACGCGACCGTCTTCGGGCTGAGGAAGAGCTGCGCGGCGATGTCCCGGTTGGACAGTCCCGTCGCGGCCAGCCGGACGATCTGCAGCTCCTGCGGGGTGAGGTCGGCGCCGGCCGACGCGGCGGGCTGCGGGGCACGCAGCCCGGTGGCCTCCAGCTCGCCGCGCGCCCGCGCCGCCCACGGCGCCGCCCCCAACTGGTCGAACGTGTGCAGGGCGCGCTGCAGCTGGCCGCGTGCCTCGGCCTTGCGCCGGGCGCGGCGCAACCACTCGCCGTACAGCAGCTCGGTGCGGGCCTGCTCGAACGCGCGGCCACCGGCCTTCAGGGCGAGCAGGTGATCCTGCTCGTCGCCGGTGAGCAGCGCCCGGCACCGGTACGCCAGGGACATCGCCCAGGGCTGGTCCACCCGCTCCGCCCAGGCCCGGAAACGGGCGTACGCCTCGCCGGCCCGCTCGGGCACGCCGGCCCGGACGGCCGCCTCGACCAGGTCGGGCACGCTCCGGTACGCGCACACCTGGTGGGCGTACGGGTTCTCCTGCAGGGCGGCGAGCCGGGCCACGGCGGACTCGGCGCGGCCCTGGCCGAGGTCGAGCAGGCCCAGCGCCCACAGCGTCCACGCCCGACCGCCCGCCTCCGCGCCCGCCGGGGCGCCGTCCAGCGCCGAGGCCACCAGGTCCCGGCAGCTCGCCTCGTCACCGGCCACCGCGGCGAGCACCGCCTGGACGGCACGTAACTGGCTGACCCAGAGCGGTTGGCCGCCGTCCCGGGCCACCCGCACCGCCTCGTCGAGGCTGACCGTGGCGTCCCGGTGGCGGCCGTGGAAGAACTCGGCCTCGGCGAGGAAGAACAGCAGGGTGGGCAGCAGGCCGAGGACGCCGTCGGCCCGGCAGCGGGCGACCAGGGCGCCGGCCAGCTCGTACGTCTCGGCGTCCTGCCCGGCGACGAAGCCGAGCCCGCAGAGTTGCAGCCGGTCGCGCGGTTCGCCGCCCACCTGGGCGGCGGTCGCGGCCAGCGGCAGCGGTCGGTCGCGCACGGCGGCGACCTGGTAGCGGGCCACCGGATGGTCGAGCGTGGCGAGCTGGTCGAGGCAGGCGCCCAGCTGCGGCTCACCGAGGTACCAGGCCGGGTGGAACGCGGCCACCAGCAACGCGTCCCGCTGTTCAGGGTCGAGCGTCGCGCCCTGGGTCATGAGGTCGTACGCGGTCTGGTGGCCGCCCTGCCAGAACCAGGCGTGCCCCTCGACCCAGGCGACGCGGGCGTGGAAGGTCGGGTCGGCCACGAGGCCGGCCGCCCGCTCGGCGAGCCGGACGGCGTCGCCGAGGCGCCCGGACTGCAGCCCGCTCTCCGCGGCCAGCAACAGCCGGCGCGCCTTCGCGGCCTCGTCCCCGCTCAGCTCCGCGGCGCGCTCGAACGCGGCCAGGGCGGCGCCGTAGCCGCTGCGCCCGCGGGCCTGCTCGGCGGTGCGTTCCAGCGCGGCGGCCACCCGCTCGTCCGGGCCCGTGGTGGCCGCGGCGAGGTGCCAGGCCCGCCGGTCGGCGGTGTCCGGCGCGGTGAGCACGTCCGCGAGCGCCCGGTGCGCCGCGAGCCGCTCCGGGTACGGTGCGGCCGCGTGCACCGCGGCGCGGACCAGCGGGTGACGGAACCGCAGCCGCCGTCCGGTGACCTCGACGAGCCGGGCCTCCTCCGCCGCGCGCAGGTCGGCTGGGCCGCCGCCGAGCGGCGCGGCGGCGCGCAGCAGCACGTCCAGGTCGCCGGTGTCCTCGACGGCGGCGACGCGCAGCAGCGCCCGGGTGCCGGCGGGCAGCCGGTCGACCTGGCCGTGGAACGCCGCGAGCAGCCGGTCGGTCAGCGGCAGCGGGCCGTCGGTCCCGCCGGCGGCGACGACTCCGGGCAGCTCGATCAGCGCGAGCGGGTTGCCCTGCGCCTCGGCCAGCACCCGCATCCGCACCTCCGGCGCGAGCCGCGGGTCGAGCAGCCGGACGGCGTCGGCCGGCGCGAGCGCGCCCACGGTCAGCTCGGGCAGGCCCGGGGCGGGGAAGCTGCCGTCCCGGGCCGCGAAGATCATGACGACGCCCTCGGCGTGCAGGCGGCGCGCGGCGAAGAGCAGCGCCTCGGCCGAGACGGTGTCCAGCCAGTGCGCGTCGTCGACGAGGCAGAGCAGGGGACCGTCCTCGGCGAGATCCGCCAGGAGCGACAGCACGGCGAGCCCCACCAGCAGCCGGTCGGCCGGAACGCCGCCGCCGAGGCCGAACGCGGCGGCGAGCACCTGCCGCTGCGGCCCGGGCAGCCGGTCGAGGCGGTCGAGCGCGGGCCGCACGAGCTGGCTCAGCCCGGCGAACGGCAGCTCGGCCTCGAACTCGGCGGCGCTGGCGCGCAGCACGCGCGCCGGGCCGGCGGCCGGTGACGCCAGCTCGGCCGCCCAGTCCAGCAGCGCCGTCTTGCCGATGCCCGGGCCGCCCCGCAGCACCAGCGCGGCGCTCTCCCCCGCCCGGGCCCGCGCCACCAGGGCCGCGATCCGGTCCTGCTCTGCGCCGCGGCCGTGCAACATTCCCGCACCCTACACAGGTACGCAGTACCTAAGCGCTACCGATTCCCGGGCCCCGGATCATCCCTAGCGTCGGGGCCATGGAACTGATCGAGAAGTACCTCACCGCCTGGAACACCACCGACCCCGCCGCCCGCCGAGCCCTCATCGACGAGGTCTGGACCGCCGACGGGACGTACACCGACCCGCTGGCCGCCGTCGCCGGGCGCGACCAGATCGACGCGCTGATCGCCGGCGTGCAGCAGCAGTTCCCGGGCCTGGAGTTCCGCCTCGCCGGCCCGGTCGACGCGCACCACGACCTGGCCCGCTTCACCTGGCACCTCGGCCCGCGCGGCGCCGAGCCGATCGTCGTCGGCTTCGACGTCGCGGTCGTCGCCGACGGCCGGATCACCACCGTGCACGGCTTCCTGGACCGGGTGCCGGCATGACCGTCCTGGCCGCGCGGCCGGCGCCGGTCACCGCCCCGGCCGCCCGCTCCGTCAGCTTCCTGCCGGTGCTGCTGACCGCCACGTTCATGACGGCGATCGACGCGTTCATCGTCAACGTGGCACTGCCGGCGATGCAACGCGACCTCAACGCCGGCCCGGCCGCCCTGGAGTGGGTGGTCGCCGGCTACGTCCTCGCGGTGGCCGCCGGCCTGATCACCGGTGGCCGGCTGGGTGACCGGTACGGCCGCCGCCGGATCTTCGGGCTCGGCCTCGCGCTGTTCACCGCCGCCTCGGTGCTCTGCGGGCTCGCGCCCACCGCGGGCGTCCTGCTCGGCGCCCGGGTGCTGCAGGGGCTCGCGGCGGCGCTGCTCATGCCGCAGGTGCTGGCCATCGTGCGCACCAGCGTCGCGCCCGCCGAGCAGCCGAAGGCGTTCGCCCGGTACGGCCTCACGATGGGCCTGGGCGCCGTCTTCGGGCAGTTGATCGGCGGCCTGCTCATCCAGGCCGACCTGTTCGGCCTGGACTGGCGGCTGTGCTTCCTGATCAACCTGCCGATCGGCGTGGCAGCGCTGGCCCTCCTCCGCCGGGTGCCCGAGTCCCGCCACCCGGCGGCCCGGCTCGACCTGGCCGGCGTGGTGCTGGTCAGCGCGGCGCTGGTGGCGCTGGTGCTCCCGCTGGTGGAGGGGCGTGAACAGGGCTGGCCGCTCTGGACGTGGCTGAGCCTGGCCGCCTCGGTGCTGCTGTTCGCGCTGTTCGTGACGACCCAGCGGCGCAGCGGGCAACCCCTGGTGCACCCGGCGCTGTTCCGCGAGCGGGCGTTCTCGGTGGGGTTGGTGGCGACCCAGGTGTTCTGGATGGGGCAGGCCTCCTTCTTCCTCATCCTGGCCCTCTACCTGCAGGTCGAACGGGGCCTGTCGGCGCTGGAGTCCGGCGTCGTCTTCACCGCGATCGGCGCCGGCTACCTGGCCACCTCGACGTACGCCCACCGGATCGCCGCCCGGCTCGGTCGCCAGGTGGTCACGGTCGGCGCGCTGGTGATGGTGGTGGGCCTGTACGGCATGTGGGCGGCGGCCGGCCACGGGACCGGCTGGCTCGTGCCGGGGCTCGCGGTGGACGGCATCGGGATGGGCATCGCGCTCGCGCCGCTCACCACCACGGTGCTGGCCCGGGTCAGCCCGTCGCACACCGGCGCCGCCGCCGGCGTGCTCGCCACGGTCAACCAGACCGGCAACGCTGTCGGCGTGGCCCTGATCGGCATCGTCTTCTACCAGGCCGCCGACCTGACCGGCGGGTTCCGCGCCGGGCTGGTCGCGCTCGTCGCGTTGGAACTCGCGCTGGCCGCGGTCATCCAACTGCTGCCGAAGCGATGACGCCGATCCACCGGCCGCCGTCCCCGCGACGGCGGCCGGTGCAACGGTGCTTCCTAGCTCTCCGCCTCCTCGGGCTCGACCAGCAGGCGGGCGTAGTTGGCCATGGAACGCTGGTAGCGGGGCAGGTGCGGGGCCAGCGCGGCGACCGCGACGGCGACGGCCTCCCGTTCCCGGCCCACGCTGGTCAGCGCCAGGGCCAGCGTGGCGCTGACCGCGTCGTCGAGCTCGTCGGCCGGCTGCTGCCGCTCGGCCGTGAGCAGGTCGACCGCCTCCTCCGCCCGGCCCACGTTGCGCAGCGAGCTGGCCAACTGGATCACCGACCGCCGGCGGCGGATGCCGGAGATGCCGCCGGCCAGCGCGGCCCGGTACAGCGGCACGGCCCGGTCGGAGTGGCCGGTGGAGTCGAAGGCGCAGGCGCGCTCGAACGCGGCCACGGGGTCGCCGTCCGGCAGTTCGGCGGCGAGCGCGTCGACGCGTTTGCGGAACTCCGCGGGTTCGTGGTCGTCGATGGAAGCCCACAGTTCGGCGCTGCGTCGTTCCCAGTCCGGTGATGTCGTCATGGCGGCGATGGTGGCCGGAACGGGTAGGGTGTCGCCAGTGATTCGGCGAGGAGCGAATCACTGGAGGGACGGACATGGCGATCACGCTGCGGTTCAGCCCGGCCGACCTCATGCGCTGCCGGTTCGCCGTGTCGCCGGCGCTGGAGACGATCGAGGCCATCCGGCTGACCACACCCGAAGACACCCCCGGCTACCACCAGGGCTTCCTCCACGCGATGCGGGACCGTCTGGCGGCGCTGGACCTGCGCCCGGTCACGCTGCTGCAACCCCGCCGCGGTTACAGCCCGGACTTCCTGTCCCCGCCGCCGACCACGGCCCGTCCCCGCTTCGAGGAGGAGCTGGCCCGCATCGAGGCGACCCCCCTCGACCGGGTGGCCGGGGAGATCGCCCGCTCGCTGCACGAGACCCGCGGCGCGGCGCGCAGCTCGGTGGGCCGCCGGCTGCTGGCCGACCCGGCCGACGCGCTGCGCCTGCTCACCGGCGTGATCCGGAACGTGTGGGACGAGGTGATCCGGCCGGTGTGGCCGAACGTCCGCGCCCTGCTCGACGCCGACGTGGCCCATCAGAGCCGCCGGCTCGCCGAGGGCGGCCTGGACCGCCTCTTCGCCGAACTGCACCCCCAGCTGCGCTGGCACGACGGGGTCCTCACCCGCGACCGCGGTGACCACGAGGACCGCCAGCTCACCGGCGAGGGCCTGCTGCTCATCCCGAGCGCGTTCAAGTTCGACCAGGTCCTGGTGATCCTCGACGAGCCGTGGCAGCCCACCGTGATCTATCCGGCGCGCGGCCTGGGCACCCTGTGGCAGTCGACGCGGACGCAGGAGCTGGCGGCCGCGGGCCGCCTCATCGGGCGCAGCCGCGCCACCCTCCTGGCCGGGCTGACCGAGCCCGTCAGCACGACCGTCCTGGCCCACCGGCACGCCCTGGCAGCCGGCACCGTGTCGCAGCATCTGACCGTGCTCCGCGAGGCCGGGCTGGCGGTGGGCGAGCGTCACGGGCACGAGATCCGCTACCGCCGCACGCCGCTGGGCACCGCGCTGCTCAGCGGGACGCTCCCCGCCTGACGACGGGCACCAAACCGCACAGCGGGGCGCTCCCCGCCTGACGACGGCGGGCGCCAAACCGCGCAGCCGGGCGCATTACGGACGAACCGGCGGAGCGGACGACCGGCGGTCCGGGGAATGACGTCGACCGGGGCGGGCAATCGACCCGGGTACCGGCGGACGAGACCAGTGAGGTGCGCGATGACGGGCAGCAGCGGGCGGGGCGACAGGCAGCAGCCGGAGGCGGCGAACCCCTGGGTCACCCGGGACGGCTTCGACGCCGAACCGCCGTGGGGCCTGGGCGAGCACGATCCGATGGACGAGGGCAGCGAGGAGACCGCCGTACCCGAGGGACGGCGCGGCGAGCGCCGTGCCGATACGCCGGCCGCGCCGTCGGTCCGATCCGGCCGGCACGGGTTCGGACCGGTCGAGCCCACCCGTACGCAGATGGCGGGTCCCGGCGCGCCCCCGGACCCGGCGCCGACGCGACGGTCGTTCCCCGACGACGCGGACATCGACGTCCAGTCGGAGGACGCGCTGCGCACGCGCGGCCGGCGCTCCTGACCGGGGGCCGGGTCCGCTGACGCCCGCCGGTTGACCACCCGACCGAGCTGGGACCCGGGCGGCGCTCGCCGGTGTACGGTCGGGAAATGGGCCTTCCCACCGCAGTGACCACCGCCGGGTCCCTCATCGGCGGCTGGCAGCTCGCCCGCCGGACCGGTAACCGTCCCCTCGGCGGCGCGGTCCTCGCCACGGGCGGTGTGCTGGCGGGCCGCGAGTGGGCCCGGCGGACCAGCCCCGCCGTGACGGCGGCCCTGCTCGCGACCTACGCCGGGGCCTTCGGCCTGTCGCACCCGCTGGCCAGGCGCATCGGCGCGTGGCCCTCGGTGCTGGTCGTCTCCGCGCTCACCGCGGCCGCCTCGTACGCCGCGGCGGACCGCCACGCCCCGCGCTGAGCCACGCGCCCGGCCCACGGGCCGGGACATTTGTCACCGCACACCGCGTACCGGCGGCTCTGCCCCGCTCGTGGAGACCTCCATAGCGTCACGGGCATGGATGACACCGCGGTACGCCTCACCGGGCTCACCCGGCGGTTCGGAGCCGTTCGGGCCGTCGACAACCTCGACCTGACCATCGCGCGGGGAACCACCCTCGCCCTGCTCGGACCCAACGGCGCGGGGAAGACCACCGCCATCTCGATCATGCTCGGCCTCACCCCGCCCGACGCGGGCACCGTGTCCCTGTTCGGCCGGTCCCCCGCCGAGGCGGTCCGGGCCGGCCTGGTCGGCGCCATGCTCCAGGACTCCGGCGTGGTGCCCGGCGCCACCGTCCGCGAGGTGATCGAGCTGGCCCGCGCGCTCTACCCGCGCCCGTTGGCCACCGACCGGATCCTCGCGACCGCGGGGCTGACCGACCGGGCCGACCGGCGGTGGGACAGGCTCTCCGGCGGCGAGGCGCAACGCGCCCGGTTCGCGTTCGCACTGGCCGGCGCGCCGGACCTGCTGGTCCTCGACGAGCCGACCGCGGCCATGGACGTCGCGGCCCGGCAGGCCTTCTGGGCCGCCATCCAGCGGTACGCCGCCGAGGGCCACACCGTCCTGTTCAGCACCCACCACTTGCACGAGGCGGACGAGTTCGCCGACCGGGTCGTGGTGCTCGCCGCGGGTCGGGTGGTGGCCGACGGGCCGCCCGCGGAGATCCGTGGCCTGGCCGGCGGCCGTACCGTCGCGTTCGACCTCGCCGGGGCGACGGCCGACGGGCTGGAGCGGTTGCCCGGCGTCCGATCCGTGGCGGTGCGGGGCGACCGGGTGGTCCTCTGCACCGACGACGCCGACGCCACCGTCCTGGCGCTGGCCGCCGACCGCGGCTTCCGGAACCTGGAGGTCTCCGCCGCGCTGGAGACCGCCTTCCTCACCCTCACGGCCACCGGAACGGAGCACTGACATGCGCGCCTACCTGCGATTCGAGCTGCGCCGGCTGGCCCGGGACCCCCGCCTCGCGCTGTTCACCGTCCTGGGCCCCGTGGTCACGTACCTGATCTTCTCGGGTCTGACCAGCGGCGGCGACCGGCTGGAGGGTGTGGACGCGGCGGCCGCCCTCATGGTGGGGCTGGCCGGGTACGGCGCCGTGGCGGGCGTGCTCTCGGTGGGGTCGCTGGTCGCCCAGGAACGCGCGGTGGGCTGGCTGCACCAGCTCCGCGTCACCCCGCTGCCGCCCTGGCGGGCGGTCGGCGCGAAGGCCCTGGTCTGCACGCTCAGCGGGGTGCCGTCGGTGCTCGCGGTCGGCGTCACCGGGTGGCTCCAGCACCACATCGAGCTGGGTGCCGGCCGGTGGCTCGCGCTGCTGCTGCTCATGTGGGTCGGTACGGTGCCCTTCGCCCTGCTCGGGCTCGCCATCGGGTACGGGGTCGCGCCGCACCTCGCCCAGCCGGTCAACTTCCTGGCCTTCCTCGGCCTGTCGGTGCTCGGTGGCCTGCTGGTGCCGGTCACGTACTTCCCCACCGCGTTGCGGCAGCTGGCGCACGCGTTACCGACGTACCGGTACGCCGAACTCGGCTGGCGGTCGGTCGCCGGGCTGGCGCCCACCCCGTCCGGGTTGGGGCTGCTCACGGCGTGGACCGTGGTCTTCGCGGCCGTCGCGGCGTGGGCCTACCGGCGCGCGACCGCACGCCGTTGACGGCCGCTACGGTGTCCACCATGCCCCGGGACAGCCCCGCGCCGGGTGCCGCCGACCGGAGCCGGCAGCGCCGCGGCCTCGTGCTCGTGGCCGCTCACACGCTGTGGCTGTGGCTGCTGCTGCCCCCGGCCGCCGCCATCACACGAGGGCAGGTGCAGCCCGCACCCGTGGCAGCGGTCGGACTGGGCGCCTTCGCGCTGCTCTACCTCGCGCTGGTGGCCGTGCCCGTGGCGGACCTGGCGGTCCGGCCGGCTCTGCACCACGCCGGTCTGGCCCTGCTCGCGCTGCTCGGGCTCGCCGCCGCCTACGCGGGCGCCCCGGAGGGCTGGCTGGCCCTGCTCCTGTACGTCTGCTCCGCGGGCGCGGTGGGGCTGGTCCGGACGGGCTGGGGCTTCGGCTGGGTCGGCGGCAGCGTCGCCGCCGTCCTGGTGATCGGGACAGCGCGCCGCCTGCCGGCCGACGACACCGCCCAGGTGGCCCTCATCACGCTGCTCGGCGGCGCCATGACCCTGGCGTTCACGCGGGTGGCCCGCCTGGTGGACGAGCTCCGCCGCACCCAGCGGGAGCTGGCCCGGACGGTGGTGGAGCGGGAACGACTCCGGTTCGCCAAGGACCTGCACGACCTGCTCGGGCACACCCTGTCGCTGGTGGTGGTGAAGGCGGAGGTGGTGCGGCGGCTCACCCCGACGGACCCGGGCCGGGCCGCCGCCGAGGCGGCCGACATCGAGCGGATCGGACGCACCGCGCTCGCCGAGGTCCGCGAGGCGGTCACCGGCTACCGCGAGCACGGCTTCGGCCGGGAGCTGGACAACGCGCGGAGCGTCCTGGCCGACGTCGGCATCACGGTCACCGTGCGGGAGAGCGGGCATCCGCTCGACGTCGAGGCCGACGATGCGTTCCGGTGGGTGCTGCGCGAGGGCGTGACCAACGTGCTGCGGCACAGCCGCGCGTCGCGGTGCGACATCGAGGTCAGCGCCGACGCCGAGAGGGCGGTGCTGACCGTCCGGGACGACGGCGTGGGTGGCCGGCCCGAGCCGGGCAACGGCCTGCGTGGTCTCACCGAGCGCATCGAGCAGGCGGGCGGGACCCTCCACGTCGGCCCGGCCCGCGGTGGTGGACTGCTGCTCACCGCCCGGGTCCCCGCGGTCCCACAGGGGACGGTGACCGCATGATCCGGCTGCTGCTCGCGGAGGACCAGGGCATGATGCGCGGCGCGCTGGCCCTGCTGTTGAACCTCGAACCCGACATCGAGGTGGTGGCGGAGGCGGGGACCGCCGCCGAGGCGTTGGA
Organism: Micromonospora halotolerans; assembly: GCF_032108445.1. Lineage (NCBI taxonomy): Bacteria > Bacillati > Actinomycetota > Actinomycetes > Micromonosporales > Micromonosporaceae > Micromonospora > Micromonospora halotolerans. Next base: position 4,919,671 of record NZ_CP134876.1, on the reverse strand, counting down.
GGCGGCCCTGAGCAACCGCCCGGACGTGGCGCTGCTGGACATCGAGCTGCCCGACGGCAGCGGCCTGGACACCGCGGCGACGCTGCGGGAACGGTTGCCCGGCTGCCGGGTGCTGATCCTCACCACCTTCGGCCGGCCCGGCTACCTGCGGCGGGCGATGGAGGCCGGCGCCGCCGGTTTCCTGGTCAAGGACGGGCCGGTGGAGGAACTGGCGTCGGCGGTCCGGCGCGTCCTGGCCGGTCAGCGGGTGATCGATCCGGCTCTCGCGGCGGCGGCCCTGTCGACCGGCCCGAACCCGCTCACCGACCGGGAGCGGAACGTGCTGGCCGCCGCCGTGGACGGCGCCACCGTCGCCGACATCGCGGCCCGCCTGCGCCTGTCCGAGAGCACCGTCCGCAACTACCTGTCGGCCGCCATCGGCAAGACCGGCACCCGCAACCGGATCGAGGCGGCCGTCAGCGCCCGGGCGAACGGCTGGATCTAGGCCCGGATCCGCGCGCCCCACGAGGTCCCCGGCGTCCGCCTATGATCCGGCGACGGCGACGGTGACGGAGGAACGAAGTGATCGACGCGGTCTTCTTCGATGTCGGCGGGACGATTCTCGACGAGTCCCGCGAGTTCGGGGACTGGGCGGACTGGTTCGGCGTTCCACGGCACACCTTCTCGGCGGTTTTCGGCGCGGCGATCGCACGGGGCCTGGACTGGCAGGAACCGTTCCGGGTCTTCCGGCCCAACTTCAACCTCGCGGTCGAGCTCGAACGGCGGGCAGCCGCCGGCAAACCGGAGGCGTTCGGCGAAGAGGATCTCTACCCCGACGCGCGATCGTGCCTGAGGTCCCTGAAGGACCAGGGCCTGTTCGTGGGCCTGGCCGGCAACCAGCCGGCCCATGCCGAGGCGAGCCTCCGGGCTCTCGACCTGCCCGTGGATGTGATCGGCACGTCGCACGGTTGGGGCGTGGCGAAGCCGGCACCGGCCTTCTTCGCGCACGTCATCCGTGCGAGCGGTGGTGCCGCGTCGTCGATCCTGTACGTCGGCGACCGGCCCGACAACGACGTACGCCCGGCCATGGCGGCTGGCATGAAGACGTGCCTGATCCGGCGCGGCCCGTGGGGTCACATCCTCGACATGCCCGCCGTGGCCGCGCAGTGCCTGTTCCGCATCGATTCGCTGGACGAACTTCCGAACCTGGTGGCGAAGCACAACGCGGCAGGCGGCTGACGGCAGGTGGGCGGCGGAGAATGCACGCGGCCAACGATGAATCCAGGCGGCTCTCGCTCATTGCCCACGGCCTGAGAACTTCGTCGGCCCGAGAACTTCGCCCCACTTTAATGTATATCGCACCAGGGGTCTTGCCGCAAGACCCGGGTGGTGCCGCAGAATCGTCGGCCGGACCCAGGAACGTACGAAGAAACGGGGCACGACGTGCGCATGTTGTGGGCGACCGGTCGGGAGCGCGGTGACGTCGAATCGCTGATGGCATCGGCGACGGCCACCTCGGAGGTGTCGCGATGACCGAGCGGTACGTGCGGGGTCTCCCCGAGGTCGACGAGGGGCAGGTCGCGATCGTCGGCGGCAAGGGCGCGCATCTCGGGGCGCTGACCCGGATCGACGGCATCGACGTGCCGCCCGGCTTCTGCGTCACGACGGACGCCTTCCGGCGGGTCATGGCCGAGGCGCCGTCGATCGACGACCGGCTCGACGAGCTGTCGCGCCTGGCCCCGGACGACCGGGAGGCGATCCGCGCGGTCAGCGCGGAGGTCCGCCGGACCATCGAGGGAACCGCCCTTGCCGACGATGTGGCGGCGGCGATCACCCGCGCTCTCACCCGACTCGGGGAACAGGCGGCCTACGCCGTCCGATCGAGCGCGACGGCCGAGGACCTGCCGACGGCCTCCTTCGCGGGCCAGCAGGACACCTACCTCAACGTCCTGGGGACGGCCGCGATCCTCCAGCACGTCAGCCGGTGCTGGGCCTCGCTCTTCACCGAGCGGGCCGTGACCTACCGCCAGCGGAACGGCATCGACCACCGCACCGTCCACATGGCCGTCGTCGTGCAGAAGATGGTCTTCCCGCAGGTGTCCGGCATCCTGTTCACGGCCGACCCCGTGACGTCCCACCGGAAGGTCGCCACCGTGGAGGCCAGCTTCGGCCTCGGCGAGGCTCTGGTCTCCGGGCTGGTGAACGCGGACGCCTACACGGTGCGGGAGGGTGCGATCGTCGACCGGACGATCGGCACGAAGCGGCTCGCCGTCCACGCCCTACCGGCCGGCGGGACGACCGAACAGGCGATCGACGCGGCGTGGCAGGACCGGCCGGCGCTCACGGATGCACAGGTCATCCGGCTGGTGCAGCTGGGCCGGCGGATCGAAGCCCACTTCGGCCACCCACAGGACATCGAATGGTGCCTGGTCGACGGCGACTTCCAGATCGTGCAGAGCCGGCCGATCACCACGCTGTTCCCCGTCCCCGAGACCGGCGACGGAGGGAACCACGTCTTCATCTCGGTCGGTCACCAGCAGATGATGACCGACCCCATGAAGCCCCTGGGGCTCTCCGTGTGGCAGCTGACGGCCATGGCACCGATGTACGACGCCGGCGGCAGGCTGTTCGTCGACGCCACCCGGGCCCTGGCAGCGCCGTCGAGCCGCGCCGGCCTGCTGGAGATGGCGGGCAGATCCGATCCCCTGGTCCGGGACGCGCTGGAGACCGTCATCGACCGCGGCGACTTCCTCCCGTCGCTCCCCGACCAGGCCCCGACGGGGCCGCGCGCCGGCGGCGCGCCGGCGCCGATCGAGACCGATCCGGCCATCGTCACCGACCTGATCGACCGCAGCCAGGCGTCCATCGCCACCCTGCGGCGCGACATCGCGACGCAGTCCGGCCCGGCGCTGTTCGAGTTCCTCCTGGCGGCGTTCCAGGAGCACAAGCGGCTCCTGGCCGAACCGCGGAGCATGCAGGCGATCATGGCGGGCATGGAGGCCACCTGGTGGCTCAACGACCAGCTGTGGGCATGGCTGGGCGAGAAGAACGCGGCCGACACGCTGACCCTGTCCGCGCCGCACAACGTCACGTCGGAGATGGGCCTGGCGCTCCTGGACGTCGCCGACGTCATCCGCCCGCACGCCGAGGTGGTCGCCTTCCTGCGGGAGGTCGAGGACGAGGACTTCCTGGACGAGCTGGCCACGCTCCCGGGCGGCCCGGAAGCACGGGAGGCCATCCTGGCCTTCCTCGACACATACGGCATGCGCTGTGTCGGCGAGATCGACATCACGAGGCCGCGCTGGAGCGAACGCCCCACCACCCTCGTGCCCGTCATCCTCGACAACATCCGGAACTTCGCGCCGGGCGCCCGGGAGCGGCGCTTCGAGCAGGGGCGCCAGGAGGCGGCGAAGAAGGAACAGGACGTCCTGGCACGCCTGCGGGCCCTGCCGGACGGCGAGCGGAAGGCGGACGAGGCCAAGCGGATGATCGACCGGGTCCGCACCTTCATCGGGTACCGGGAGTATCCGAAGTACGCCATCGTCAGCCGCTACTTCGTCTACAAGCAGGCCCTGCTCAGGGAGGCCGAACGCCTCGTGCGGGCGAACGTCCTCCGCGAGAAGGAGGACATCTTCTTCCTCACGTTCCAGGAGCTGCACGACGTCGTACGCACGAACCAGGTGGATGACCGGCTCATCCGCAGGCGGAAGGACGACTTCCGGTCGTATCACGCGCTCACGCCACCCCGGGTGCTCACCTCGGAGGGTGAGGGCATCACCGGGGCGTACCGACGCGACGACGTGCCGGCCGGCGCGCTGGTCGGCCTCCCGGTCTCCGGCGGGGTCGTCGAGGGGCGGGCCCGGGTCATCCTGGACCTGGCCGACGCCGACCTCGACCCCGGCGACATCCTGGTCACCGCGTACACCGACCCGAGCTGGTCACCCCTGTTCGTCGCGGTCAAGGGACTGGTGACCGAGGTCGGCGGCCTCATGACCCACGGTGCGGTGGTCGCCCGGGAGTACGGCCTGCCCTCCGTCGTCGGCGTGGCGCACGCGACCAGGCTGATCCGGGACGGGCAGCGGATCCGCGTGCACGGCACCGACGGCTACGTGGAGATCCTGCCCTGACCGACCCCCGTGGCAGAAGGATCGGGTCGGGGCGGCGTCGGTGCCTCAGACCGCGGCGGCGCCGGGGGCTTCCGGAGGGTCCGACGGGTCCGCGTCGGGATCGGTGTTCGGTTCCTCGGTCGGGAAGAGGATCGGGCTGAGGAGGTATCGGGCGCGGTCGGGTGTCGATCGGTTCGCCAGCCGGGGCGCGATGGCCGTCCGCAGTTCGCCGATCAGCTCACGGAGTTCGTCCCTGCTGAGCCAGAGCGCGTGCTGTCGGTAGCCGACGAGGTCCGCCGCCGGGTCGGCGTTCTCGCGGTCGAGGTAGGCGTCGAACTCGGCGAGCAGGGCGGCCATCGCGGTGGCGAACGCCCGTCGATGGTCGTCGGCGGAGAGGAGTTCCATCACGGCGGGGTCGATGACCGCCCGGTCCTGGCGCAGGCGGTATCGACGCTCCACCGCGCCGCGTACCCGGCGCTCGTCGGCGACCTCCAGGATGCCTCCGCCGGCCAGCAGGTCGACGTGCCGGTAGACGGTCGCCTTCGAGACATCGGAGATCCGGGCGCAGAGCTGCGCGGTCGTGAGCGTGCGGCCGCCCCGCATGGCGTGCACGATCCGCAGCCGCACCGGGTGGGCCAGGAGCTCCAGGACGTCCATCGCCCAACGATCTCATACGTGCTAACGTTCGCAACAATTGAGAATGGAAGGGGCGGGGATGATCTCAGGAAGCAGGCCGGCGGAGCACGCCCTCGAGGTCGTCGCACTGGCCCGCGACGGCCGCTTCGCCGAGATCGAGAAGCGGTTCGCCCCCGCGCTGCGGGCCGTCGTCTCCGCCGGGACACTGCGGGCGGCCTGGGAGGCCGAGATCGGCAGATCCGGGGCGCTCCGCGTCGTGGGCGCACCGCTGAGCGAGCCGACCGCCGCCGGCCTGGTCCGGGTGAGCGTTCCGGTGACCTGCGAGCGCGGCGACCGCACGGTGATCATGTCCGTCGACGCCGACGGCATGCTGCACGGTCTCCGCCTCGCACCCGGTGCGCCCGCCGCGTGGACTCCGCCGCCCTACGCGTCCCCGACCATGTTCGACGAGCACGAGGTCACCGTGGGCTCGGGTCCGCTCGCTGTCGCCGGCACGGTGAGCCTGCCCCGCAGGCCCGGCCCCCGTCCCGGCGTCGTCCTGCTCAGCGGCGGAGGGCCGTTCGACCGTGACGAGACCAGCGGCCCGAACAAGCCGCTCAAGGACCTCGCCTGGGGGCTGGCCAGCCGCGGCGTCGCGGTGGCGCGCTTCGACAAGGTGACCCACACGCATGCCGGCCAGGTGGCCGAGGCTCGCGATTTCACCATGACCGACGAGTACGTGCCGCACGCCGTCGCCGCCGTTCACCTCCTCCAGCGACAGCCGACAGTGGACCCCACCCGCGTCTTCGTCCTCGGACATAGCATGGGCGGCAAGGTCGCGCCGCGCGTGGCAGCCGCTGAGCCGTCCGTGGCCGGCCTGGTGCTCCTGGCCGCCGACGCGCAGCCGATGCACCGGGCCGCCGTGCGGGTCGCCCGCTACCTCGCCTCGCTGACCGGCGACCCGGCGACGCAGGAGTTCGTGCGTGTGCTCCTGCGGCAGGCCGCGCTGGTCGACAGCCCGCACCTGTCCCCGTCGACACCGGCCGCCGACCTGCCGCTCGGCCTGTCCGCCTCGTACTGGCGGGACCTGCGCGGTTACGACCCGGTCTCCACGGCGGCCGCACTGGACAAGCCGATGCTCATCCTCCAGGGCGGCCGCGACTACCAGGTGACCGTCGACGACGACCTCGCGCGATGGGAGGCCGGGCTCACGGACCGGCCCGGCGTCACGATCCGTGTCTACGACGCCGACAACCACCTGTTCTTCCGCGGCACCGGCCGTCCCGGGCCCGCCGATTACGAGGCGGCGCAGCACGTCGACCCCACCGTCGTCGCCGACATCGCCGACTGGCTGGCGCCGGCCCGCCAGTCGTGACGTCTCCCCCGCTGTCGGCCCTCCGCCCGACGCTCGCCGGCGCGGCGAACGACGGGGCGCGTTTCGACGGAATGGACGACGCTCGGCTCACCCGTCCCGTCCTGACCGGGCCGCGCCCCGCGTCTCCACTGGTCCGGGAAACGTCCCGGCTGCGGCGATTCACCGGTCGAGGGCGCCGGAAATCGCACTTTCGGAGCCACCCGAAACGGCACAAGCACCTTGAGGGAGTGCCGGTCGGGCGTAGGCCGGAAATTGTCGCCCTCCCGGGACCACTTTCGGCAACCGCGCCGTGCCCGCATGGCGGGCGATTACGGTGCAAAGACGTGACCATTATTCGCGCCGCCGCGGTAGTGCTCAGCGCCGTCCTGACCGTGCCCGCCACGGTGTCGGCGTCACCGGCGCGGGCCGCCACGCCGTACCTGCCCTGCCCGACCGTGACGCCGCCGGTTGCCCCACCGGCCGCACCGTCTCCGCCACCGGTCGGTCCCGCCGACCTCGCCGTCGGCGGCGAGTCGCTGGCGACGGCGGGACTGTCCGTCCCGGCCGGTGCGCCGGCGGCCCCGGCGGTGACCGCCACCTCGTGGCTGGTGGCCGACCTGGACAGTGGCGCGGTGCTGGGCGGGTGTGGACCGCACGAGCACCGCACGCCGGCCAGCGTGCAGAAGATGCTGCTCGCCGCGGCCCTGATGCCCCGCCTCGACCCGAACCGGGTGGTCGAGGTGACCCGGGCGGATCTGCAGGACCTCGATCCGGCCAGCTCGGTGATGGGGCTGGTGCCCGGCGGCCGGTACTCGATCGAGAGCCTGTGGCTGGGGCTTCTCCTGAAATCCGGAAACGACGCCGCCAACGTGCTGGCCCGCGTCGGCGGTGGCGCCGACGGACGGCAGGGCGGCGTCCAGGCCATGAACGACGAGGCACACCGGCTGGGCGCACACCAGACCCACGCCGTGACACCGTCCGGCCTGGACGGTCCCGGTCAGTACACCAGCGCGTACGACCTGGCGCTGATCGCGCGCGCCACCTACGCCCGCGCGGACTTCCGGCGGTACGTCGCGACCCGGGTGGCGGAGGTGCCGGCAGCGCCGGGACGGGCCGGCTTCTCCCTGACCCACGACAACACCCTGCTGGACCACTACCCGGGGACGGTCGGCGGGAAGACCGGCTTCACCGACCTGGCACGGCAGACGTACGTGGGGGTGGCCGAGCGCAACGGCCGGCGGCTCGCCGTGACCCTGCTCGGCGCGGAGACCGCGCCGCTGGGCAGCCTGGGCGAGGCGGCGGCGCTGCTGAACTGGGGCTTCGCCCTCTCCCCCGGCGCGTCGGTCGGCCGCCTGGTCACCCCGGACGAGAAGAAGTACGACCGTCCCGTCGCCCAGGTCAGGGCCGAGCAGCACGGGGCGGCGCGGACCGGGCGGTCGACGCCGTGGCCGATCGTCCTCGGCGTCGGTGCCGCCGGCGCCCTGGCCGTCCTGCTGCTGGCGGTGCCCCGGCGACGGAGGGCGGCGCGGGCGGCGACCAGACGGTAGCCGGCGGGATCCGCCCCGGCGGTTGCGTACATTGCGGAGGTCACGCTGTCGCGAGGAGGAGAACCATGTCGAAGCCGCCGCTGCCCGAACCCGCGATCACCATGCTGCGCAAGGCGAACCCCGCGGTCATCGCCACGCTCCGGGCCGACGGTCAGCCGGTCTCCGCGGCCACCTGGTACCTGTGGGACGACGGTCGGATCATGGTGAACATGGACGAGGGCCGCCGCCGGCTCAGCCATCTCCGCAACGACCCCCGGGTCACCCTGACGGTGCTCGACGAGCAGGCCCGGTACACCCACGTCACGATCCTGGGGCGCGTCGTCGAACTCCGCGACGACGAGGACCTGGCCGACATCGACCGGCTCTCCCAGCACTACACCGGGAGGGCGTACCCGCGGCGCGATCGCCGGCGGGTGAGCGCCGTCATCGAGATCGACCGCTGGCACGGCTGGGGCGCGCTGAAGGACAACGACCAGGTCGGCTGAGCCGGTCAGGTGAGGGCGGGCGCCGCCAGGAGCGCGCGCAGCTCGCGGACCGCCGCCCGCCCGGCGCGGTTCGCGCCGACCGTGCTGGCGGACGGCCCGTAGCCGACCAGGTGGATCCGGGGATCGGCGACCACCCGGGTGCCGTCCATGACGATGCCGCCGCGAGGGCCGCGCAGGCGCAGGGGGGCCAGGTGGTCGAGCGCCGGCCGGAAGCCGGTGCACCAGAGGATGACGTCCACCTCCTGCGCGGCGCCGTCGCGCCACTGGACGCCGCCGGGGACGATCTTGTCGAACATCGGCCGGCGTCGGAGGAGACCCCGTTCCCGGGCTTCGCGCATCTGCGGTGTCCACGCCAGCTCGGTCGCGCTGGCGATGCTGCCCGGGGGGAGGCCGGCGCGTACGCGTGCCTCCACCTTGGCGACCACCTCGCGGCCGTAGTCCGGGGTAAACGGCCCGTCCCGGAACACCGGCGGGCGGCGGGTGACCCAGGTCGTCGTCGCCGCGACGTCGGCGATCTCGACCAGGAGCTGGACGGCCGAAGCTCCGCCCCCGACGACGACCACCCGCTTCCCGGCGAATTCCGCCGGTCCCCGGTAGTGGGCGGTGTGCAGCTGCCGCCCGAGGAACGTCTCCTGCCCGGGGTAGTACGGCACGAACGGCCTGGTCCACGTCCCCGTCGCGTTGATCAGTGCGCGGGTGGTCCAGGTGCCCTTGTCGGATTCGACGAGGAGTCGTCCGTCGCCGGCGTCCCGGACGGCCGTGACGGCGACCGGCCGCTGCACGTCGATGCCGAATTCACGCTCGAAGGCGGCGAAATAGGCCGGCACCGCGTCGGCGGCGGGTTCGTCCGGCGGCGGCGGCGTGAAGTGCATTCCGGGCAGGTCGAAGATGCCGTGCACGGTCGCCATGCGCAGCGTCGGCCACCGGTGCCGCCAGGCCCCGCCGGGCGCCGCGTCGGCGTCCAGAACGGCGAAGTCAAGACCGGAGGAGCGCAGGTGGTACGCGCTGGACAGCCCCGCCTGCCCAGCCCCGACAACCACCACATCCGTCTCCGGCACGTGCCGCACAACAGCTCCGGCCCGCCCGGACTTCCCACGGGCGATGGACCTCACACCGACTCCCCGAGCTGGCCAGGCCACCGGAGGTTGGTCGGACGATCGGCCGCCCCGGAGCAGCCGCACACCGGCACGTGGTGGCAGGATCTCCGACATGGAAGGTGTGCTGCCGCATCGCGCGGCCCAACTCCTCCGCGACGCCCGCCGTGTCGTCGTCTTCACCGGCGCCGGGATTTCCGCCGAGAGCGGCGTCCCCACCTTCCGTGACGATCTCAGCGGCCTGTGGGCGCGTTTCGATGCCCAGCGGCTCGCCACCGCGGAGGCGTTCCACACCGATCCCGACCTGGTCTGGGGCTGGTACGAATGGCGGCGCACCAGGGTGCTCCGGGCCGAGCCGAATTCCGGGCACCTGGCCATCGCCACCATCGAAGCCCGCGCCCCGAGCACCACCGTCATCACACAGAACGTCGACGACCTGCACGAGCGGGCCGGAACCCGGGCCGCGATCCACCTGCACGGCAGCCTCTTCACGCCCCGATGCGTGGCCGCGGCCGGTCACCCGGCGACCCTCCCGGACCCACCCGACGGCGATGTCGCGCGGCCGCACGAAGGGGGCCGGATCCCGCCGCCGCGGTGCGCGTCCTGTGGACTGCTCGTCCGCCCCGGCGTGGTGTGGTTCGGTGAGGCGCTGCCCGAGGCGGCGTTGACCGCCGCGGTCGAGGCCGCCGCCGCCTCCGACGTGCTCCTGACGGTCGGCACCTCCGGCGTCGTGTACCCGGCCGCCGAGATTCCCCGGATCGCGGCCCGCTCCGGCGCTGCCGTGATCCAGGTCAACCCGGAGCCGACCCCACTCGACCGGGTCTCCGCCGTCAACCTGCGCGGCCCCGCCGCACAGGTCCTTCCGGCCCTCGTCGCGGCCGCGTGGAAGGAAACCGACAAGACGTGAGTACCGCGACGTACGCGCACCGAGGATCGTCCGGCATGGCGCCGGAGAACACCGCGGCCGCCTTCGAGCTGGCGATCGCCGAGGGCACCGACTACGTCGAGACCGACGTGCAGCTCAGCGCCGACGGGGAGTTGGTGATCGTCCACGATGCCACGCTCGCCCGCACCACCGACGCCAAGCTGGTCTTCGCCGACCGGTCGCCCTGGAACGTGCACGACTTCACCCTGGCCGAGCTCAGGAAGCTCGACGCCGGAGGGTGGTACGACGACGATTTCGCCGGCCAGCACATCCTGACCTTCGACGAGTTGCTCGACCTGCTCGGCGGCCGGGTCGGCCTGAACCTCGAGCTGAAGTCACCCGCGTTGAATCCCGGGCTGGTGCGGGCCGTCGCCGCTCGGCTGCGGGAACGTCGGGGCGAGATCGAGCGGGGCCCCCTGCCGCGGCCGCTCGTCGTCGGGTCCTTCGACGAGCAGGCCATCCGGGACTTCCACGCGCGGCTGCACGACGTCCCGGTGGCGCTGATCGCCTACGACGTGCCGGCGGCCGGGAAGCTGACCGAGCTCGCCGGGTGGGTCTACTCGGTCAACCCGGACGTCCGCCGGCTGCAACCCGCGGACGCGGCCCGCGTCGTCGAGGCGGGCATGGCCGTCGTGCCGTGGACGGTCGACTCACCGGAGCTGTGGCGCCGGGCCCTCGACCTCGGCGTCGCCGGCATGATCACCAACTATCCGTACGCCCTGCGGAACATGCTGCGCGGCCGCGACCCGGTGCCCGGCGCGGCGGGTGTGGTCGTCCAGGACATCGTGTGCCGCTCCCCCGGCGACGAGCCGCAGTGGACCGGCGAGCACGCCGTCCTGCGCAACGTCTCCGGCGAGCCGGTGGACGTCAGCGGCTGGTACCTGCGCAGCCAGTCATCCGCCAGGGTCGTGGTGGGCGACGGCTACGTGATTCCGCCGGGCGGGCTGCTGCGGGTGCATACCGGCCCGGGCCGGAATGACGCGGCCAGCTACCACAACGGCCGCACCACCGCCGTCTGGAACGGCACGAAGGGCGACTCGGCGGGGTTGCATCGGGCGGACGGCACGATCGTGGACCTGTACGCCTACGTCGTCTGACCCGACCGACCCGCCGAGCCCGGTGCGGTCCGGCGGAGCATCGAAGGGCCGGCTCCGACGGAGCCGGCCCCTCGGGACCGAGGTGTCCCCTCGGCGGTGACGTGCTGGTCAGCCGACCGACTTGTTGTAGCTGTCGATCGCGGGCTGCACGCTCGCCGCGGCGTCCTTCATGGCCTGGTCGGCCGGCTTGCTGCCGACGATCGCCGCCTCCAGGCCGTCCTCGGACGCCTTGCGGGCCTGCGGCATCACGCCGAGCAGGCAGCCGGCCGACGCGACCGACGGCGGCAGCGCGTGCAGCTGGTCCACGGCGGTCTTGAACTGCGGGTACTGCGCCACCCAGTCCTTGTCGATCTGCTCGTCGAGCGCCTTGGCGTTGACCGGCACGTACCCGGTGCCGGTGTGCCACTTGGCCTGCTGGGCCGGGCTCACCGCGAACTTCACGAACTCCCAGGCGGCGCGCTTCTCCTTGTCGCTGTGCCCGACGCCGTTGATCCACAGCGAGGCGCCACCGATGATCGGCCCGCCCGTGGCCGCGCTGCTGGCCTTCGGGTACGGCGCGGTGAGCACGGTGAACTTGCCCTTGGCCGCGTCGACGTAGCCGCGCATGGCGCCGGTGGACTCCAGGTGCATCGCCACGGTGCCCGCCTTGAAGGCGGCCTGGGCGTCGTCGGTCTTGCGGCCGGTGTTCGCCGCGTAGCCGCCCTTCACCAGGTCCACCCACCACTGCGCGACGCGGACGCCGGTCTCCTGGTCGAACTGCACCTTCGTCGCCAGGCCCTTGCGCCCGTTGCTGTTGTCGCAGTACTCCTTGCCGTCGGTGGCGATCAACTGCTCCAGCAGCCAGCCGTAGATGGCGGCCCCGAAGCCGTACTGGACGGTCTTGCCGCTGGCGTCCTTGACGGTCAGCTTCTTCGCCATCTCCCCGAGCTCGTCCAGGTTCGTCGGCGGCTTCGTCGGGTCGAGGCCGGCCCGGACGAAGGCCTCCTTGTTCAGGTAGAGCAGCGGGGTCGAGGTGTTGAACGGCATCGACTGGAGCTTGCCGTCGATCGAGTAGTAGTTGGCGATGTTCGGCTCGATGTCGCCGGCGTTGAACCCGTCCTTGTCGATGAACTTGAACATCGGCACGGTCTGCTTGGAGTCGACCATGAAGCGGGAGCCGATGTCGTAGACCTGCACCAGCGCGGGCGTGTTCTTCTGCTGCACCGAGGCCTTGTACTTGGCGATCGTCTCGTCGTAGTTGCCCTGGTAGATGGCCTTGACCTCGGCCTTGCCCCCGCTCTGGGCGTTGAAGTCGGCGACCAGCTTGTCGATCGCCGCGGCGTTGGCGCCCTTCATCCCGTGCCAGAACTCGATGGTGGTCTTGTCGGTGGCCTTCTCGAGCACCTCCGCGCCGGGCGCTTCGAGGGCGTCCTTGGCCGAATCGGTGTCGGACCCGGAACCACCGCACGCCGTCAGCGCGGCGGCGGCTGCCAGGGCGACGAACGCCGTCATGGCCCGACGGAGCTTGGGTTGTCTCACGGGTTCTCCTCTTCTCGGATTACTTCAGCGCGCCGGCGGTGAGGCCACGGACGATGTAGCGCTGACCGAAGAGCACGACAGCCAACGTCGGGAGCAGGGACAGCGCGACGCCCGCGAGGACGAGGCCCGGTTGCGCCACCTCGGCGTCGTTGAGCTGCGAGATGCCGATCTGCAGCGTCTGGTACTCGGAGTCGCGGATCAGGATGAGCGGCCAGAAGTACTGGTTCCACGCCGACAGGAAGACGTAGACCCCGACCGCCGCGATCGAGGGCTTGGACAGGGGCACGATGACCCGCCACAACAGGCGCCAGTGGCCGCACCCGTCGATCACCGCGGCGTCCCGCAACTCGGTCGGGAACTGCAGGAAGGCCTGCCGCAGCAGGAACGTGCCGAAGGCCGAGGCGAGGAATGGCAGCACGAGACCGAGGTAGGTCAACCCGCCCCGCGCCAGACCCCACCCGGAGATGGCCAGGTAGTTGGGAATGATGATCGCTTCCCACGGCACCATGAGGGTGGCGAGGAACAGACTGAACGTCACCGCCCTCGCGGGCAGGCGAAGGAACGCGAAGGCGTACGCGGCCAGGATGCTGGTGACGATCTGGGCCACCGTGATGAGCCCGGCCTGGATGGCGGAGTTCACGTAGAAGCGGCCGAGCGGCACCGAGCGGAAGACGTCGCTGATGTTCTGCCAGTAGAGCTCGTGCGGCACCAGCGCGGGCGGGTAGGTCGCCAGGTCGCCGGGGCCCATCACGGCGCCGACGAAGCCGTAGTAGATGGGGAACAGAACCGGGATCGCGGCCAGGCCGAGCACGACGTAGACGGCGACCCGTCCGAGGCTGAACTTTTTCATCGGTAGTGGACCCGCCGCTCGAGGATGCCGAACTGGATGGCCGTGCAGCCGAGCATGACGACCAGCAGCACGACGGCCTGTGCGCTGGCCGAGCCGAAGTCGGAGGACCCGAAGGCGAACGCCTTCTCGTAGATGGAGTAGACCAGCGTCGTCGTGGCCTGGTCCGGGCCGCCCTTCGTCAGGATGTGGATCTGCCCGAAGCTCTGCAGCGCGTGGATCGTGGACACCACGACGAGGAAGAACAGCTGCGGGGAGAGCAGCGGCACGGTGATCCGGGACGCCAGCCGCCAGCCGGACGCCCCGTCCAGCCGCGCCGCCTCGACCACCTCGGGTGAGATCGCCGCGACGCCGGCGGAGAGCACGAGGACGTTGTAGCCGAAGTTCATCCACACCGTGGCGGCGCAGACGGCGGGCAGCGCGATCGACGGGTCGGTGAGCCAGTTGACCCGGTCGATCCCGACGGAACCGAGGACTCCGTTCGCCACGCCGATCGCCGGGTTGTAGATGACGGCGAAGACGACCGACGCCGTCGCCACCGAGAACGCGAACGGCAGCGCGAAGGCGGTGCGCAACACCCGTACCCCGCGGATGCGCGCCTCCAGCAGCAGCACCACGACGAGCGCGCCCAGGACGGCCGGCACCACGGAGAACAGCGTGAACAGGCCGGTGGTGGCCAGCACCTTGCCGAAGTCGGCCGACAGCATCTCCCGGTAGTGCTCCGCACCGACGTACACCGACGGGGCGCCGAAGAGGTCGTTGCCGTGGACGGACAGGTAGAGCGTCCGGCCCAGCGGCCAGAACACGAACAGCACGAAGACCACGACCGACGGCAGCAGCAGCAACCACCCGAGAGCGGATTCGGTGAAGCGTGCCGGCTTCGCCCGGCGGCCGGTGGAGCGTGTGGACTCCACGGTCGGGGCGCGGTCGTCCGGTGGGGCGCTGACGGTGCGAGGGGGAGGCACGGCAGCACAGTACCAACGCCATCGAGCGAAAGAAATCCTCCTCTGCACGACCCGGAGCTGGAAGTTCTTGCCAGCGGTCCCGGCGGTCGGCGGCGTCGCGAAGCCCCCGACGACGGCGTCCGGCCCGCCACGCGCGCCGGCCCGTCCATCCCGAAGCGCGGCATCCGGCCCGTAGCGTTCACCGCCCGTCCATTGCAATGACGAGATGATCGACGTTGCGTTCCTCGCGCAACCGTTGCAACACTTTGGCACCGCTGAGCTGGAGAGATCCCCGTAGGACGCAACAAGGTTGTTGCCGGAAGGTGGAAAGCAACGTAGCGTTTCCGATATCAGAAACAGTGCACGAGCACGGGAGAGCATGATGCAGAAGTTCGACACCCCCGCCCCGATCTCCGCCGTCCTCGACATCCCCGCCGGACGCATCCAGTTCATCGCCGCGGACCGCGCCGACACCACCGTCGACGTCCGGCCCGCCAGCCCAAGCAAGAGCCGCGACGCCCGGGCCGCCGAGCAGACCAGCGTCGCGTACGGCGACGGTGTCCTGCGGGTCACCGCCCCGACGCCGGACAACCGGCTCTTCGGTCCCTCCGGATCCGTGGAGGTCACCGTCCAGCTGCCCGCCGGCTCCCGCGTCGAGGCCAGGTCCGCCGCCACCGAGCTCCGCGGCGTCGGGCGCCTCGGTGACGTCGTCTTCGACGGCGCGTACCGCCGGATCAAAATCGACGAGGCCGCGAGCGTCCGCCTCACCGCGGTCGACGGCGACGTCGAGGTCGGCCGGCTCAACGGCCCCGCGGAGATCAGCACCGCACGGGGCGACATCCGGATCACCGAGGCCGTGCGCGGCACGGTCGTGCTCCGCACCGGGTCCGGCGACATCTCGGTCGCTGCCGCCGTCGGCGTCTCGGCCGCCCTGGACGCCGGCACCGGCTACGGGCGCGTCAGCAACAGCCTCAAGAACGACGGCACCACCGGCCTCGACATCCGCGCCACCACCGCCCAGGGCGACATCACCGCCCGTAGCCTCTGACCGACCACTACCAGGACCGGCCGCCGGGCCCGCCGCGATCGAGATCCCGTCGATCGTCGCCGGCCCGGCCCGGTCGGTATGTCGTCGGGTCGGGGACGTCGTTCGAGAAGCGCGGCGACGAGCAGGAACGAGGTCGCCGCCCGCGACCGGGCACCGGAATCCGTCGCGGCGAAGGACGACACGGAGACGGCCCAGGTGCGAGGATCTGCCAGATGAAGCGGAGATCTCTGATCCTCGGCGCGGCGGCCGGTGTCGCGGCTCCCGTCGTGGCCTCCGGCGCGACGCCCGCCGCCGCATCGACCACCGACGCCACCATCGACACCCCCCGGCCGCGCCGCACCTCGCGGCACAACAAGGCCAACAACCTCACGACCCTGCCGGCGACCACCCGGCAGGTCGTCATCGTGACCGCGGCCAGCTACCAGACCAGTTACGCCACACTGGAGACGTTCGCCAAGGTCGACGGGACCTGGGTCCCCGTCTCCGCGGCGCTGCCCGCGCGCATCGGATCCCAGTACTTCAGCGACCACCACGTCGAGGGCGTCCCGACCACGCCGACGGGCGTCTACTCCATCGGCCCGACGATGTACGGCATCGCGGCCAACCCGGGCGTCCGGTACCCCTACCACCGGGTCGTCGTGAACGACTGGTGGAACGAGAACCCGAACTCGCCCGGCTACAACACCTTCCAGCACACCGCCACCAGTCCCGGTGGCCTCAGCGAGGCGCTGTGGAAGGAGCAGCCCGCCTACACGCACTTCGCCGTGATCACCTACAACATGCCGCCGAACGTCGCGAAGCCGGTGCCGAACGCGGGCAGCGGGATCTTCCTGCACGAGTTCAGCAAGACCCCGTCCGGTCCCACCGCCGGCTGCGTCAGCCTGTCGCACACCGACCTGGTCAACGTGCTGCGGTGGCTCGACCCCGCTGCCCAGCCGCGCATCGTGATGTGCCCACTGGAAAGCCTCGGCCGCTACTGACCTCGGCATCGTCAGCCGGTGGATCGAGGGCCCGATGAGGACCGTGCCCGTACTGATCGTCGGCGCGGGCCCCACCGGGCTCACCGCCGCGACGCTGCTCGCGCAGTACGGCGTCGAGTGCCTGGTCCTCGACCGTTGGGAGTCGATCTACCCGCAGCCCCGGGCCGTCGCGCTGGACGACGAGGTCCACCGGATCCTTGCCCGACTCGGGCTGCGCGACGCCTTCGCCGCGATCTCCCGCCCGCACCGGGGCCTGCGCCTCCTCGACCGGAACATGCGGGTGCTGGCCGAGTTCCCACGCGGCACGGCGCCGGGCCGGCACGGCTACCCGCAGGGAAGCATGTTCGACCAGCCGGAGCTGGAGGCGATCCTCCGCCGCAATCTCCAGCGGTTCGGCACGGTCACCCTCCGCGGCAACGCCGAGGTCACCGCGTTGACGCAGGACTCCGGCGGGGTGCGGGTCGACGTCACCGACACCACCACCGGCGAGCAGGGGTCCGTGCGGGCGGCGTACGTCCTGGGCTGCGACGGCGCCAACAGCCTGACCCGCGCCTCGATCGGCGCCACCATGCGGGACCTGGGCTTCACGCAACGCTGGCTCGTCATCGACGTGGCCACCGAGGCCGACCTCGGCCAGTGGGAGGGTGTGCATCAGCTCTCCGACCCGGCCCGCGCGGGCACCTACCTGCGGATCGGGAGGACCCGCTACCGCTGGGAGTTCCGGCTGGCGCCCGGCGAGACCGCCGACGACTACCGCGACATGGCCCGGCTGCATCCGCTGATCGCTCGGTGGACCGGAGACCTCCCCGTCGCGGAGCTGGAGATCATCCGGGTCGCCGAGTACACCTTCCGCGCGCAGGTCGCGGACCGCTGGCGCGACCGGCGGGTGTTCCTGCTCGGCGACGCCGCGCACCTCAGCCCACCGTTCATCGGCCAGGGCCTGTGCGCCGGGCTGCGCGACGCGATGAACCTGGCCTGGAAGCTCGCCGGCGTGCTCGGCGGGACCCTCGCCGAGACCGTGCTCGACACCTACCAGATCGAACGCGGCCAGCACGTCCGTGCCATGATCAAGCTGGCCAGGCTCATCGGTACGGCGATGACGGCCGGCGGCGAGTGGGGCAACGTCATCCGTCGCGCCGTGGCGCCCCGGTTGCACCTCGTACCGGGTCTCACGGACCTGGCCACAGACAGCCGGACACCCCCGCTGCGCCGCTCCGACCTCGTGGTGCGGCCACGGCTGCGCCGCGGCCTCGCCGGCGGGCTCTGCCCGAACGCGATCGTCGACGGCGACCGGCGGTTCGACGACATGGCCGCCGGCCGGTTCGCGATCGTCACGTCCATCGAGCCGTCGACGGCGCTGCGGGCCGACATCGAACGGCGCGGGGCGGTGCTGATCATCGCCCGGCCGGGCAGCGCACTGCACCGCTGGCTGGGCGCCGCTCGCGCAGCCGTCGTCCGCCCCGACGGCGCCGTTCTCCGTGCCGACCGACGGCTGCTCCCCCGTACGATCGGCGCCGTCCGGCCGGTCGGCGGATGACCGCGCCGCAGTGAGCTCACCGGCGCCGGAGACCCGGGACAGACCGTCGTGCCACCCGGCAGCGGGTCGGGAAGCGACCGCCGACGCGGCGCGGTGGCCGGTCGCGTCGGGCGCCCTCGCGCCGTTCCGGCCGGTCCCGACGGACGGGCCGGAACGGCGCGAGGAGTCCTATCGGAGCGTCCACCGCTGATTCGCGGCGGCGGTGCAGCTCCAGAGGATGACGGTGGTGCCGTTGCCGGTGGCGGCGCCGTTGACGTCCAGGCACCTGGTGCCGTACACCCCCAGCTGCGCCCGGAGGCCTCCGCCGGACCGGCCGACGACCGCGCGGCCGGGCGGGCTCGGCGCGTACGCCGAGCCCGCCCGCTCCGGTTCCCGCCATTCCTGCTCGCCGGCTGAGCCGACTCGCACCCGCCGTTGCCGCGAAGGTCAGGAACACCCGGACCTGCGTCACGCCACTAGCGCTGCAGCGTCAGCACGCCCGGCCGGTACGGCAGGAGGCCGTAGTCGCCGCCGGAGTTCGGGGAACGTCCCTGGTAGAGCAGTTGGAGGTTGCAGGGGTCGATGGTCATGGTCTGGTCGGGGTTGCTGCGCACCAGGTCGCCGTGGCTGATGTCGTTCGTCCAGGTGGCGCCGCTGTTGGCCTTGCCGGCGAAGGGGTTGCTCTCGCTCGCGGCCTGCGGCGTCCAGGTGCCACCCAGGCTGCTGGCCGTGAACGAGCGGAAGTAGCGGCCCTGCGCGCCGATCGCCTCGACCAGCATGAGGTACTGGTTCTGGCCCTGGATCTTGTAGACCTGAACCCCCTCGAAGAGGTTGTTGGTCGAGTCGCTCATGATCACCGTCGACGACGCGCCGAAGCTGCCCGGGAAGTTCCCGATGGGCATGCTGGCGCGGTAGATCTTGCCGTTGTCCCCGGCGAAGAACAGGTACATGTTCGTGCTGTCACCGATGAGCGTCTGGTCGATGGGCCCCGTCCCGGAGCCCGAGATGCTTCCGGAGAAGAGCGTCTGCTGCGACGACCACCCGTTCACGTTGGTGGGGTCGCTGGACGTCCGGTAGGAGAACGCCGTCCCGCCCCACTGGTAGGCGAGCACCCAGATGTTCTTCGGGGCGAAGTAGAACAGTGTCGGCGCGACAGCGGCGAAGGGCATCGCGTTCTGGCTGGCCGAGCCCATGTCGGACCAGTTCGTGAACAGGCTGAAGTTCATCGAACCCCACGACGTCCCGGTGTCGTGCGTCGTGGCGTAGACGAGGTGCCGGCCGTTGTACACGACGTTGGTGAAGTCCTTGAGCGAGACCCACCCCGATCGCGGGTTCGCCAGCGCGCCCGTCGACGACCAGCGGTACGTCGACGGCAGCGTGCACGAGCCGCCCGGCGGCGGCGTGGGGTTGCCCCCGCCGTCGACCCGGACGAGCTGCCACTGCTGGTTGGCGCCGTTCCAGTCGTCGTACTGCACGATGCTGCCGCCGTCGGCGGTCGAGGCGCCCTGCACCTCCACCACCTTGTTGCTGTTCCGGTTGATCAACCGGACGTAGCCGCTGTCGGAGTCGGCCAGCCGGAACTGCTGGTTGGCCTGATTGCCGTCGGTCCACTGCACGACGTTGGCGCCGTTGGCGGTCGACCAGTTGTAGACGTCCAGCACCTTGCCGGACAGCCGCGACCGCAACCGGTAGTAGCCGCCGCCCGAGTCCACGAACTGCCACTGCTGCTGGTTGCCGTTGTTCCGCGACCACTGCACGATCCGCGCGCCGTCGTTCGTGGCCAGGTTGTAGACGTCCAGGGCCTTGCCACTGTTGCGGTTGACCAACACGTACCACGCGCTCGTGTCGACCGTCGCCGCGGCGGCCGGCGTCGACACCGCCGCCGCGGCGGCACCACCGACCACCACCGCCGTCACGGCGGCGGCGACCACCCGGGGCAGCCACCTGCGCCGCCGCGGCGGCGCGATCGGCTGAGACCTGTCGAGGGCAGACATGATCCTCCTTCATGGACCAAGAGCCGAACGGTCCGCCTGGGAATGGGCGCACCGTGACGCATGGCCGGACCCTGCGCCGGAAGTGTTAGCGCTAACAGGATGGACGCATGCCCTGACCAACGCCTGATTCGGGGAGCCGGCGAACTGGGCTTGCCCGGTGAGCCACACGTTCCGCCGTCCTTGTCCATCGACAGTGAGCGATAACATCTCGTTCGTCAAGTGGTGATGCGCGCCAGCCGGCACTCCACCACGGCCGGAGCGGGCGGTTCTCGCGCTGTGCCCGGAACTTTCGGGCGGAGGCTTCCCGGTCACGACCGTCGGACTCGTCACGCACCGAGCGAGACACGGATGTATAGATCTTGGCGGGGGCCAAAGGTGCAGGTAGACGGGCTGGCTTCCCCCATGGAAGCGCCACTTCGCCGCCGGTGCCCTCCGGAACAGTTCCGGAAGATGTTGTTCCAACGGGGTCGCCATGCCAGCATGACCTGGATTGAAGCCCATCTTTACCTGTCCGGGTTGTGCGATCGACCGACGGCCCTCGCCCGCAAGCCCGGGCTGCGGCCACCACCCATGGGGCTCGGCGGCCGGGACGCACAACCGAAGAGGAGGCAATCGTGGCAACCAGCTCTCCCGTCCCCTCCGCCGGCTCATCCAGGAGCCGATTGCTGCGGATCCGGCTGCTGGCCAGCGGTGCCGTTGCCGCCGTCGCGGCAATGGGTGTGGTGGTGGTGATGCCGGACGCGAACGCCGCGGCGAGCACCCTGGGTGCGGCGGCTGCGCAGTCCGGCAGGTACTTCGGCACGGCCATCGCGGCGGGCCGGCTCGGTGATTCGACCTACACCACGGTCGCCGGGCGCGAGTTCACCATGGTGACGGCCGAGAACGAGATGAAGCCGGACGCCACGGAGCCCCAGCGTGGCCAGTTCAACTTCGGTTCCGGCGACCAGATCTACAACTGGGCGACCCAGCGCGGCATGAAGGTCCGCGGCCACACCCTGGCGTGGCACGCCCAGCAGCCGGGCTGGATGCAGAGCCTCGGCGGCAGCAGCCTGCGCCAGGCGATGATCGATCACATCAACGGCGTGATGGCCCACTACAAGGGCAAGCTCGCCTACTGGGACGTCGTCAACGAAGCCTTCAACGAGGACGGCAGCCGGCGGCAGTCCAACCTGCAGTCCACCGGCAACGACTGGATCGAGGTGGCGTTCCGCACCGCGCGCAACGCCGACCCCTCGACCAGGCTGTGCTACAACGACTACAACATCGAGAACTGGTCCTACGGCAAGACGCAGGGCGTCTACAACATGATCCGGGACTTCAAGTCCCGTGGCGTGCCGATCGACTGCGTGGGCCTGCAGACCCACTTCACCGGTGGCAGCTCGCTGCCGGGCAACTTCCAGACCACGTTGTCGAGCTTCGCCGCCCTCGGGGTGGACGTGGCCCTGACCGAGGTCGACGTCACCAACGCGTCGACCTCGCAGTACGCCGGGCTGACCCAGGCCTGCATGAACGTGCCGCGCTGTGTCGGCATCACCGTGTGGGGCGTTCGGGACAGCGACTCATGGCGCTCCAGCGAGAACCCGCTGCTCTTCGACGGTGGCGGCAACAAGAAGGCCGCGTACACCTCGGTGCTCAATGCCCTCAACGCGGCCGGCCCCACCTCCTCGCCGACCCCGACCGGCACCGGATCCCCGTCGCCGTCGGTCCCGCCGGGCGGAGCGAACCGGATCGTCGGCGCCCAGTCCGGCAGGTGCATCGACGTGCCGAACGCGTCGCAGAACAACGGCACGCGGGTGCAGCTCTACGACTGCAACGGCCAGGCCAACCAGGCCTGGACGCTCACGTCGAGCAAGCAGCTCACCGTGTACGGCAGCAAGTGCCTGGACGCCGCGGGATCCGGCAACGCCTCGGCCGTGCAGATCTACAGCTGCAACGGGCAGGCCAACCAGCAGTGGAACGTCAACTCCAACGGCACCATCACCGGAGTGCAGTCCGGACGCTGCCTGGACGTGTGGGGCACCGGCAACGGCCAGCAGGTCCAGATCTACGACTGCAACGGGCAGGCCAACCAGCGATTCAGCCTGAACTGACCCCGGGGCGTCGATCGCGGTGTGGCGGCGACACGTGCCGCCACACCGCACCGCCGCGGCGCGGCGGTGCGGTGTGGCGGTGCGGTCGGTAGCTACTCGAAGGTGAGCTGGTCGCTGCGGCGCGGCATCAGCGACAACGCGCCCACCCCCAGGACCGCCAGCACGGCCAGCGCGACGAAGACGTGGTGCGTCGCGTGGTACAGCGACACGCGGACGTAGTCGGCCACGGCCGGCTCGGCGGACTGGCTGTGCCCACCCAGCACGAGGCTTGCGGCGTCCACGTGCTCGGGCAGCCGGGCGGCGATCTCCGCCGGCGGGTGCGCGAAACGGTCGGCAAGGGTGGCGTTGGCGATCGCCCCGAAGACGGCGGCGCCGACCGCGCTGCCCAGGGACCGGCTGAACATGTTGGCGCCGGTGACCACCCCGCGGCGGTCCCAGCCGACCACGGACTGCACGGCGACCAGGGTCGGGCTGGCGGTCAGCCCGAGCCCGACACCGAGCACGAAGACCGCTGCGGCAGCCGCCGGCACCGTCGAGTCCGGCCCGAGCAGCGTGGTCAGCGCCGCGCCGCCGACCACGAAGACGCCGCCGATGAGGGCCGTGTCACGGAAGCCGATCCGCAGGTAGACGCGCCCGGCGAGGCTGGCCGCCAGCGGCCAGCCGACCGACAACGCCGCGAGCGCGAACCCGGCCACCAGCGCGCTGGTGCCGAGCACGCCCTGGGCGTAGGTGGGCAGGTACGAGCTCAGGCCGATCGTGAGCGCCCCGACGCACAGCGCGGTGAGACTGCCTCCGGCGAGCACGCGGCGGCCGAACACCCACAGCGGCAGCACCGGCTCGGCGGCGCGGCGCTCCACGCCGACGAACGCGACGAGCGCGACGACACCGGTCACGAGGATCGCCACGCTCCGGACCGACGCCCAGGGCCAGGCCACGCCACCCTGGAGAAGCCCGAGGATGAGGAGCCCGAATCCGACGGTGAGCAGGGCCGCGCCCGCGTAGTCCACCCGGTGCCTGGTGCGGGTGATCCGTTCGGTGAAGTGACGGGCGAGCGTCCACGCCGCCACCGCGCCGAGCGGCAGGTTGATGTAGAAGATCCACCGCCACGACAGGTACTCGGAGAAGACGCCGCCGAGCGTGGGGCCCAGCACCGCGGAGATGCCCCAGACGCTGGCCAGGTAGCCCTGCACCCGCGCCCGTTCCGCCACCGTGTAGAGGTCGCCGACGATCGTCATGCTCATGGGCTGCACGGCCCCCGCCCCGATGCCCTGGACGGCGCGCGCGACGATCAGCGCGGGCATGCTCCACGCGACACCGCACAGGATCGAGCCGAGCAGGAAGAGCGCGATGCCGAAGAACATCACGGGCCGGCGTCCCAGCGAGTCGGCGAACTTGCCGTAGATCGGCACCGTGACCGCCTGGGTGAGCAGGTAGATCGAGAACAGCCACGGAAACTGCGCGAAGCCACCGAGGTCCCGCACGATCGACGGCACCGCGGTGGCGATGATCGTGGAGTCCAGTGCGACCAGGCCCGTGCTGAGCATGATCGCGGCGAGCACCGGGCCACGATCGGAACGAAAGCCGACGCTCGTCACGGTCGGGTCACTGCCCGCCGGGCCCGAACCGCTGCCGGCCGCAGGTCTCGCCACCACGTACGCACTCCTCCGCTGGCAGGTGGATCGCCGATGGTCAACGTATCCGGGCTCTTACCGTGTCCGGGCGGGAAGGCGCAGCTCTTCGAGATCCAGCTCGCGTTCCAGGACACGCAGCCCCTCGTCCGGCAGTTGGCCGGCGTCCCGCCAGCGCAACAGCTCCTCGCGCTGCGCATCGATCGCGGCCCGGCGGATGCGCAACGCCGCCTCGTACTGCGGTGAGACCGGCACCTCGGACACGTCGGCCGCCTGGAGCAGGTCGAGGCGGTCGCGGTAGCGGATCAGCCGGCTGTGCAGTTGCGCGCGCATCGACTCGACGGCGTCGGCGTACTCCGGTTCCTCGGCGGCGACCTCCGCGAGCCGGGCCAGGGCGGCCTCGACGGACGCCGACCGTGCTTCATTGCGGACCCGGACCTGGTCCGCCTCGTCGGCACGCAGGCCCAACGCGCGCACCAGCGGCGCGAACGTGAGCCCCTGACCGACCAGCGTCACGAGCACGACGACGAAGGCGCAGAACAACAGCAGGTCCCGGTCGGGGAAGGGTGCTCCGCTGTCGGTCACCACCGGCAGGGTGAAGATCGCGGCGAGGCTGATGACGCCGCGCGTACCGGACCAGCTGAGCGCGACGACCTCACGGCCGGTCAGCCGCCGGGCGTTGCGTGCCTCCCGGACGGCGCGGCGGGCGGACCCGGCGGTGTCGTCGTCGTACTCGGCGGCGGCGCCGAGGCGGGTGTGCATCCAGCGGGGCAGCAACTCGTTCAGGATCAGCCACAACGGGCGCAGAAGCAGCACCACGCCGACCGAGACCGCCACCGCGATGACGATCGTGGCGGGGGTGTACTGCTGCAGTCCCTGCACGACCTTGGGCAACTGCTGGCCGATCAGGAGGAAGACGAACCCCTCGAGAAGGAAGTCGACCAGCCGCCACACGGCGCTCGTCTGCAGCCGGCTGGCGCCGGAGGCGAGCCGGGGCGTGTGGTGCCCGACGATCAGCCCGGCGACCACCACCGCGAGGACCCCCGAGACGTGCAGTTGCTCGCCGAGCAGGAAGGCCACGAACGGGGTGGCGAGCGAGACCGCGTTGGACAGCAGCGGATCCCTGGTCAACGGCCGCGCCAGGCGAACGCCCCACGCGACCGCGGCGCCGACCACGATCCCACCGGCCGCCGCGACGACGAACTGTCCGGCGGCCGCGGCGAAGGAGAACGTGCCGCTGACGGCCGCGGTCACCGCCACGCTGAGGATCGTCAACGCGGTGGCGTCGTTGAGCAGCCCCTCGCCCTGGATGATGGTGACCAGCTTCGGTGGCAGATTCACCCGCCGGCCGACCGCGAGCGCCGCCACCGGGTCGGGCGGCGCGACGGCCGCGCCGACCGCGACACCGGCGGCCAGGGTCGCTCCGGCGACGAACAGGTGGAACCCCACCCCGATGGCCAACGCGGTCACGAGCACCAGGACCACCGAGAGGCTGACCACGATGCGCATGTTCTTGCGGATCGCCAGCAGCGACGAGTCGAGCGCCGCGCTGTACAGCAGCGGTGGCAGAACGACGGTCAGCACGACGTGCGGGTCCAGCCTGATGTTCGGTCCCGGGAGGAGCGCGTAGAGGATGCCGATCAGCGTCAGGAGCGCCGCCGCGGGCAGGCCGGTGCGCGAGGCCAGCCACCGCGCGACGATGATGACCGCGACGGCAGCCAGGACGAACAACAACAGACTTTCGGGACTCACCCACGCATTCTCCCCCGAAGACCATCGGACCCCGGCGCCGGCGAACCCTGGGGTCAGACGGTGCGGCGGGAGCGGGTCAGAGCCAGCCAGCCGAGGACCGCGGCGATCAGGCCGATCGCCAGGGCCGCGAAGCCACCGACGATTCCGTACCCGGTGCCGGGACCGCCCTCGGCGGCGGCCACCACCAGCCCGCCGATGACCATGCCGGCCAGCCCGGCCACCAGGGCCACGAGGGCCCCTCGCCGGCCGCTGCCGGTGCCGATCCGGCCGGCGGAGCGGGCCAGGGCCAGCCCACCGACGATGACGCCGGCCAGCGCCACCAGCACGGCCACGGTGCCCACGAGCCGCCCGGTGGTCAGGGTGTAGGGATCGACGGCCGACTGGGCCGAGACGTACGCGGCCGCCGGTGTGGCGGGCCCGAGCCCTGCGGGCACGGCGGCGACCAGGTGACGGGTGTCCATGGGGTGCTCCTTCTTCTCTGACGACCGGACGTGTCTGATCCTGTCCGCCGGCCCACCACCTGTCGTCCTGCCGACGTGGGCACTTCACACTGCCGCAGGCGGCGCATCCGGCTGCCACGGATGTCGCAGAACGCGGCACGGTACCGCGTCCGCGGTAGCCGGCCGATCGTCCGCACGCAGGACTCGCCCGGGGCGGACAGCCGGTTAGGGTGCGCGCATGGGTAGGGGACGCATCGGTGTCAGCGACTCGGCGATCGCCGTCGGCGTGGCGGCGATCCTGCTGGTCACCGGCCTGTCCGGGGAGCGCTCCGCCACGAGCCTCGACCTGGCGGGGTACGCGCTGCTGGCGGCCGGCGGCCTGGCGCTGGTCGCGCGCCGCCGCGCTCCGGTTGCCGTGCTGGCCCTCACCGGGCTGTGCGCGGTGGGTCACCAGGCGGCCGGTTTCGACGTGCCGGCCGTCGCGTACCTGTTCGCGGTGTACGGCGCCGTGCGCGCGGGACACCATACCGTCACGGTGGTGGCGAGCGTGATCATGCTGGCCGCTCTCCCCCTCGCCGCGATGGCCTCGGGCCTGCACGACACGGGCGAGGCGTTCGCGCAGGCCCGAGGGGCCCTCGAGCTGGCCTGGCTGATCGCCGCCGGCGCGGCCGGTGAGGCGCTGCGGCAGGCCGAGCGGCGGGCGGACGAGGCCGAGCGCACGCGCGAGGAGACCGCGCGCCGCCGCGCCGACGAGGAGCGGCTGCACATCGCGCGGGAGCTGCATGATTCGCTCACCCACCAGATCTCCGTCATCAAGGTGCAGGCCGAAGTCGCCGTGCACCTGGCCCAGAAGCGGGGCGAGCAGGCGCCGGAGGCCCTCCTGGCGATCCGGGACGCCGGTCGTGAGGCCGCCCGGGAACTGCGCGCGACCCTGGAGGTGCTGCGCGACGACGACCGGAACCCGCCGCGTGGGCTCGACCAGGTTCCGGAACTCGTGCAACGGGCCCGGATGACCGGCCTGGACGCGAAGCTGACGATCGAGGGACGCCGGAGCGACCTGCCGGCCGCGGTGGACCGGACCGCCTACCGGATCGTCCAGGAGTCGCTGACCAACGTCGCCCGTCACGCCGCTGCCGCCACTGCCTCGGTCCGGATCGACTACCGGCCCGACGCCCTGCTCATCCGGGTCGAGGACGACGGCAGGACCACGTCGGACACCCCACCGGCGCCCGGCGTCGGGCTGCTCGGGATGCGCGAGCGGGTCACCGCCCTCGGCGGTCACCTGACGGCGGCACCGCGCCGCGAGGGCGGCTTCACCGTCCAGGCCGAACTCCCCGTGGATCAGCTCTCGTGATCCGTGTCCTGCTGGTCGACGACCAGCCGCTCATCCGCAGCGGATTCCGCGCGCTCCTCGACATCGAGGACGACATCGAGGTGGTGGCCGAGGCCGCCGACGGCGGCCAGGCCGTGGCGCTGGCCAGGGAGCACCTGCCCGACATCGCACTCATCGACATCCAGATGCCGGTCGTCGACGGCGTCGAGGCGACCCGGCGCATCGCCGCGGATCCGACCCTGGCCGGGGTCCACGTCGTCATCCTCACCAACTACGGCCTGGACGAGTACGTCTTCCACGCGCTGCGCGCCGGCGCGGCCGGATTCCTCGTCAAGGACATCCAGCCGGAGGACCTTTTGCACGCCGTGCGCGTCGCCGCCCGCGGCGACGCCCTGCTGGCACCGTCGATCACCCGCAGGCTGATCAACCGGTACGTCTCCCAACCACTGCGCACCGGCTCCGACGCGGAACTGGAGGAGCTGACCAACCGCGAACGCGAGGCCGTCGCCCTGCTCGCGCGGGGCCTGTCCAACGACCAGATCGCCGACACCATGGTGATCAGCCCGATGACCGCGAAGACCCACATCAACCGCGCCATGACCAAGCTCCACGCCCGCGACCGCGCCCAACTCGTGGTCCTCGCCTACGAGTCAGGCCTGGTGACGCCGCGCACCTCCTGACCGCCGGCCGGCGGCTGGGAAGGCCGCCGCCACGCCGTACCGGGCCCGAGGACGGCCCGTCATCGGCCGAGCCGTGCGGCCATCCGGCGGCGCAACGGCGGCACCGCGCCGGTGATGCGCATCGCCGTGCGGACGGCGGCCCGGCCGAGGCGGCTGCTCGACCCGGCCTGGCGGGCGTTACGCAGTGACTGCCGCACGGCGGCGAAGCCGTAGTCGAGCATCTGCCGCTCGTAGTCGTGCAGCGCCGGCAGCAGGGCAGACGTGCCGGCGGCGACCTCGGTGAGCCGGCGGCACAGCAGCTCGGCGTCGCGCAGTGCGGTGTTGGCACCGATTCCGGCCATCGGCGTCATGTTGTGGATGGCGTCGCCGAGGAGGGTCACCGAGGTGGTCCGCCAGGCGTCGACCGGCGTGGCGCTGCGGATCCGGATGGCGTTGACGGCCCGCGGGTCGGAGCCGGCGATCAGGTCCCGCAGGGCGGGGGCCCAGCCACCGGTCCGGGCCAGCACCAGTCGCTGGAGGTCCGCTCCGGGGAGTGACTCGACGCCGTCCGGAAAGGCGGTCGCCGCGTCGGAGTAGCCCCACAGGACGAACGGCACGGCGTTGTCCAGCAGGAACTCCCGGGGCGTGTCCCGGTCGGGCACGATGACCCGCCGATCGGGATGCCACACGGCGGTGAACAGGGATCCTCGGTCCTTCGGGATCACCAGGTTGGCGTCGTGGGTCAGGACGCGGGGCAGGGTCGCGCCGTCGAGGCGGTGCTTGCCGGCGACCGCCACGATGCCCGTGTCGATCCGGCGCGCGTGCGGCAGCAGTTGACCGCGTACGCGCGAGTTCGCGCCGTCGGCGCCGATCAGCACGTCGGCGGTGGCGCTGCCGCCGTCCGCGAAGTGGGCGGTGACCCGGCCGTCGGCCGTCGTCTCGTAGTGCGTGAACTCCTTGCCGGGGCGGAGGACGCCCTCCAGGCCGGTCAGCAGCACCTCGCGGAGGCTGATCCGGCTCACGCCGTAGTGGCGTTCGTCGGCACCGCCGGTGGGGGCGATCTCGTCGGCGGTGAGGCGCACGAGGTCGGCGAGCTGCTCCGTGGTGAACGCGAAGCCGCCGCCGTCGACCGAGACCGTGTCGAGGAACGCCTGCCAGTTCGCCGCCGGGAGGCAGGCACGCAGCGCGTGGCTGCCGTGGGGGTTGATGTGGATGCGGTAGCCCTGCAGCCAGTCGGTGCGGGTCTGGGTGCGCTCGTAGACGGTAACCGCGACGCCGGCCCGGCGAAGGCCGTGAGCCAGGCACAGGCCGCCGATGCCACCGCCGATGATCATGACGTTGAGGTCGCTCATGACCTGATGGTCATTCGCGAGTGTGGGTTTGTCAAGCAGATGGTTGATTAGAGTACTCGTCCAAATGACGCTGATAGGATCACCGCATGCCACGGCGGTCCCCCAGCGGCGATCAACGACAGCGCGACGCGGAGCGCACGCGCGAGCGCATCCTCGAGGCGGCTCTGGTCGAGTTCGGCGAGCACGGCTTCGCAGGCGCCCGCACCAGCGCGATCGCCGCTCGCGCCGGGGTCAACCAGCAGCTGATCTCCTACTACTTCGGCGGCAAGGAAGGCCTCTATCAGGCCCTGCAGCAGCGCTGGCGGACCACCAGCGGCGCCGCGCAACCGGAGCGGCCGATGGCCGACGTGGTCGCGGGCTTCCTCCGGCTCGGCGCGACCCAGCGGTCCTGGGCGCGGCTGCTCGTCTGGGAGGGACTCGCCGACACGGGAGCGACCACCGAGACCGAAGAGGAGGCGCAGGCCCACCGGTACTTCACGGCGATGGTCGATGACGTGCGCCGCCGGCAGCGGTCCGGTGAGCTGTCCGCCGACCTCGACCCCGCGTACGTGGTGCTGACGTTCTTCGCGGCGGCCATGGCGCCGACCGTGCTGCCGCAGGTCGTCCGCCGGCTGACCGGCCTCGCCGCCGACTCGCCCGAGTTCCTCGACGCGTACGCCGCACAACTGGGCCGCATGCTCGGCCACCTGGCCGCACCCACTCCCCCGTCGGACTGATCAGGGGGCTCGGGGCCGCACCGTGGTGCCGACCACCGGCACCGGACAGGGAGGCCGACCAGCGTCACGTGGCGGAGCGGGTCATCAGGCGCCCCACGAGGGTTTCCGCCCACGGGTGGTACCGCGTGTTGTGGAACGCCACCACGAGCCACCGGTCCCCGTCGCGGCGCAGGACCGTCGTGTTCGTCGACAGACGCTTTCTCGACGGGACGGTCCGGCCCCTCTGCCAGCGCATGATGATGCCCGCGCGCTGCACCACGATCGCCGTCGCCGGGTCGAGGAAGCGGATCGTGCGCTCGACGACGGCGAGCCGGGAACCGCGCATGATGCCGTCGAACAGGCGCCGGTGGCCCTCGACGATCTCCTCCCGGCCGGTCATCACGGTGCCGTCGAACGCCACATAGGTCGCATCGGGCGCGTGCAGCGTGGCGTACGCGCCGGCGTCGCCGGCCTGCCAGCAGGCCTCGAGCCCGGTCAACGCGTCCAGGACGCCGGCGTGTGCGGTGGTGGTCATCGCGGTCCCCCTGATTTACTTAGCTGCAGCGTAGTAATTACTACGCCGAATCTAAGTATTGGTGGGCGGAGTGTCAACCGAGGGCGAGCACGTCGGACGAAACCTGGGCCGCGACCTCAGCGGCGCGGTCGTGCTGTTCCACCAGGCCGTCGCGGCGCGCCTGGGACTGTCAGCGGGCGACCTGAAGACACTCGAGTTGATCTCGACCGACGGGCCGTTCAGCGCGAGCGAGCTGGCCCGGCGCACCGGGCTGACCGCCGCCGGAATCACCAGTGTCGTCGCACGGCTCGCGGCAGGTGGCTACGTCGTGCGGGAGACCGATCCCGACGACCGGCGGCGGGCGATCATCCGCGCCGCCCACGCGGAGCACCCGGAACTCGCCGACGCGTTCGCGGGGCTCGGCCAGGCACTCGGCGGCGTCATCGCCGAATACGACCCGGCCGAACAGGCGGCGATCGTCAGCTACCTGCGCCGCACGATCGACATCCTGCGCGAGCAGACGATCCGGCTCGGCTCCGGACCCGGCTGACTCGCCCCTGCGCCGGCGCCGCCCGTCCCCCGCCCACAGCTGGCCGGCGATCTATTTCCGGCCCGCAGCTCTTTCCTCTTCTGTCCTCCCTTCCTACTGTGATGGTCCATTGCCCCTCGAAGATCGTGGGAGTCCCATGAGCATCCGCGTGTACCGCAACGCCGCCATCCACACCGGCGACGGCGGCAACCCGCTGGCCGAGGCCATGGCCGTGGACGGCGACCGCCTGCTGGCCGTCGGCCGGGAGGCTCAGGTACGCGAGGCGGCGGGCCACGGCGCGGAGCTGATCGACCTGGACGGCGCCGCGGTGCTCCCGGGGCTCTACGACGCCCACATCCACACCGCCCAGTACGCGCAAAGCCTGGGCGCCGTGGACCTGCGTGAGGTGCGTGGCCTGGACGAGGCTCTCACGGCGGTGGCCGCGCACGCCGCGCGGCTGCAACCGGGTGCCTGGCTGTTCGGCGGCCGGTGGAACAGCAACGCCTGGGATCCGCCGGCGCAGCCGGACCGGTACGCGCTGGACTCGGTCTGCCCCGAGCTGCCGGTCGCGTTGCCCAGCGTGGACGGGCACACCGTGTGGGCCAACTCGGCAGCCCTGCGGCTGGCCGGTATCGACGCGAACACTCCCGACCCGGTGGGCGGCGAGATCGTCCGGGACGCACGCGGGGAGCCGACCGGCATCCTCCGCGAGACGGCCTCCCACCCGCTGCGGGACCTCATGGTCTCCCCCGACCTGCGCGACCTGCTGAGGGCCGGGCAGGAGGAGTTGCTCGCGGTCGGCCTGACCAGCGTGCACGACATCGACGGCGAGGACTGCCGGGCCGCCTATCTCGCGCTGCGCGACGCCGGCGAGCTGAAGCTGCGCGTGCACAAGGCGATCCCGATGACGCACCTGGAGGCGGCCATCGCCGAGGGCCGCCGGACCGGGCAGGGCGACGACTGGATCCGTACCGGGCCCGTGAAGATCTTCAGCGACGGGGCTCTCGGGTCGCACACCTCCCACATGAGCAGGCCCTTCGCGGGCGAGCAGGGCAACGTGGGCATCGCGGTCACCCCGTACGAGGACCTGGTCGAGCTGTTCGGCAGGGCCGCGGGCGCCGGCATCGCGGTGGCCACGCACGCCATCGGCGACCGTGCCAACCACCTGGTCATCGACGCCTACGAGGCGATCGGCCGCACACCGGGGCTGCGGCACCGCATCGAGCACGCGCAGCACCTCCGACCCGCCGACCTGGCCAGGATGGCCGCCCTGGGCATCGTCGCCTCGATGCAGCCGGTGCACTGCACCAGCGACATCGACCTGGTCGACTCCCTGCTGGCCGGCCACGATCTGGCCTCCTACGCCTGGCGCGGGATGCTCGACGCCGGCGTCGTGCTGGCGTTCGGCTCCGACGCCCCCGTCGAGAGTCCCGATCCCTTCGCCGCCCTGTACGCCGCCATCACCCGGGCCCGTCCCGACGGCACCCCCGTGGGCGGCTGGCAGCCCGAGCAGCGGCTGAGCATGTCCGAGGCGGTCCGCGCGCACACCCTGGGCGCTGCCCGCGCCGCCGGGGAGGACGACCGCAAGGGTGTCCTCGCGCCGGGCCGGCTCGCCGACTTCATCGCTGTCGACACCGACCCCTACCGGGACTCGCCGGCCGCGGTGCTGCGTACCAGGGTCATGACGACCGTCGTGGGCGGCGAGATCCGCTGGCAACGGACCGGAAGCCGCTGAAGCGGAAGCCCGGACCGGCGCTTCCGCCGGTCAGGCTGGCGGGCTCGCCGACTTCCGCGCCCGTCGGCGCCCTGCCTGCGACCATGGGCTGAATGAACCGGGTCGGTGTGCGCGATGCCGACCCCGCCTGGGAGACCACGATGACCGAGAGCGTCCGCCGACCGGCTCCGGCCGGGGCCCGCGGCGATGACGCGTGGCTGACCGACGTGGCCCGCGCGGCCAGCGCCGACGCCGGCGGCGTACCGGTGGAGTTGCTCGGCGACTATCTGCGGCTGTTGACGGACGCGGCGGTGACCGGCCGCCGGCCGCGCCGCGGCGAACTCGACGCGGTGGAGGCGCTCGGCCGACGCGCCGCCGAGCAGGGTGTGTCAGCGGGCCGGGCGGTCCGCCTCTACCTGTCCGCGGCGCGGCGGCTCTGGCGGCGGCTGCCGCACCTGGCCGGTGCCACCGACAGCGAGACGGTGCGCGCGGCGGCGGACGCCGTGTTCCACGTGGTCGACACCGCCGTGGCCACGCTGGCCGAGGGCTACGCGGCGGCCCGCCGGGACCTGGTCCGCCGGGAGGAGACGCTGCGCCGGGAACTCGTCGACGACCTGCTGCGCGGCGACTCCGACCTCGGCGGGTTGGTGGAGCGGGCCGAGCCGTTCGGGCTGGACCTGGCCCGGGTGCACCAGGTTGCGCTCGCCGCGCCGGGTCATCGGCTGCCGGACACCGAGGCGGCGATCAGCGCGCTGGAGCGGGTCATCTTCGACCGGTTGGGTGACCGGGACGTGCTGGTGGCCACGAAGGAGGGACTGCTCGTCGTGATCGCACCGGCGGACACGGTGACGCCCGACCGGGGTGGGGGCGACGGCGGGTCGGTGGCGGGTCTGGGGCGGCTGATGCACGGCGAGTTGGACCGTCTGGTGCGGGGCCGGCCGTGGCAGGTGGCGGTGGGCCGCCCGCACCCGGGCCTGTACGGCATCGCCCGCTCCTATGAGGAGGCCCGCGAGGCGCTGACCACGGCCCGGCGACTGCACGCCGACACCTCGGTGATCGACGCCCACGACCTGCTCATCTACCGCGTCCTGCTGCGGGACCAGGCCGCGATGGTGGATCTCGTGCGGGCGGTGCTGACACCGCTGAGCCAGGCCCGGGGCGGCGCCGAGCCGCTGCTGGACACCCTGAACGAGTACTTCGCGTGCCGCGAGGTCGCCACGGAGGCGGCCCGCCGCCTGCACGTGTCCGTGCGCACCGTCACCTATCGGCTGGACCGGGTCCGGGCGCTGAGCGGCTACGACCCCGCCGACCCCCGGGACCGGTTCACCCTGCACGCCGCCGTGCTCGGCGCGCGGGCGCTGGACTGGCCGCGTCGGCCGCTGCCGGCGTAGCGATTCAGGCCGGGGCGGCGACCAGTTCTGGGAAGCCGAGCAGGGCGGCCAGCGCGGCGGCCTCGGTGCGGGTCAGGGCGAGGCTGACCATGCCGTCGGGGTCGTCGGGGTCGTCGTGGACAACGTCCCGGCGGTCGCCCACCTGGTACTCCACGATGCCGATCCGGCGGCCTTCTCTGGTCCTGAAGGTGTGTCGTACTCCGATGCCGGGCAGCGTCGTGCGTTCGATGTTCACGAGGAATGCTCCTTGCGGGACGGCTGCCAGGGCCGGCCGGGAGCGGGCCGGCGCTACGGCAACGCGGTGGACGGTCGAGCGGCTCTCCCGACGGCCGGCGGCGCCCGATCGGCCGACCAGGCCGGAACGCAGCCCGCGACGGCCCGGCTCAGCCGGACCACGATGCACATCCCGAGCGCGCAGCCGGCGCGAACCGCCGCGACGACAACCGCCAGCACGGCCAGCATCGACAGCGCGAGGGGCCGCCCGACGCCGACGGGGTGCTGGTGGGCACGCATGGGGCCAACCATAGCCTTCGCCCACCCGCGCTCCGGGGGCTGATCGGGGAGATCCCTCCGGAACCGCGGCCCGTCACGGACGGTGACAGCAGGTGGACACCGAGCGATGGTGTTCTCCGGCGGCCGGCAATCAAGCGAGCTTTTATTGGCCGGTCACGCGCAATGCCAACCCTTCGCTTTCGGGCGACGCTGGAGGTCCGACGCGGTACCCGAGAGCGAGGAGGCGGTGATGACGATGACGCGCACGCAGGTGGCTACCCCGCCCGCGATCGCCGGTTGTCCGCCGCCGGCCCGGCTTGGACCGGCTCGGGTTCCCGGTTCGGCCGGCGGCGGCTCCGCCTCCGGGACCGGTCACGTCCCGCCGCCGCCGGCGCACCGCCGACGCCGCCCGTAGACCCCGCCGACCGACGCCGTCGAGCGCACCGGCCTTACGGCCGGCGGCCCGCCATCCACCCATCGCCCCGTCCATCGGACGGCAGCGCATCTCCACGTAGAAGAGGTCGGTCATGTCCGGCAACGTCACCTCCCTTCCCCTTTCGACGCACACCGGGCTGCTGGTCGGGCGCTCCCACACCCGCCCGGCGGTCCCCGTCCGCCCCGAGCCGGTTGCCGTGGACCTCGGCAGCGCCCAGCTGCGGATCTGGCTGGGATCCGGCGGGGTGTTGCGCACACCGGTCGGCCAGGTCCTGCGGGCACCGGTCGTGCGGCGCGGGCGGGTCGTCGACGGCCCGGCCTGCGCCACCGAACTACGGCGGCTACTGCGCGACCACCGCACTGCGGTGCCGGTGGGGGCGCTCGTCGTGGCCTGCCGTCCGGTGCTCGCCACTCCGGCCGATGAGGAAGCCACGCGCCGCGTGCTCAACGCGGTACTCGCGCCGTCCCGGCTGCTCTTCGTCGACAGCGTGCGCGCGGGCGCCATCGGCGCCGGCGCCGCTGCCGGCACCCTGCTGCTCGCCGACATCGGCGCCCAGCTCACCGAGGTGGCCGTGCTGGAGCACGGTCGGGTGGTCGCCGCCCGGCGCGCCGAGGTCGGCACCCGCGACCTGAACCACGCGATCACCGCCGCCATGCTCGCTGACACCACGACCAGGCTGATCCGCGAGCTGCGACAGGAGCCGGCGGTGCGACCGCTGGTCCGCGCCTCCCTGGCCCGAGGCGTGGTCGTGGTCGGCGACGGAGCGACCCGACCCGACCTGACCGCCCGGCTGGTCGCCACGCTGGGCGCGACCGTGCACCGCGCCGCCTCACCCCGCACCGCCGCGCTGACCGGCGCCGGGATGGCCGCCGTCGCGGCAACCCGGCACCCCGCGAGCGACTGAACCCGACCTGCTTCCGGAAAGGACCACCATGACGCATACCCTCGACGACCGCACCGAGATGCTGCGCGAGCTGCTGGAACGGCAGTTCGGCGAGCACACCGACCAGCTCACCGAACTCACGCTGCAGTCCCGGCAGCGTGACCACGGCGGACACGACCCGGACACCCTGCGCCGGCTGATCGAGGTGGCCCAGCAGGGCATCGCCGACACCGCCCGCGCGCTGAAGCGGATGTCCGAAGGCGACTACGGCGTCTGCGAGCGCTGTGGCCAGGACATCCCGACGGCCCGGCTGGAGATCCTGCCCTCGGCCCGCTACTGCGTGCCGTGCCAGCAGCGGGGCTGACCCGTCGCGTCCGCGGACGGCCGGCGCCAGGGCACCACGTCGGGGCGGGTTCCGCCTGTTGCGCAGGGATGGATGACATACGCTCGGCAACAGTTGCCACGGCCGCGGGCCGCCTCGCGGCGGCCCGTCATCCCACCTGTGGTGCGCCCGTCCGCGCCGCACGACCGTCGAAAGATCCGCTCATGACCAGCACCGCCGTCCCCGCCCCGATCCAGACGTTCATCGACGCGACCAACCGCGCCGACTCGGACGCCTTCGTCGCGGCGTTCACCGACGACGCGTACCTCAACGACTGGGGCCGTGAGTTCCACGGCCGCGACGGCGTGCGCTCCTGGGACCGCACCGACAACATCGGGGTGCAGTCGCACTTCGCGCTCGTCGGGATCGAGCCCGGCACCGACCCCGACAGCTACGTCGTCACCCTCACCGTCTCGGGTAACGGCTTCAACGGCACCGGCCCGATGACCTTCCACCTCCGCGACGGCCTGATCGCGAGCCTCAACATCAGCTGAGGCCCCTGCTGGTCGCCGCGGAGACGTGCTCGCTGTCGACCTGGGGTGCGGAGCTACGCCACCGGCTCCGCTCGGCCGTGGACCTACCGGTCCGGAGTACGAGCCGGGCGGAACTCAGTTCACCGGCGGCGCCCAGGTAGGGCGTCTGATCAGGCAGAACGGGTGACCGGCGGGATCGGCGTACACATGGTCACCGGGCAACCGCCGCGCGCCCAGCGCGAGCACCGCCTCGCCCGCCGCGTCCTGATCGTCGACCATCACGTCGAGGTGCATCTGCTGCGGTACCGCCGGCTCGGGCCACGTCGGCGGCGTCAGGTCGGTGGCGCGCTGAAACGCCAGCCCGGACGCCGCCGTGCCGGTCGACACGACGACGAAGCCGTCGTCCGCGTAGGTGATCGGGTCGCCGAGGACCGCGCTCCAGAACCGCGCCTCGGTCATCGGATCCGGGCAGTCGACGATCAGGTGATGGAGTCTGCCGAGCGGCACAGCGAATCTCCTCTGGTCGTGCACGTACGGTCATCCGCCGCCGCGTCGAACAGGTTGCTCAGACATCGACGAGCAGAAGGCCGTCGTTGTTGAGGTTCACGTCGGGCGTGGTGGCGTCCGGA
Organism: Micromonospora halotolerans; assembly: GCF_032108445.1. Taxonomy (NCBI): domain Bacteria; kingdom Bacillati; phylum Actinomycetota; class Actinomycetes; order Micromonosporales; family Micromonosporaceae; genus Micromonospora; species Micromonospora halotolerans. The sequence goes on along the minus strand of NZ_CP134876.1, from coordinate 4,882,230 downwards.
GCGTACGTCGTCACCGCCAGGGTCCTCCGGCCGTCGAACCGAAGCTGCTGGCCGGGCACGAGGACGTGGCCTTCGGCGAGCATTCGGGCGAGGTGGTTGAGGATCCCAGCGGTGTCCTCGATCCGGTCGGCGGGAACACCGGCGATCAGATCCGGCCGGCCGAACTTCACCATGCCGCGCGTGTGTACCGGGTGCCCGAACCCGGGTTGGGGTTCGGTTTCCGCGATGAGGCTCACCTCCTGCTGGATGGTGAACGGCCGGTGAGGTGACAGTGACACCAGAGCCGACCCGGGAAGCCAGTTGCACGCGTAGGCATCCAACGTCGCGCAACTGCCGGCATCGGCCAGCATGGCGGCCACCGCCCAGGCCAGTTGCAGGTGCGTGAGGTCCCTCGGATCGTCGACCTCGACGGTGATCGAGTAGCAGCAGGATGCCGCGTCGAGGCGATCAAGGTCGCCCAGTTGTCCGGCGGCGATGTTGCGCAGAGGACCGGTGCGCCAGCCGTCGATCCAGTCGGGGCTGTCCGCGTACCGGTGGACGCGCACGTCGAGGGCGGCCGTGGGGGCGGTGTTCGGAGCGGCGACGTGAAGCCCGAGGTCCGGCCCGGATTGCCGCACGTCCTCGTCGGCGAAGGCGATCAGCGTCACGGCGGCGCGGCTACCGGTCGGACGAAACGCAGGACGACCCCAGGGCGCGATCGGAACAGTCACGCCGGCATCCTGCCACGCCGGTCGACGAGCCGCGCCGGCCGAGTTCCCGGGTTGATGACCAGCCGTGCCTCGACGCCAGCCCGTCGGCCGACATGTCACCCGGCCATCCGCCGTCAAGGCGCCGGCACTCCCGGGAAGCGTCGTACGCCCGTGCCACGCTGCCGTCCTGCGGCTCGACCGAGGGAGGAAACGGCAATGGGTGCTTCGGAGTGGCGTTACCTGGTGGCCTACCAGGCCGACGTGGGCGCCGCCCTCCAACAACTGCGCCAGGAGGTGTACGACCGCGGCGAATACTATCGGGAGTCCTCCGAGCGCGACCCCGACCTGGACCTGACGGAGGAGGAGTTCCGGGCCCGGTTGGATCCCCGCAACGACGGCGACGGCTTCAACGACGCGATCGTTGACGACTGGCGGGAACGCAGACGCCGCCCGGTGCCCGTCGACCCGGACACGCTGCTTGCCGCGCAGCCGCACTCCGGCACACACTCGATCATCGACATGGTCAACGGCGTGGCCGACCGCCCCGGCTTCGCCACGGTGTCCCCGCTGACCAGCGAAGAGCTGATCAGGGCCTTCGGCAGCACGACGCCCCCGTCAGATCAGGTCCAGCAGTGGATGAAGGCCGGTGGAGGCCTGCGGGAACGTTGGTCCGGCACGTATGTGATCAGCTACCGCGACGGCCGGCCCGACCACATCCATTTCTCTGGATACTCCGGCGACTGACCGACGGCCGCAGCGGATCCGGGCACCGGGCAGGAACGCCCTTCAACCGTTGGACCCCGTCGAGTGCATCGCCATGGCGGCGGCGTCGGCTACCCGGTGCGGATGCCGGACAGGACCCGCATGGCGTGGCGTTCCCGGTCCGCGAGGTCGGCGAGGATCGGCGAGGCACGGGCCAGCTGGTCCGGGTCGCTGGTTTCTCCGGCGGCCCTGATGTGGTCCGAGACGTCGGTCCACAGGGGGGCGATCTCGGCGTACAGCTGGTGACCGAGGCGGAGGTCGTCGTCGTCGACGATCGTGGCGCATTCGGCGAGGAAGTCGCGGTACATGGTGCGGAACAGGGCGCCGCCGGTCCCGCCGCGTTCCATCAGCGCCGCGACCCGCGGGAGGTCGCGCGACGGGTCGCTGGAGCGGTCGAGCCACCGCGCCACCTGTCCGGCCGCCTTGGCGATGCCGCGGTGGCCGAGGTTGGCGATGGGTGGCGTGAGGAAGGTGTGTGCGTTGCTGCGGATGGCCGTCCGGACGGCGTCGCCCAGGTCGGTCCGGCCGGTCGGGCCGGCGATGGTGTAGGACAGGTTGCGGGCGGTCATCGGTCCGCGTTCGTTGCGGGCCTTCTCCAGGCTCGTCAGCGGGGTGGTCACGGCCCCGCCCTGCTGGGCGGTGTCGATCAGGTAGGCCTGGCTGTCGTCGTAGCCGTACATCGCGACGAAGTGGGCCCCGAAGCGGACCCTCGTGGTGAAGTAGTCCAGGTGGTAGGAGTCCAGCTGCAGGCCCACCGGGCGTCCGGCGTCGAGGGCGGCGGCGACGTTCTGCCAGGCCCGGCGGGGCGAGGCGGTCTCCTGGATGTGCAGCGTCAGGCCCAGCCGGTCGGCCACGGTCCGGGTGATCACGCCCGGCTTGGTACGGCCCCCGAGGAACGGAAAGTCCATGCTCCTGGCGTCCCAGTAGACGAAGCCGAGACCTTCGCCGAGGCCGAACAGCATGGGCTCGGACAGGTCGACGCCCTCGTGGCGCAGCAGGGCCCCGAGCGCGGTGGTCTCGCAGTGGCGACCGCCGGGGAACGCGACGTTCTCGATGATCATTCGGTCTCCTCGTCTGTTGGCCGGGACGGGCCCGCCGGGGGTCGGACCGGCCAGGCGATCTCCGTGCGGAGCGCGGTCGTGGGTACGCCGGGCGTGGGCGGGACGAGGTAGCGCTCCTCGGCCGGGCCCGCCAGCACCCGGTCCTGCTCGGCGATCCACCGCCCCAGCGACCGGTAGGCGGCCTCGATGTCGTCGTAACCGCCCTCGTGGACGGTCGCGGCGAGCAGACAGCCCGGCAGCTCCCCCGGTGCGATCGCCGCGGTCGGCCGGGGCTGACGCGCCACCGGCGCGAACACCTCCACCTCCAGCTCCGCCGCGTCGAGGTCGTCGCCGAGGTAGCGGGTGCCGGTGGGTCCCGTGGGGGCGATCCCCTGCTCGGCGAGACCGGCGAACAGCCGCGCGAACCCGGGCGCCAGCGCCTCGGCCAGCCCGCTCAGCGGGGCACGCACCAGCGTGCGGGCCGTGGGCTGGGCGTCGCGCCACCGTTCGTACACGTGCAGCCAGCCCGGCACGCGCCCCGGCTCGGCCAGCACGGCCCCCAACCGCCCGGCGATCTCGTCGAGGCGCGCGGCCCGCGCGGCCACGCGTTCCCGGTGCCGCTCGATGACGTCGCGTGCCTGTTCCGGGGTAGCGGCCGACAGGATCTCGGCGATCTCGGGCAACGGCACCTCCAACTCTCGCAGCCGCCGGATCTGCCCCGCGCGGACGAACTGGTCGACGCTGTACCGGCGGTAGCCGGTATCCGGATCGACCCACGCCGGGACGAGCAGGCCCAGCCGGTCGTAGTTCCGCAGCACCCGAACGGACAACCGGGTCGCCCGCGCGAACACCCCGATCGGCATCAACCCCGTCACCGACGCCTCCCACAGCCTCAGCCCTCTCTCTGGGAGAGGGTCAACCCCGCGCCCGGCCCCTGCCGGACCGAACAGGAACACCATCATCACGGAGGCGCCGCGGCCAGCCACGTGACAAGGCGATGCCGGCGCTGCTGGCCACCACATCCACTTCGGAATGACGAGAATGCGCGCAGTGGTCTTCACCGCACGCTGCCTGGCCGGCCGCGCGGTGCGCTTCGTGGCCGTCGCCTACGTCCCCGACCTCGCCTGAAGCAGGCGCTGGTCCACGATGCGCCGCTCGGCGAGGCCGGCCCGATCGTCGCGAACGCCGGCCGGGTTCAGGCCGTGATGATCACGTGCAGGTTGCGGGGTCCGTGGACGCCCTCGACGCGGTTGAGTTCGATGTCGCTGGTGGCCGACGGCCCGCTGATCCAGGTCAGGGGCCGGTGTGGAGTGATGCGGGTGAGGGCGTCGGGCACGGTGGCGACGACCTGGTCGCTGCGCACCACGCACACGTGCACGTCCGGGAGCAGCGTGATGATCCGGCGGCCCTGGTCCGGGGCGCCGTCGAGCACGATGGTGCCGGTCTCGGCCACGGCCACGGCCGCCGCGGTGACGACGCCGTCCAGGGCCGCGATCCGCGCCGCGGTGAGGTTGTCGTCCGGCACCGCGCGGACGCTGGCGGGCAGCCAGTGCCTTGGCAGTCCGGGTGGCACCACGATCTGCCGGTCGCCGAGGACCTCGTCGACGATCCGGGCCACGTCGGTGTCGGCGCACCGGTGCACGGTGGCCCGGTAGTCGGTGAGCCGGTCCACGAACAGGTCGAGGTCGGTGGCGACGGCACCGGCGGGCCGGTACTCCCGGGGCACCGGCGCCGGCCCCGGCCGGGGCTCGCCGAGGGCGGCACGGATCCGGCTGAGAACGACGTCCCGGGCGGTCACCGCTGCGCCCACCACTGGCGGAAGGTCTGCGGAGGCGGCTCGGGCAGGTCGCGGCTGGCCGTCCAGCCGGACAGCGGCGGCGGCAGGCCGCGCCCGCGCGGGCCGGCGAGCCGGCTCAGCTTCGCGGCGCGCTGCGCGGCCGCGTACAGCGCCGGGTGGTCCATGGTGTACGCGGCCGCGGCCATCGCCGCCGCCTCGGCGCGGGGGTGGGGGGCCTCGGCGCGCAGGTGCACCAGGATCGACGGGATGTCGATCATCACCGGGCAGGCGTCGTAGCAGGCGCCGCAGAGCGACGACGCGTACGGCAGCGAGGCGTTGTCGGCCACCCCGGTCAGCTGCGGGGACAGCACCGCCCCGATCGGCCCCGGATAGACCGACCCGTACGCGTGCCCGCCCGTGCGCTCGTACACCGGGCAGACGTTCAGGCAGGCCGAGCAACGGATGCAGTGCAACGCCTGCCGGCCCACCTCGTCGGCGAGCACCGCGCTGCGCCCGTTGTCCAACAGCACCAGGTGAAACGCCTGCGGGCCGTCGCCCGGTGTGACGCCCGTCCACATCGACGTGTAGGGGTTCATCCGCTCCCCCGTCGACGCCCGAGGCAGCAGCTGGAGGAACACCTCCAGGTCCCGCCAGGTGGGGATGACCTTCTCGATGCCCATCACGGTGATCAGGGTGTCGGGCAGGGTGAGACACATCCGCCCGTTGCCCTCGGACTCGACGACCGCGAGGGTGCCGGTTTCGGCGACGGCGAAGTTCGCCCCGGAGACGGCGACCCGCGTGCTGAGGAACGTCTCGCGCAGGTGTCGGCGCGCGGCGGCGGCCAGGGCCGCCGGCTCGTCCGTGAGCGCCGGGTCGACCCCGGGCATGGCCCGCAGGAAGATCTCCCGGATCTCCGCCCGGTTGCGGTGGATCGCCGGCACCAGGATGTGGCTCGGCCGGTCGTCGCCGAGCTGCACGATGAGCTCGGCCAGGTCGGTCTCGACCGGCTCGATCCCGGCCGCCTCCAGCGCCTCGTTCAGGCCGATCTCCTGCGTGGCCATCGACTTGACCTTCATGACCCGGTCCGCGCCGGCCGCCCGGACCAGGTCGGTGACGATCCGGTTCGCCTCGACGGCGTCGGCCGCCCAGTGCGCCGTGCCGCCGGCCGCGGTCACCGCCGCTTCCAACTGCTCCAGCAGTTCCGGCAGGCGGGCCATCGTGTCGGTCTTGATCGCCCGACCGGCCGCGCGCAACTGCGGCCAGTCCGGCACCTCACCGATCACCGCCCCCGACTTGCCGCGGATCGTCGTGGTGGCATGCCGCAGGTTCCGGCGGAGCTGGGCGTCACCCAACGCCCGCCGCGCCGCCGCCGGGAACGGCTCGTCGCCGCGCAGGTGGCCCACCCCGCGCGGGGCGGTCGCCGGCATGCCGAGGAACGTGGTCCCGCGTCCGGTGGCGCCGGCCGGCCCGCGCGAGGCCGTCACCGGGCCACCCCCGCGACGTCCCGGCCCGCGCCGCGGGCATCCGCCTCGGTGCTGGCCAGGATCTCCGCCAGGTGCACCGTCCGCACCCCGGCACGCAGCCGGGACAGCCCGCCGCCGATGTGCATCAGGCACGACGCGTCCCCGGCGGTGCACACGTCCGCCCTCGTGGCCAACACGTTGCGCATCTTGTCCGCCAGCATCGCCGTCGACGTGTCCGCATTCTTCACCGCGAACGTGCCGCCGAAGCCGCAACACTGCTCCGCCTGCGGCAGCTCCACCAGCTCCAGACCACGCACCGCGCGCAGCAGCCGCAGCGGCCGGTCCCCGACCCGGATCATCCGCAGCGAGTGACACGTCGGGTGGTAGGTCACCCGGTGCGGGAAGTACGCCCCGACATCGGTCACCCCGAGCACGTCGACCAGCAGTTCCGACAGCTCATAGGTCCGCGCGGCCACCTCCTCCGCCCGGCTCGCCAGCCGCTCGTCACCGGCCCGGCGGGCCACCATCGCGTGCTGGTGCCGCACCGACCCCACACACGAGCCCGACGGCGCCACCACCACGTCGTACGGGGCGAACACCCGCACGTGCCGGCGGACCAGCCGCAGCGCCTCGTCCGGGTAGCCGGTGTTGACGTGCATCTGCCCGCAGCACGTCTGATCCTCAGGAAAGACCACCTCGTGGCCCAGGCGCTCCAGCAGCCGCACCGTCGCCCTGGCCGCCTCCGGGAAGAGGGTGTCGGCCAGGCAGGTCACGAACAGGGCGATCCGCATCCTCAGCCACCCACCCGATCCTCGGCGGCTCGCCAGGCCGACTGGTCACCTCGGGGCGGGTATCGGACGAGGTGCTGGGTCTCGCGCGGGAGGGGCCCGCAGTGCCGGCAGGTCGCCGCCGACGGCGCCGGCGGACCGGGCCCGCACCCGGATGTTACCGAGTGCGGTGGTCCCGACCGGTCCGGCGAGGAGGCCGCTGCGACCCGACGACGGCCAACCGGGTCCGGTGGACGCCCTCGCGCAGCTCGTCGTCCCCCATCACCAGGTAGACGAGGGGGCAGTCCTGCGGCCCGGTGACGTCGAGCTGGCAGAGCGTGCAGGGCTCCCCCGGCCGGATCGGGCAGGTCGCGTCGGGCCGGGCCGGTCTGGTCGCGGTACTCACATCTCCACGGTCCGCGGTCCCAGACGGTCCGTCCAGGGTCACTGGTCCCGATCACGGCACCATCCAGCTCAGGACCGGGGAGCCCTGGAGCGCCACCAGCACGCACATGAACAGCAGCAGCACGAGACTCCAGCCGAACACCTTCCGGAAGATCTCCCCTTCGCGGCCGGCCATGCCGACCGCGGCGGCGGCGATCGCCAGGTTCTGCGGGCTGATCATCTTGCCCAGCACCCCGCCGGACGAGTTGGCCGCGGCCAGCAGCAGCGGGTCCAGCCCGGCCCGGGCCGCCGTCTGCACCTGCAACGCGCCGAACAGCGCGTTGGCGGAGGTGTCCGAGCCGGTCACCGCGACGCCGATCCAGCCGAGGATCGCCGACAGGAAGACGAACGCCCCGCCGGCCGCGGCCAGGAACGCGCCGAGGGTGTTGGTCTGGCCGGACTGGTTCATCACGTACGCCAGGGCGAGCACCGCCATCACCGTGAGGATCGCGTAGCGCAGCTCGACGTAGGTGCGGCCGTACGCGCGCAGCGCCCGGCCCACCGGGACCCGCAGCACCAGCGCGGTCAGGATGCCGGCGAGGATCATCAGGGTGCCCGCCGCGGGCAGCCAGTTGAGGGTGAACGTCATCGAGGACAGCGGCTTGCCGTCGCCGCCCAGGATGTCCAGCCCCGGCCAGGGGAACTTCACCGTCCACGGTTCCTTCGCCAGGGCCGTCTTCACGGCGCCGAGGTTGGCGATGGAGAAGATCACGATGATGATCAGGTACGGCGCGTACGCCCGGGCGACCTCGGCCGGGGTGTCCGCGACCCGCCGGCCGCCCGCCGTGCCGGCGCGCACCTGGTCGGTGGGCCGCGGCTCCAGGTCGTCGTCGCCGCGGTGCCGGCCGGTGGAAGCGGTCTCGTCGACGCGCGGATCACCCGGCGCGGTCTCCCCACCGGAACCGCCCAGCCCGGGGGCGGCGGTGCTGGTCGTGTCGGCGCGGCTGCCGGCGGCGGCGCGGACCGTGCCGGGGCCGGCCACCTCCGCGTCGGCCGCGCCGCGGGCGGCCGGCACGGTGGCGGCCGCCGGCTCGCGGCCGAGGTCGGCGGGGGTGACCGGGCGCCAGACGCGGACCAACAGCACCACGGCGGCGGCCGAGACCAGCGCGGCGACGATGTCGGTCAGCGGCACCGAGATGTAGTTCGCCGCGACGAACTGCGCCAGGCCGAAGCTCACCCCGGCGACCAGCGCGGCCGGCCAGGTCTGGCGGATGCCGCGCCGCCCGTCGACCAGGGCCACCAGCATCAGCGGTACGACCACCGCGAGGATCGGTGTCTGCCGGCCGACCATCGCGCCGAGGGTGTCGACGGTGAGCCGGGGGTCGGGGTTGGCGCCACTGCTGACGCTGGCGAGCGTCACGATCGGGGTGGCGAGCGCGCCGAAGGCCACCGGCGCGGTGTTGGCCAGCAGCGACACCGAGGCGGCGTGGATCGGGCGGAACCCGAGCGCCATCAGCATCACCACGGTGATCGCCACCGGCGTGCCGAAGCCGGCGAGGGCCTCCAGCAGCGCACCGAAGCAAAACGCGATGATGATCGCCTGGACGCGCATGTCCGGGCTGACCCGTTCGAAGGAGCGGCGCAGCACGTCGAAGTGCCCGCTCTCGACGGTGAGGTTGTAGACCCAGATCGCGTTGATGACGATCCAGAGGATCGGGAAGAAGCCGAAGGCGGCGCCCTCGGTGGCCGAGAGCACGGCCTGCCCGACCGGCATGGCGTAGACGGCGACGGCCACGATCAGGGCGACCACGAGGGAGATGACGCCGGCCAACCAGGCCTTGACCTTCATGACGCCGAGCAGGACGAAGAGGGTGAGCAGGGGTAGGACCGCGAAGATGGCCGAGAGCGCGACGGAGTCACCGACGGGGTCGGTGACGACCTTGAACTGGTCGAACATGGGTCACCTCGACGCTATGGGGGACGGGGGTCAGCGGTGACGGTGGGTCCCGCCGTCAGGACGGGGTTCGCTGGTGCAGCAACTCCTCGACGCCTCGTCCGCGGATCGAGGCGTCGAGGACCTGGGCGGTGTGTGCCAGCGCGATGTCGCCGCCGGCGCGGGTCACCGAGGCGGCGACCTGCATCAGGCAGCCGGGGTTGGCGGTGACGAGCAGCCGCGCCCCGGTGGCCAGTACGGTGCGGGCCTTGCGGTCGCCGAGCTCGGCGGCCGGCCCGGGGTGGAGGATGTTCCAGATGCCCGCCGAGCCGCAGCAGATCTCCGGATCGGCGATCTCCCGCAGCTCCAGCCCGGGGATGTCGCGCAGCAGCCGGCGGGGCTGCGCGCGGACCCCCTGGGCGTGGGCCAGGTGGCAGGCGTCGTGGTAGGCGACCGTCACCGGTAGCGGGTGCCGGGTGGCGACCTGGCCGAGCTCGACGAGAACCTCGGAGAGGTCGCGGACCCGGCCGGCGAAGTCGGCGGCGAGCGCCGCGTACCGGGGGTCGTCGCGCAGCAGGTCACCGTACTCCTTGAGGGTGGAGCCGCAGCCGGCCGCGTTGACCACGAAGTAGTCGATGCCGGCGGCGGCGAACGTGTCCACCATCCGGCGGGCGAAGCGGCGCGCCTCCTCTTCCCGTCCGTTGTGCACGCTCAGCGCACCGCAGCAGCCCTGCCGGTCGGGCAGGATCACCACCTCGCAGCCCTCGGCGGCGAGCACCCGGGCGGTGGCGGCGTTCACCTCGGGGAAGAAGGCGCCCTGCACGCAGCCGGTGAGCATGCCGACCACGGCCCGCCGGGTGCCGACGGCGGCCACCCGTTCCGGCGGGCGGGCGGCCCGGCCCAGCCGGGGGGCCAGCGACTCCACCGCCGCCAGGGTGGGTGCCAGCCGGCGCAGCAGCCCGCTCCGGCGGATCAGCCGGGCCAGGCCGGTGGCCTGGTACGCCCGCAGTGGCCCGCGCAGCAGCCGCAGCCGCCTCCGGTACGGGAAGAGCGCGAAGATCGCCGCCCGGAGCGCCCGGTCCCGGGGGCCGCGGCGGTGCCGGCGTTCGACCTGCTGGCGGGTGGCCTCGATGAGCCGGTCGTACTGGACGCCGGAGGGGCAGGCGGTCATGCAGGACATGCAGCCGAGGCAGCGGTCGAAGTGGGTGACCATGGAGTCGGCGAGCGGCTCGCCCTCCAACCCCTGCTTCATCAGGTAGATCCGCCCGCGCGGCGAGTCCATCTCCTCGCCCCACAGCACGTAGGTGGGGCAGGTGGGCAGGCAGAAGCCGCAGTGCACGCAGTCCGCGACCAGCTCGGCGGACGGCGGGTGGTGTTCGTCGAAGGCGCCGACGCCGGCCGGCTGGGCGGCCGCGCCGAGCACGTCCCGGGGACCGCTGGCCGGCTGGCTCCCGCCGGGTGAGGTGACCGGGGTCGGGCCGGGCTGCTGGGGGATGCTCATCAGATCCCTCCCACGAATCGGCCGGGCGCCAGCCGGGCGTCCGGATCGAAGCGCTGCTTGACCCGGCGCATCAGCTCCAGGCCGTGGACCGGTCCCCACAGGTCGACCCGGTCCCGCACGGGCGCGGGTGCGGTGAGCACCACCGTGTGCCCGCCGACGGCGGCGGTCGTCGCCCGCAGCGCGTCCACCAGGCCGGCGACCCGCTCCGGGTCGGACGCGCCGGGCAGGCCGGCGTAGAGGACACCGACGCCGGCCGAACCGCGCAGCGCCAGCGGCAGGTTCTGCCGGTCGGCCGCCGCGCGGGCCTCGCTCAGCAGCCGGGGCACGCCGGAGAGCGCGGCGGTCAGTTTCAGGCCGACGTCCCCGTCCCGCCACGGACAGCGTGCCCAGCCGTCGGGCGGCTGGTCGGCGGCGGTGGCGTCGGCGCCGAGCAGCCGGCGGGCCGCGGCGGCCCGGGCGGTCACCCCGGCCGGGGTGCCCTCCAGCAGCACGGTGACCGTCGCCGGCCCGCCGGCCGGGGCGTCCACCTCCAGCGCGGTGGGGACGAGCTGGGCCGCCCGTACCGTGCCGGCCAGGCGGCCGGCCTCGGCCAGGTCGTCCACGGCGCGGGAGACGTAGGCGACGGTGGCGGGCAGCGGGTGCAGCCGGAACGCGCACTCGGTGATCAGCCCCAGCGTGCCGTACGCGCCGGTGACCAGCTTGCCCAGGTCGTAACCGGCGACGTTCTTGACCACCTTGCCGCCGGCGTGCGCCACCACCCCGTCCGCGCGCACCAGGGTGACCCCGATGAGCAGGTCGCGGACCGTTCCGTAGAGCATCCGGCGCGGGCCGCTGGTGTTGGTGGCGACGGCGCCGCCGACGGTGCCGCCGGGCAGCGGCGCGTCGAGGGCGAGCTGCTGCCCGGCGCCGGCCAGGGTGGCCGGCAGCTCGTCGAGGCGGGTGCCGGCCCGGACCACGGTGATCAGGTCGCCGGCGGCGTGCTCGACCACCCCGGTCAGGGCCGTGGTGTCGAGGATCAGGTCGAGTCGGCGGGGTGGACTCCCCCAGTCCTGCTTGGTGCCGCCGCCGCGGAACGCGACGGCCAGGTCGAGCGCGGCCGCCGCGCGCAGCAGGGCGGCCGCCTGGCCGGTGTCCCGGGGCGCGGCGACGTAGCGGGCCGGCACCCCGGCGACGGTGTCGTGCTCGCCGGCGGTGCGGACGACGTCGGCGGCGGCGCGGAGCCGGTCGAGGGTCCGGTCGGCGGGCATCAGAACACCTCCGCCAGGCCGGCCTCCTGCGCCGGGTGGACCCCCTTGCGCCGGCCGGGCACCTCGCCGCAGAGGCGGGGCGTCGGGAAGACCTTGCCGGGGTTGGCCAGCCCGTCCGGGTCGAACGCGCAGCGCAGCAGCTGCATCGTGTCCAGGTCGTCGTCGGTGAACATGCGGGGCATGTACTTCGCCTTGTCCATGCCCACGCCGTGCTCGCCCGTGATCGAGCCACCGTGGGTGATGCAGAGGTCGAGGATCGCGCCGGAGACCTCCTCGGCGCGGACCGTCTCGCCCTCGACGGCGGCGTCGAAGAGGACCAGCGGGTGCAGGTTGCCGTCGCCGGCGTGGAAGACGTTCGCCACCCGGATGCCGCGCTCGGCGGAGAGCTCGCCGATGCGGCGCAGCACCTCCGACAGGGCGGTCCGCGGAATCACTCCGTCCTGGACGATGTAGTCCGGGCTGATCCGTCCCACGGCGGCGAACGCGGATTTGCGCCCCTTCCAGAACAGCGCCCGCTCGGCGTCGTCGGCGGCGATCCGGATCTCGAACGCCCCGTTCTCCCGGCACAGGCTCTCCACCTGCCCGAACTGGGCGGCGACCTCCGGATCCGGCCCGTCCAGCTCGACGATCAGCACCGCCCCGGCGCCGGCCGGGTAGCCACATTGCACCGCTGCCTCGGCCGCCTCGATGGCCAGGGCGTCCATCATCTCCACCGCCGCCGGCACCACCCCGGCCGCGATGATCGCCGAGGTCGCCGCACCGGCCTCGTCGGTCGTCTCGAACGCGGCGAGCAGGGTGCGCACCGACTCGGGCAGCCGGGTCAGCCGGACGGTCACCTCGGTGGCGATGCCGAGCGTGCCCTCGGAGCCGACGAACGCGCCGAGCAGGTCGTAGCCGGGGGCGTCGGGGGCGCGGCCGCCGAGGCGTACCCGGTCGCCGTCCGGGGTGACCAACTCGACGCCGAGGACGTGGTTGGTGGTGAAGCCGTACTTCAGGCAGTGGGCGCCGCCCGAGTTCTCCGCCACGTTCCCGCCGATGGAGCAGATCTGCTGGCTGGACGGGTCCGGCGCGTAGTAGTAGCCGTGCGGGGTGGCGGCCCGGGTGACCGCCAGGTTGATCACGCCGGGCTGCACCACCGCCCGCTCGTCGTCCGGGGCGATCTCCAGGATGTCCCGCATCTGCGAGGTGACCACGAGGACGCCGTCGGCGCGGGGCAGGGCGCCGCCGGAGAGCCCGGTGCCCGAGCCGCGGGCCACGAACGGCGTACCCGCGGCCACGCAGGCCCGCACGACGGCGGCGCACTGCTCCGCGTCCGCCGGCAGCGCCACCAGCGCGGGGATCACCTTGTACTGGGCCAGCCCGTCGCACTCGTAGGTGCGCAGCTCCTGCCGGTCGCTGATCACCCGGTCGGCGCCGATGGCGGCCCGCAGGGCGGCGGCGAGAGCGTCGAGGTCCGTCGTGGTCGTGCTCATCGCCACCTCCGCGTCGCCGGTCGTCGGTCAGGGCATCCGTTCGTACGCGGGCACGGTCAGGAAGTCGGCGAACTCGTCGACGACGGCGACCTCCATGAACAGCGCCCGGGCGTCGGCGTAGTCACCCGGAGCACCGGGCAGTTTCCCGATCTCCTCGTCGGCGATCCGTTCGACCAGTTCCCGGGCGACCCGCTCACCGGTGTCGTCGAGGGTGACGTCGTTGTGCAGCCACTGCCACACCTGGCTGCGGGAGATCTCCGCGGTGGCCGCGTCCTCCATGAGGTTGTAGATGGCGACCGCGCCGGAGCCCCGCAGCCAGCTGGCCAGGTACTGCACGCCGACGCTGACCGCGTTGCGCAGCCCGCCCTCGGTGTGCTGCCCCGGGGTGGACCGGACGTCGAGCAGCTCGGCGGCGGTCACCCGGACCTCGTCGCGGGTGCGGTCGAGCTGGTTCGGCCGGTCACCGAGGACCTGGTCGAAGACCTCCCGGCAGATCGGCACCAGGTCGGGGTGGGCGACCCAGGAGCCGTCGAACCCGTCGCCCGCCTCCCGCGTCTTGTCGTCCCGGACCTTCGCCAGCGCCGTCTCGTTGACCTGCGGGTCGCGGCGGCTGGGGATGAACGCGGCCATCCCGCCGATGGCGTGCGCCCCCCGCCGGTGGCAGGTCCGCACCAGCAGTTCGGTGTACGCGCGCATGAACGGCACCGTCATGGTCACCGAGTTCCGGTCGGGCAGCAGGAAGTCGGCGCCCCGGGTGCGGAACTTCTTGATCACGCTGAACATGTAGTCCCACCGGCCGGCGTTCAGCCCGGCGGAGTGCTCGCGCAGCTCGTAGAGGATCTCGTCCATCTCGAACGCGGCCGGGAACGTCTCGATCAGCACGGTGGCCCGGATGGTGCCGCGCGGGATGCCGAGGCGCTCCTGGGCGAGCAGGAAGACGTCGTTCCACAGTCGCGCCTCGAGGTGGCTCTCCATCTTGGGCAGGTAGTAGTAGGGCCCGGCGCCGCGGTCGAGCTGCCGGCGGGCGCAGTGGAAGAAGTAGAGGCCGAAGTCGACCAGGCTGCCGGAGGTGCGCTCGCCGTCGACCAGGATGTGCTTCTCGGTGAGGTGCCAGCCGCGCGGCCGGACCACGATGGTGGCCAGCTCACCGTCGCGCAGGGCGTACTGCTTGCCGTCCGGCGAGGTGAAGTCGAGCTTGCGGTCGATCGCGTCGCGCAGGTTGAGCTGGCCTGCGATGACGTTCTCCCAGAGCGGGGTGTTGGCGTCCTCGTGGTCGGCCAGCCACACCTTCGCCCCGGAGTTGAGCGCGTTGATGGTCATCTTGGCGTCCGTCGGGCCGGTGATCTCCACCCGGCGGTCGACCAGGCCCGGCGCGGGGTCGGCGACCCGCCAGTCGGACTCGCGGATCTCCCGGGTCTCGGGGAGGAAGTCGAACAGCGCGCCGCCGGCGAGCTCGGCCTCGCGCCGCTTGCGCCGGTCGAGCAGTTCGCGGCGGCGGCCGTCGAAGGCGCGGTGCAGGTCGGCGAGGAAGCTCAACGCCTCGGGGGTGAGAATCTCGTCGTACCGGGGGTGCATCGGCCCGGTGACCTCGATGCCGGCAGGGTTGGCCATCGACTCGCTCCTCACCGTGATATGTGTCGCGATCTATCCGGTGGTGCTCCAGCCGACTGTAGTTCTCGCTGGTCATGGCCGCGAGCTGAGCGACGGCACAGTCGCCGGGAACGGTCGATCCACTGCGGCGAGCGGTGCCTGACCTGCGGCGAGCGGTCGGGCCGGGGCGCCCGCCCATCTCGCGCTCGCCGCGTCTGCGAAGCTGGCGATGATCGCACACTCGGGAGGAGAGCCGGCCATGACGACCGACCGACAGGACATCACTCATCTGCGGCGTTGCGTGGCGCTGGCCGCCGAAGCCTTGGCGGAGGGCGACGACCCGTTCGGGTCGGTCCTGGTCGGCGCGAGCGGAGTCGTGCTGGCGGAGGCCCGGAACCGGGAGGCGTCCTCGGCGGACCCGACGGCGCATCCCGAACTCGCCCTGGCGCAGTGGGCGGCCGGACACCTGCCGCCGGAGGCGCGGGCCGCCGCGACCGTCTACACCTCCGGGGAACACTGCCCGATGTGCGCGGCCGCGCATGCGTGGGTGGGACTCGGCCGCATCGTCTACGCCGCATCGAGCTCGCAGCTCGCCACCTGGCGAGCGGAGTGGGGTCTGCCGGCCGGGCCGGTGGCCGTGCTTCCCGTCACCGCCGTCGCGCCGGCTCTCACGGTTGTCGGCCCGGTCGCTCCGCTCGACGAGGAGATGCGGCTCCTGCACGAACGCGCCGCGAACCGGCGCGCCGCGCAATAGGGATCATCACCAGCGGGTACGGATGTGCCAGCGGGTGCGGTACACCGGTCGCCCCCGGTGTGGGATGAAGGCGATCGCCATCATCCCCACCGTCATGACGGCGGCGACCGCGAGCGGTGGCAGCCCCCGCATCAACGGCGCCGCCAGCGACAGGACGGCCACGCCGATGGGCAGCCGCCACAGCATCGCCCGGAACACCACCAGCGCGTACACGCTGCGGCCGGCGAGGAACACCACCGGACCGGCGGTCACGATGGCCAGCTCGGTGGGTTCGATCTCGCCGACGGGGTCCCTGGCGACCAGGTCACCACCGGCGGCGACCAGCACCACACCGGCCACCATGACCAGATGCGCGTACGCCGCGACCAGCGCGATCCGGCCGGGATTGCTGGCCTTGTCGATCCCGGTGGCGAGGTAGTCGGCGACGTAGACGATGTAGATCTTCCACATCGTCACGGTCAGGACGAAGAGCAGGATCACCCCGGCCGTCCGCAGGGACATGAACGGGGGGTCGCCGTACTGCCTCACCCCGACCAGGATGATCTCGCCCAGGGTCACGATGAACATCTGCCGGTAGCGTTCCGCGAGATGCTCGCCGCCCACCCGGAGTTCCTCGGCGTTCGAACGGCCGAGCCGGGGCAGCGGATAACCGAAGAGGCCGACCGCGAAGTCCGCCGTGATCGCCACCGCCCAGAACACCAGCCGGAGCGGACTCGGCAGGAACGCACCGACCAGCCAGAGCACGCCGGTCAGGGAGAACCAGATCAACACCCGCATCGGCCGCCTCTGCAGGGCGTGACCGCGCAGGGCGGTGATGAGAATGAGCCCGCGCCAGAGGTGCAGGCCCACGTACGCCCCGGCGAAGGCGATCCCGTTGGCCCCCTCGAACGCGCTGCTGATGGCGAGTGACATGAGCAGCCCGCCGAGCAGCACGCCGAGGACGATCAACTGGACTATCGGCAGCTTGGGGTCGTACCAGTCGGTGGTGTACGCCGTCACCGTCCAGACCCACCAGATCGCGGCGAGCAGGACCACCGTTTCCAGCGCGTGATTCCAGCCGAGGCTGCCGGTCAGCCGGTCGGTCAGCCGCAGGAGCGCGACGATGAGGCCCAGGTCGAAGAGGAGCTCCAGGTAGGAGATCCGGCGGGGATTCTCCTGATCGCGCAGGATCCACCCCGACCGCGCCCGCGCCACCGCCCCCGCTTCTCCGGACAATCCTGCCCAAATTCGTACCACGTCCGGAGCGGCAGGTGGGGCGTTGCCGCACAATCCGGGCCGCGGCCGGTGCGGCGGACGCAGAAGCCCGACCCGGAACATGGCCGATGTTCCGGCCCGAGCCCGCCGGGTCGGGTCCACCCGGCGACCGGCGAAATCTACGCGTGCAGGGCGGGCCGGTAGATGAGTTCCTGGGTGCGACCGTCGAGTGTCCGGCTCGCAATCAGCTCCAGGTCGAAGTCGGCCGCTCCCTGGAAAACGGGCTCCGTCCCGGTCTGACCGCTGATCACCGGGAAGACCGTCACCTGGACGCGGTCGACCAGACCGGCGGCCATCAGCGCCCGGTTCAACGACAGGCTGCCGTGCGAACGCAAGGGCACCTCGGACTTCTCCTTGAGCCGCGCGACGACGTCGACGGCGTCACCGCCCACGACGGTCGCGTCCGGCCAGTCGAGGGGTCCTCGCAGCGTGCTCGACACCACCGTCGCCGGGAGGCTCCTCATCCGGGTGACCCAGGCGTCACGGACCTCGGACTCCTCGGTGCTCGCGGCCAGCATCCGCGCGAACGCCCGGTACGTGCGGGCTCCGAAGACCATGCGCTGCTCCTCGCTGTACGCGGCGAGGCGGTGTTCGAGCAGCTCGGGGCCCTGCTTACCCCAGTAGCCGCCCCAGCTGCCGCTGTTCGTGCCGAAGCCGTCGAGGCTGGAAAAGACGTCGAAGGTGTAGGTGACGGTCATGATGTTCCCCTTGCCCGGGTGACTTCCGTACGGCGCTTTCGCAGGTAGGAACGCTCGGTCTCGACGGTGGGATGGTGACAGTTCAGGCGGTCAGCCGGCGCGCGACGGCGGGAATCACGATCGCGGCCGCGACCAGGTGGGTGAGCATCAGCAGCACCTTGGTGGCCACCCCGGCGTCGGCGATCACGTCCGGCACCAGCGACATGACCGTCAGCACCACCGTCGTGCGGACGAACGTCCGCCGCGGACGCCGGGCGAAACGGGACAGCAGCGCGGCGATGACCACGCCGATCAGCGAAAACGCCGCGGTCAGCACGCCGAACCCCGCCACCGGAATCGGGGCGCCGGCCATGTCGAGGCTGACCCCTGCCGCGTGGCCGGCGGCGGCGACGACCATGGTGGCGGCGCTGGCGGCAACCGCGGCGACGACACCGGTCCGGATCAGCGCACCGAAGGTCGAAGCGGTGGCGTGGGTCGTGTTCACAGTGGTGGTCATCGTGCCCTCCAGTGGGTGTATGGGCCGGCTCGGTGCCGGGCTCTCACCAGGACGACGAAGAGGACCAGCCCCATTCGACAGCACGCCCAGATTTTTTTCGACGAGATTCGCCTCGCCTTGACGACGGCACCCGCATCGCCCGGCGCACCACGGCAGGCCCAGGTCGACCTGCCATGCGGCGCGTCGCGTGGTGACTGAGCACTATGCGACGGGTAGCCCGAGGTCGGCCAGGATGTTGATGAGTCGGCCGTCGGGTGCCGCGCCGTCGGATCGCTGCTCGTAGGCGTGGTCCGGGAGGCGACGCGTCTCGGGTTGACCCGAGTAGCTCCACGCCGGCTTCACGGAGGGGACCCGCTTACGGCTGTGGCGTGCGGCTTCTTCGCATGCGGCGATCTCGACGCCTCGCTGGTTCGTCAGCCAAGCAGGCAGCGCCAGTCCCGCTTCCAGGAGGTCACGCAGAGCGGTCCGTGGGTCGTTCAGTTGTCGATGGACGATGCAGCCGCGAAGCCAGAGCAATGCCGCGCGGTCCTGTTGGCCGGGAAGCCAGAGGCCGATGGCCAGGTCGATGGAGTGGACCGCGTCCCTCGCCTTGCCGCTGATGAGGGCGGAGGCCACGTAGACGAGCCAGGGATCGATGTGAGGGCCGCCGCCGGAGCCGATCCAGCCTTTCGCCCAACTGTGGGCGCCACGCCAGTCACCGGCTTGAAGGCGGGCCACGGCTTGTTCACGGAAGGCTGATCCCGACGGCGGCGAAGCTGTCGGCGGCTGGAGCTGTGACATCTGGCCAGTATGCGAGTCGCGATCGCCAAGGATGCGTACGGGCACCTGGTGAAGGCCGACCGCTGCCCGCCTGCGAAGGCACCGCGCCCGACGAGCCTCGACGGTCGCCACCCGTCATCGCGTGGCGGTGGCCCGTCGCGGGACAGCTACGGTCCAAGCCAGCGGTGCAGGTAGGCACGCAGGCCGGTCAGGTCGGTGCCGCCCGCGCGGTAACCGACGTGCCCGTCCGGCCGTACCAGATAGACGGCGTGCGTGCCGGGAGTGACGCCGAGCCGGCGCAGCACCTGGGCACCGGCCTCCGGGCCCGACCCGCTTGTGCCGACCAGGCGATGTGCGGTGAGGTGGCCACGGTGGCGCCGGGTCAGGTCGTCGACCTCGTGCGCGGGCCAGCCTTCGGGTGGCCCGCAGAGCAGCAGGTGCCAGCCGGGCGCGGCGGTGAGCCGGTGCAGCGTGTCGCCGTCGGCCAATTGGGCGTCGGGCAGCCGGTCGCCGGCTCGCGGACCGCCGCGCGGCGTCTGGGGCCCGTCGGTGGACAACGGGCTGCGCGGGTAGCGAATCGCGAGCTGCGCGACCGTGCGGAAGGCCGCGGCTCGCACGAACCGGGGCGCGAGGACCGCCGGCAGCAGGGCGGGGGCCAGCCGGGTACGCGCGAAGCGGACCAGCGGGTTGGTCGAGGTGGCGACGGTGAAGGCCCGGTCGCTGAACCGGAGCACCATCCGGCCGACCGGTGCCCGCTCCGCGTGGTAGCTGTCCAGCAGGGCCGGATCGACGTCGGTGTGCAGCGCCTGGGCGAGTTTCCAGCCGAGGTTCACCGCGTCCTGGATGCCGGTGTTCATGCCCTGCGCGCCCGCCGGGCTGTGAATGTGCGCGGCATCCCCGGCCAGGAACACCGGTCCGGCCCGGTAAGCCGCGGCGGCCCGGTGGTGCAGCCGGAAGTTCGTCGCCCACACCGGGTCACGCAGCCGCAGCGCGCCGCCCGCGTACGCGTCGGCCAGCGTCTGCAGCTCGGCGAGGTGGACCGGCGCGGTCGGCGGGGTCGCGTCGTTGGAGGGTCGCATGGCCACCATCCGCCAGCTGGCCGGGTGGCCAAGCGGGAAGAGGAACAGCAGCCCCCGCCCGGCGAGGAAGGCGTGTGCCCCGCCCGGTTCGACGCCGTCGACCTCCAGGTCGGCCAACACGAACGTCTGCGGGTACGCGCCGCCCTCGAAGGCGATCCCGGCGAACTGCCGCACCGCGCTGTGCGCGCCGTCGCAACCCACCACGTACCGGGCCGACAGCCGCTCCTCCCGGCCGTCGCGGTCGCGCAGCGTCGCGACGGCCGCCCGATCGGAGCGGTCCAGGCCGACCAGTTCGACACCGCGTTCGACGGACACCCCGAGCGTCGCGAGGTGATCGCCGAGGAGCCGCTCGGTCTCCGCCTGCGACAGGAACAACAGATACGGGTACGCGGTGTCGGGCAGGCCCAGATTGAACAGTGGCACCGGACGCTCCCGCCGTCCCGCGTGAACGATCAGCCGGACCGCTCGGTTGCCGGCCGCCACCATCTTGTCGGCCAAGCCGAACCCGGCAAGGACCTCCAACGTGCGGGGCTGGACCGCCAGCGCCCGCGACTCGTGCACCCGGTCCAACGCCCGGTCGACCAGGCGCACCCGCACGCCGTGCCGGGCGAGCTGCCTGGCCATGGTGAGGCCGGTCGGCCCCGCGCCGACCACGAGCACATCCGTTTCCGAGCCCGCAGCGCCGGTCATCGGCAGCTCCCTGATCCAGGGGTTGGGACGCACCGCCTGTCGGGGTCAGGGTAGCGCCCGGTGTGTGTGCCGGGGCGAACCTCAGCTTGGGGCTGCTCATGACCGATGCGGGGGCACCGCAGGTTCCTGGACGGTCAGCCGGGTGTGTTGTCGTGCTCGTCCCGGCCACTTCCGCTCCCCACGGAGCGCATTCCGACGGCGGCCAGAAGGCATGCGGTGGTGACCGCGGCGAGCAGTAGGTGGTAGCCGCCGTGCGACAGGAGCGTGGCGGCGAGCAGGGGCGCGGCGGCTTTGGCGGTGGTGACGGGGGCGGTGAGCCGGCCGGCGATGGTGGCGTAGGCGGTGGTGCCGTAGCGGTCGGCGAGCAGTGCTGGGGTGGCGAGGCTGGCGATGCCGAAGCCGAGTCCGAATCCGGTGACGGTGATGACGGCGCCCACCCGGCTTCCTGCGGTGAGGGGCATGGCCAAGACGGCGACGGCCTGGATGGCGAAGACCGTGGCGACGGTGGTGGTGATCGGGAGGCGGCGACGGGCGGTGGTGAGGACGAGTCGTCCGGTGACGGACAGGACGCCGAGGAGGCCGGCGGTGGTGGCGGCGAAGGTGGCGGGGTGGCCGCGGCTGGTGAGGTAGCCGACGAGGTGCACGGCGATGGTGCTGGTCGCGACGCCGTGGGCGATGAGGGCGGCGGCGAGGATCCAGAAGCGGCGGTCGCGCATCGCGGCGCGGGCCGCCGCTCGCCGCGGGGCGTGGATAGGTGGTCCCGCAGCGGTGGGTCGGGTGACGCGGGTCGGTGTGCGGATGGTGAGGGCGTGCAGGGGGACGGTCACCGTGCCGTGGATGGCGGCAAGGGTGAGGAGCGCGCCGCGCCAGCCGAGGTGGGCGACCAGTATGCCGGTGAGGGGCATGAAGATGGTGCTGGCGAATCCGGCGACGACGGTGACCGCGAGCAGGGCGGTGGCGCGCCGGTCGGGGGTGAACCAGGAGACGATGACGGCGAAGGCGGGTTCGTAGAGGACCATGGCGCCGGTGATGCCGATGCCGATCATGACGGCGTAGAGCTGTCCGATGGTCTGGACCTGGGACCAGGCGATCAGGAGTGCGGTGGCGGTGATCGAGCCCGCGGTCATGAGGGTTCGTCCGCCGTGCCGGTCGAGCCACCGGCCGACCGGGATGGCCATCAGCGCGCCGGCGAGGACGCTGGCGGTGAGCGCTCCGGTGACGGCGGTGGTGGAGGCGTCGAGGCTGGCGGCCATGGGGCCGAGGAGGACCGCGTAGGCGTAGTAGAGGGTGCCGTAGCCGATGGTGGAGGTGATGGCGAGGGCGCCGACGATGCGCCACCCGCGGCGCCCGCCGACCGTGGGGTCGGCGGGCGCCGTCGTGGTGGTGGTCATCAGCTGGAACAGCAGCCGCCGGTCTGGCCGCTGGTCGGGGTGTCGAGGCTGATGAGGTTCAGCGGCGCGGAGAGCAGGCCGCCGGAGATCCCGGTGGCGAGCCCTTGTGCGGCCGCCTGGGCTGCAGGGGCGGGGCCGCAGCAGCTGTCGGTGCCGGTGGGGTCGGCGGGGTTGCTGTTGCAGACCCCGGTTTCGGGCAGGTCGAGCTGAACGTCCCGGGCGGCGTCCCAGTCGCCGGCGAGGGCGGCGACGACGGAGCGGACCTGCTCGTAGCCGGTGGCCATGAGGAAGGTCGGCGCGCGGCCGTAGCTCTTCATGCCGACGGCGTAGTAGCCGGGCTCGGGGTGTGCGAGTTCGTCGGCGCCGTGCGGGGGGACGGTGCCGCAGGAGTGCTCGTTGGGGTCGATCAGCGGGGCGAGTGCGCGGGTGGCGCCCATGATCGGGTCGAGGTCCAGACGCAGCTCGGCGGCGATGGAGTGGTCGGGGCGGAAGCCGGTGGCGGCGACGATGCGGTCCACGGTGATGGACTCGTCGGTGCCGTCGTTGTGGCGGACGACCACGGCGACGCGGCCGCCGGTCGGGGTGAACGCGTGCAGGGAGAAGCCGGTGAGCAGCCGGATTCGGCCGGCGTCAACGTGGTCGCGGAGCCGGGAGCCGAGCGCGCCGCGAGCGGGCAGGGCGTCGGCCTCTCCACCGCCGTAGGTGCGGGCCGGGCTGGCCGAGCGGATCGCCCAGGTCACCTCGGTGTCGGGCTCGGCGGCGGCCAGCTCGGCCAGGGAGAGCAGCGTGTTCGCGGCGGAGTGGCCGGCACCGACGACGAGGGTGTGTCGGCCGGCGAAGCGGTGCCGGTCGGTGCCGAGCACGTCGGGCAGGGCGTGCTCGAGGAACGCTGCCGCGTCCTTCTCGCCTCGAGCGGGCAGGCCCGAGGCGCCGAGGACGTTGGGGGTGCCCCAGGTGCCGGAGGCGTCGATGACCGCGCGGGCCAGCAGCTCGTCGCCGTCCGCGAGGCGGATCAGGAACGGCGTCTGCTCGCGCCCGGCGGTGCGCAGCCGGTCCAGGCCGACGCGGCTGATCGCCGCCACCCGGACGCCGTAGCGCAGGTGGGGCTTGAGCTGCGGCAGCTGCGCGAGGGGCTGGAGGTAGTCGGCGACCAGCTCCGCGCCGGTGGGCAGCGCGTCCTCGGCCGGGGCGACCCAGCCGGCGTCGTCGAGCAGCCGGCGGGCGGCCGGGTCGACGTTGTAGCGCCACGGGGAGAACACCCGTACGTGCCCCCACTGCCGCACGGCCGCGCCGGCGGTATCGCCGGCCTCCAGGACACGGAAGGGCAGGCCACGCTCGTGCAGGTGCGCGGCCGCGGCCAGACCCACCGGCCCCGCGCCGATCACCACGACGGGCAGCTCGTCCAGGACACTCATCGGAAACTCCTCTGTGTTGAACATTATCGAATCAAGAAGGCGCAGTGGTGCTGCGGCGGGCGGAACTGAACGCGGGTCAGGTGATGGCGGGGCTGCGTCGCTCGAGCAGCACCACGTCGCGCCACCGGCCGTGGTGCCGGCCGACCCGTTCGCGGGTGCCGATGACACGGAACCCGGCCCGCTGGTGCAGGGCGAGGCTGGCGGTGTTCTCCGGGAAGACGCCCGACTGGATGGTCCAGATGCCGGCGGCGTCGGTGGAGGCGATCAGCGCGTCCAGCAGCAGCCGGGCCACGCCACGCCCTTGGACGGCCGGGTCGACGTAGATGGAGTGCTCGACCACCCCGGCGTAGACCGCCCGGCTCGATGTGGGCGACACCGCCACCCACCCGACCACGACCCCGTCCGCGTCAACGGCCACGAGGCGGTGGACGGGCAGCTTGGCCGCGTCGAATGCGGTCCAGGTCGGCGCGGTGGTCTCGAAGCTGGCGTCGCCGCCGTCGAGGCCGGCCTGGTAGATGGCGAGGACACGATCGGCGTCGTCCGAGGTCATCGGGCGGACGGTGATGTCGGCCATCAGCAGGCTCCCTTCGGGGTGGGGGCCGGGCGGCCCATGACGACGTCGGCGGCGGAGGGGAAGCAGCCGACGCAGGCGTCGTTGACGCGGTAGTGACGGGCGGTGCCGACCGGTTCGACGAGCACGAACCGCACCTCGGTCAGGATCTTCAGGTGTTGGGAGACGGTGGACTGGGCCAGGCCGACAGCGGCGACGATCTCGCCCACGCTCATCGGCCGGGCGTGCCGGGCCAGGTACTCGACGATCTGCACCCGGGTCGGGTCCGCGAGGGCCCGGAACCACGAGGCGTAGGTCTGCGCGGTGTCCCGGTCCAGGAGGTCGCTCACCATCACTCCCTCTATCGTTTATCGCCGATCGACGATGAAAGTGTAGCGGGTGCCGCCACCACAAGGTGAGCGGTCGCGACAACGAGACGGGCGATGGCCCCGAGAGTGGCGGGATCGACCTTGTCGGGGGTGTCAGCGGGGCTGTGGTAGCCGCCCATGCCGGCACCGATCCCCACTGCGGCGAAACCGGCGCCACCGTAACGGCGGTTGTCCGACGCCACCGGGCCCGCCTTCAGGGGGATGCCGGTGTGGCGCCCGGCCTGGTCGAGCAGGGCGAGGAGACGGTGGGCCGGGCCGCCGGCCTCCACCGCGGCCGCCCCCTCCAGGCGGCCGGCGCCGTCGACGTTGATGACCAACGGCGCGGCACCCGCGGCGCGGAGTTGACTGGCGTGGTGGGCGGAGCCGAGAGCGCCGACCTCCTCCCCGTCGAGCAGTGCCACGGACAGTCCCGCACCAGCCGGCAACGCGGTGGTGAGAACGCGGGCGGCTTCAAGGACCACGGCGACCCCGGTGGCGTTGTCCGAAGCACCGGGCAGGCGAAGCCCGGGGTGGTCGCCGACACCGTCGTAGTGCGCGGTCAGCAGCAGGTCGGCGCCAGCGGGGGCGGGCCGCCGGAGGCAGGCGTGGATGTTGGTGCCGGTGACGTCGTCGCGGCGCAGCGGCGTCGCTCCGGCCAGCCAACTGTCCCCCGCGGCGGTGGCGGCGGCGAGCACGGCGTGGTGGGTGTCCAGATCGAAGGTCAGCACCGGCAGCGGCCCCGGGTCCGGGCCGGCGAGCATGGTGAACTGCCAACCCTCGGCGTCAACCGGGCGCCGGACCAGCAACCCGGCGGCGCCGCGGGTGTCGCGGTAGGCGTCGAACAGGCTCATTTGGGCCGGCACGACCAGCCACCGCCCCGCCGGGTCGTCCTTGCCGGCGACGCCGAGGGCGCCCCGACGGGTGTCCGGCCTGTCGGCGGAGGCCGGGTGGATCGCGACCTGCCGTCCGAACACCAACTCCTCGGTGCCGCCCCCATCGCTCCAGGTGACCGCCGGCGCCTCATACACCTGCGGCACGGCGCGGACCGGGAACTCCTCGGTGCGGACGTCGGCGCCGAGGGCGGTGAGCTGGTCGACGAGCCAGGCGCGGGCCGCCGCCCCGCCCGTCGAGCCGACACGCCGTCCGGCTAGTGGGTCGGAGGCGAGGGTGGCGATGGTGGCGAGCATCCGGTCGGCGCTGACCTGCTCGAGCAGGCCTGGGAGGTTGCTCGAGCTGGTCATGAGCAGCAGGCCTGTCCCGTGGCGATGGCGTCGGCCCTGGCCTCGGTGCCGCAGCAGGAGTCAGCCGCCTGGGCGGCCTGCCGGGTCCCGCAGCACGGGTCACCGCTGGCGGTTTCGCCGGCGGGCGGAAGGATGCCGCCGACGGCCTGGGCGGGGCTGCCGCAGCAGGCTCCGGAGCCGGTGATCTGCAGGGCCGCGGCGGGGTCGCCGGTGAAACCGCCGGCGGTGGGAGTGTTCTCGCTCATGTCGGGTCCTCTCGTCAACGGGGGGTGATCAGCGTGTAGACGGCGGCGCGGGTGGTGTCGTAGCGGCGCTCGGCGCGCTGCGCGGGGGTGGACACCTGGGCGCAGGAGTCGCAGAAGCGGACGCCCGGCAGGGATCTGCGCGAGCGGCGGGTGGACCCGAACATGCTCGTCCTCACTTCCTCGGATCGTCTGTCTTGACGTCCGTCGAATCAGAGACTTGCACGCTGATTAGAGGGATGTCAACCTAGAGGCATGTCGAAGCAACAGGCGTCTCTTCCGGTCGTCGATCTCCACGCCGACGTACCGTGCTGCCCTCCCCTGGCGCAGCGTCGGGTACCGGCCGAGACGGCCGCGGTCCTCGCTCCCGCATTCAAAGCCCTTGGTGACCCGGTGCGGCTTCAGCTGATGTCGATGATCGCCTCCGCCGAGGACGGGGAGGCGTGCGTGTGCGACCTGACACCGGCGTTCGACCTGACCGGGCCGACGATCTCCCACCACCTGAAGACGCTGCGCGAGGCGGGCCTGGTCGACGCCGAGCGGCGAGGCACCTGGGTCTACTACCGAGCTCGACCGCAGATCCTGCGCCAGCTCGCCGCACTGCTGTCGATCGAGCCGGCGGCCGCGACCAAAGCCTGACCTCGCTCCCCCGTCGCCGTCATCCGCCGGCACCATCCGTGGCTCGATCGACGTGCACGGGCGGCGTCGACCCCTCGACGCTGGAAGCCGTGGGGCGTGCCAGTCGGGAGAGACGCGGACGCCGGTCCACGCGTGCGGCGAGGGCTGCCAGGACGTGCGCGGCGTCGCGGCCGACACCGCGCAAGGTGTTCGAGGCGAAAGATCGCTGGAATTCCAACCCCAGGTAGACCAGGCCGGGATGGGTGGTGGAGATGCCGCCCACCTGTCGGGGTAGGCCCTGGTCCAGTGCGCCGAGTGGGGCGAGGTAGTCGAGGTTCGGCCGGTAGCCGGTGGCGAAGATGACGGCGTCGACGGCTTCTGTGGTGCCGTCGCTCCAGACGACGCCGTCAACGGTGAAGCGAGTGAACATCTGCCGCCGGGGAAGCTCACCCGAGGTGATGGCGTCCTGGTAGCGGCCGGTGTCCAGCACGGTGGCGTGCCGGACGAGCCGGGTGATGACCGGGCGCGGAAGCCGGTCAGCGCCGGTGACGCGCAGCCAGTGGTGCAGGTCCCGGCCGCGGATGCGCTGGGGCAGGAACCGGACCGGTTCGCGGGTCGCCAGCGTCACCCGGGCGTGCGCGGTGAGTTCGTAGGCGACCTGGACGGCAGAGTTGCCGGCCCCCACGACCACGACCCGCTTGCCGTCGTAGGTCTCCGGACGGCGGTAGTGGGCGACGTGCCGCACAGCCCCGCCGTACTCGCTCTGCCCTGACAGGGTCGGCAGATACGGGTTGCCGAAGGAGCCGGTAGCGGCGACGACCCCGACGGCGGGCAGGTCGCCTCCGGTGTCGGTGCTGACGAGGTATCCACCGCCGCGGCCGGGACGTACGGCGATGACGCGGGTGCGGGTGCGCATCTCCACGTCCAGGGCGTCGGCGTAGCGGCGCAGGTAGTCGACCACCTCGTCGCGGTGGGGGTAACGATCCGGGTCGCCGTCGAAGGGCATGCCGGGCAGGGTGCTGTAGCGGGCGGGCGAGAACAGCGTGAGGCTGTCGTAGTAGTCAGGCCAGGAGCCCACCGGTGTGGCGCCGGAGTGCAGGACCACGGGTCGCAGGCCAACGTCCAGGGCAGCGCGGGCCGCGGCGAGGCCGGACTGGCCACCGCCAATGATGATCACGGGATCGACTTGATCGTTCACGCCACGATCATATCGTCGTTTCGTTGAATGACAATATGATGATGGCGAGGAAAGGTGTGACCATGAGCCAGACTGCTGCCGACCAGCCGACCGGGCCACAGAGCTCCGCTTCGGGCCTCGCGCCACAGACGCAGGAGTTCCTCAAGGCCCTCGGCAGCCCCACCCGGCAGCGGATCATGATGCTGTTCGCCCACGGCGCCGAGATGTCCGTGGGCGAGGTGGCCGAGCGGGTCGGTATCAGCCAGGCCACGGCGTCGCAGCAGCTGACGCTGCTGCGACGCGGCGGTGTGGTCACCTCGCGGCGAGACGGCAAGACGGTGTTCTACCGGGCTGACCGTGACGGCGCCACCACCGCCCTGACGGATCTGCAGTCCTACCTGGCCACCTGCTGCTGATCGGCGGCACGGAGACCGGTACCGGTGGCATCCGGGCCGGCACGACGCCGGCTTGACTCGGCAAGGTTAGTCAGCGACAATTGACTCAATGAGTGCTGAGCTTTCTTCCCTTGACGGGCGAGCGCGGATCCACGCCGCCCTCGGTGACCCGGCACGCCTGGCGATCGTGGACGCGCTCACCCTGGGCGACGCCTCCCCCGGGGAGATCGCACACACGCTCGACATGCCGACGAACCTGGTGGCCCACCACGTCAAGGTCCTCACCGACGCCGGCCTGGTCGTCAAGGGCCGCTCCGAGGGCGACCGGCGCCGCACCTATCTACGGCTACGCCCTGAGACGTTGGCCGCTCTCGCCACTCCCCGGCTGGCCGGTGTTGGCCGGGTGGTGTTCGTGTGCACCCACAACTCGGCCCGTTCGCAGCTGGCAGCCGCGCTGTGGAAGCAGCGCGCCCGCGGCGCTGTCGCCTCCGCCGGCACGAAGCCCGCCACTCGGGTGCACCCGCGTGCGGTAGCTGTGGCCCACCGCCACCACCTCGATCTCGACCCGACCGGCACCGCCCACGTCGCCGATGTCGTCCGTCGCGACGACCTGGTGATCGCCGTCTGCGACAACGCCCATGAGGAACTGACCGGCCCGCTCCGCCCCCGCCTGCACTGGTCGGTCCCGGACCCGGTGCGCGTGGACACCGACGAGGCGTTCGAGGTCGCCTACGCCGACCTGGCCGACCGCGTCGACCGGCTCGCCCCCGCCATCCTGCCCGGAGGCCCGCGATGACCGACATCACCGCCCACCCCCGCCGTGAGATCACCCTCGACCAGCAGGTCGCCCCGCACACCGCCGCGACGCGACTCGCTGTGGAATTCGACGGCATCTACGGCACCGAAACCGTCGAGCGGTTCCTGCAGACCAGCTACGACCAGTTCGCCACCGCCGCCAGCATCGTGAACTTCCTGCCGGTGCTCGTCGAGCGCTTCGCCCGCCAGCGACTGCGGGCCCTCGCCCGGGTGGAGGGCACCACCGCGACGGCCGCCCGGTTTCCGTGCACCCACAACGCCGGCCGCCGTCGCCTGCTGGATCAGATCGGCGTCCCGGCATCATGACCTGACTCGCGGACCGACGCGGGCCAGCAGCCTGCTCGCCGACGCTCCTGCCTGCACCTGTCACCTGGTCGAGGACACCGGGCCCGACAGTCCAACGTCTCGAACCACCTACGCGCCCTGCGGGAAGCCGGACCGGTCATCCCCGCGCCTCGCGGCCGCTACACCTGTTACCGCCTCAATCCCCGAGCACTTGAGGAAGCCGCCCACGACCTGGGTGACCTCGCTCGACGCGCACGAGCCAGCACCGACAACCCACGGGAGTGTCCATGAGCACCGCCACCAGAGCCGACCATGCCGAACCGGTGGTGGCACGTCTGTCGCGCCTCGACCGGTTCCTGCCGGTGTGGATCGGACTGGCCATGGTCGCTGGGCTGCTGCTCGGCCGCATCATTCCCGGGCTGGACGCCGCCCTGGACGCCGTCAAGATCGGCGGCATCTCCCTGCCCATCGCCCTCGGCCTGCTGATCATGATGTATCCGGTGCTGGCCAAGGTCCGCTACGACCGCCTCGACACCGTCACCAGCGACCGGCGTCTGCTGGTCTCGTCGCTGGTCCTCAACTGGATCGTCGGCCCCGCCGTCATGTTCGCCCTGGCCTGGGTCTTCCTGGCCGACCAGCCGGAATATCGCACCGGCCTGATCATCGTCGGCCTGGCCCGCTGCATCGCCATGGTCATCATCTGGAACGACCTCGCCTGCGGCGATCGGGAGGCCGCCGCCGTTCTCGTCGCCCTCAACTCGGTGTTCCAGGTGCTCGCCTTCGGCCTGCTCGGCTGGTTCTACCTGTCGGTGCTGCCGGGCTGGCTGGGTCTGGACGGCGCCGCTCTGGAGGTCTCCGGCTGGGACATCGCCCGCAACGTTCTCGTCTTCCTCGGCATCCCGCTGCTCGCCGGCTACCTCTCCCGCCGCCTCGGCGAGCGGGCCAAGGGCCGCGACTGGTACGAGCAGCGGTTCCTGCCCCGGATCGGGCCCGTCGCCCTGTACGGGCTGCTGTTCACCATCGTCATCCTGTTCGCCCTGCAGGGCGAGGCCATCACCGATCGACCCGTCGACGTGGCCCGCATCGCTCTGCCGCTGCTGGCCTACTTCGCCCTCATGTGGGCCGGCTCCTACCTGCTCGGCCGGGCCATCGGCCTGAACTACGAACGCACCACCACCCTGGCGTTCACCGCGGCGGGCAACAACTTCGAACTGGCCATCGCGGTCGCGATCGGCACGTTCGGAATCGCCTCCGGCCAAGCCCTCGCCGGCGTCGTCGGCCCGCTCATCGAGGTCCCCGTTCTCGTCGGCCTGGTCTACGTGTCGCTGTGGGCCCGCCGCCGTCTGTTCACCACCCCGACACCCCGGCCGTGAGGCGCCTCGACTGCGGGTCCGAAGCCGTCATCGGTATCCGCATCCACTGCGGCGCCGCGGTCTGCCGCAACCACCTGATCGTCAGCCATGGAGTACGTCATGAGTGACAAGCCCAGCGTCCTGTTCGTCTGCGTTCACAACGCCGGCCGCTCCCAGCTGGCCGCCGGCTGGCTGCGCCAGCTCGCGGGCGACACCGTCGAAGTTCGCTCGGCCGGCTCCGCCCCCGCCGAGACCGTCAACCCGGCCGCCGTCGAGGCCATGCGGGAGGTGGGCATCGACATCACCAACCAGACCCCCAAGCTCCTCGACTACGCCACCGCGGAGTCCTCGGACGTCATCGTCACCATGGGCTGCGGCGACGCCTGCCCCGTCTTCCCCGGCAAACGCTACGAGGACTGGAAGCTCGAAGACCCCGCCGGCAAGGGCGTGGACGCCGTCCGGCCGATCCGCGACGAGATCCGTACCCGGGTGGAGAAGCTCCTGGCCGAGCTTCGTCCGACCGACTGACACCGCCCAGTTCATCACCGACGACGTCACCCGCGACGAGCTCACCCCAGCCCCATTGAGACCGCTCGGGTCGGCGAGCAGGCTCGCCAGCGCACGCTCACCAGGCGCGTACGGTCATCCTCGCCACCGGCTCCGCCCGGCGCGGTCATCCGCCCAGGCGGGAGGCGATGTCGGCGACCGTCGCTCTCGCGGTCCGGCCGGCACCCACCAGCGTGGCTGACGCCGGCCCCGTCCAATCGCCGTAACCAAGGAGGTAGAGGCGAGGCTCGTCCACCGATCGGGTGCCGTCGGTGGCCGCCTTTCCTTGCCGCCATCCGGGCAGCAGCGGCGCGAGGTGGGTGAGGTTGGGCTGGAAACCCGTACACCAGATGATGCCGTCACAGGTCTGCTCGGCGCCGTCGGCCCACCGCACGCCACGGTCGGTCAGCCGCGCGAACATCGGACGGGAGTGCAGGACTCCGCGGTCCCGCGCCTCGCGGACGCTGGGCACCATCACGATGTCGCCAAGGTCGCTGACACCGCCACCGGCACCACCGGCGGCCTTGCGGGTGGCCACACCGAACAGCACCCGACCGTCGACGTCGTCCGGCATGAACCGCGCCGGGCGCAAGGTGACCCAGGCCGCCTCGGCGACCCGGGACACCTCCGCCAGGATCTGCGCCGCGGAGTTACCTCCACCGACGATCACGACCCGCTGCCCCCGGAACTGCTCCGGCGAGGTGTAGTTCACCGGTGCAGCTGCCGGCCGCCGAACTCCGCACGGCCCGGGATGTCGGGCACGTACGGGCACTCCCACGTACCGGTGGCGGAGATGACGTACCGGGCAAGCCAGCTCCCGTCGTCGGTCTCCACCGCCAGGCGCTCCCCGGCTCGCCGTACCTCATGGACCCGGACCGGCCGGCGCACCCGCAGGTCGTACCGCTGCTCGTAGGCCCGTAGGTAGTCCACGACATGCCCGGCGGTCGGGAACTCCTCGCCCTCCTGCCGAGGCATCCCCACCCCGGCAGCGGGCTGTACTCCGCCGGGGAGAACAACCGCAACGAGTTCCAGCCATGCCGCCACGCGCCACCCGGCTGCGGCTGGTCGTCGAGGATGACGTAATCCAGACCGGCTCGGCGCAGGTGGTAGCCCGCCGCCAAACCCGCCTGCCCGCCTCCTACGACCACCACGTCACACGATCCGGACACGCTCCGGCACCCCCTCCGCCCGTAGATCATCATGCCGAGCGGCTGAAGATGCCGACACGCGGGCCGACGCCCACACCCCCGCCCGGGCACGGCCGTGGCCGGCACTTGACGATGCCTACCTGCGGACCGTCGGTGGCCTGGTAGCGGGTTCCGCCAGCCTGTTGATGGTGTTGGTGCAACGATGCATGACGTGGGAACCCCGAGAACCGCTGCCCCTGCTGTCTCGCCGCTTGCCGGTGAGCCGATCAAGCGTGCCGATGCCGAACGGCTCGCGGGAGTGCTGAAGGCCGTCGCCGACCCGGCCCGGCTGCGACTGCTCAGCCTGATCCAGTCCGCTCCCGAGGGCGAGGCATCCGTCAGTGACCTCACCGCGCCGCTCGGCCTCTCCCAGCCGACCGTCAGTCATCACCTGCGGATCCTCACCGAGGCCGGTCTGCTCGAGCGCGAAAAGCGTGGAGTCTGGGCCTATTACCGCCTGGTGCCGTCCGCGATCGCGGCGATCGCCGAGCTGTTGACGCCACCCCGCAAGCGGGCGACCAAGAAGACCCGCTGAGCACCACGGTGAAGGCGCTGGCGGCCAACCCTGCCGAACCATCCGCCATCGTCGAAGAAGTCGGCGACCTCGTGGGCGCCCTGCGGGACGCCGAGCCGGAACACGAGCTGGAGGTCTACCGCGGCCTCGGGCTGAACCTGACCTGTGCCCCGGAAACACAAACGGTGCGGGCAAGTGAAGATCTTGCCACGCACCGTTGGGATTTCGTTGGTGTCCGAGGTGCGACAAGAACCAATGCCCCACCGCCGATGACGATCGCTAAGACCTTGAAGCTCACACAAGTCTAGGCGCTGCGCCTGCTCAACCGGCCAGCCAACAACCGACCTGTCAGCTGTGGTAGATGACATCGAACGGGTGACGCGTCGGGCCCTGATCCGAATCCTCACTGCCGTCTTGAAGGAGTAGAGCGGCTGTTCATGTGGTAGCCGGGCGAGATGGTCGCGTGAGCTGCGCTGAGCGCCTCCGCGTCGGTTGGATCCGCTTTCAGGATCACGACGGGCTCGCCGGGCATGGACGTCTGCAGCATGAACACCTTGCCGCCGACTTTCCATACCTCCCAGTCGCCGGTGAACTGGTGTGTGTGTGCTCGGAGCCGGGAAGCTCGGCGGCGCGGGCCGCGGCTCGATCCTGCGCTGCCTTATCAATCTGCATTTTGACCTCCTCGAGGTCCTTGGGGGGTCGAATGCCCGGAGTCCGTCGAGGAGGTGCGGACGCCGGGCAACCGAGTCGAAGTGAACGGGGCCGGCACCGCGGTCCGATGTCCGCCCCGTCCGTCACATGTGCGTGAAGATCTTCTCCGCGTCGAACCGCGAGACCGGCTGGCGGGAGACCCGAGCCTCGTCGGGGTAGCCGAGCACCAGAAGCAGCGTGGTCGTGTAGTCCGTGTCGGTCAATTCGAAGGCCGCGTCCACGGTCTTGCGGTCGAAGCCCTCCATCGGCGTCGCGTCCACCCCGAGGGATGCGGCGGCCATCATCGTGGCGCCGACGACGAGGTAGGTGTTCTTCTCAAGCCAGTGGAGCACGTTCCCGCCATAGTTCTCCGTCTGGATCTCCACGAAGTTGGAGGCGCCCGCCTCCCATCCCTTCTGGATCTCCGGGTCGGCGAAGCGCCCGTCGGCGCGCTCCTTCTCGAAGATCTCCTGCAGGTGCGTGTCGGGGATGTCCTTGCGCGTCGTGAAGACGATGGCGTGCGACGCGTTGCGCACCTTCTCCGCGTTGTCTGCGAAGCGGCCGACCAGCGCGTCCGCGAGCTTGTCCTTGCCATCCTGCGTCTCCAGCACGTGGAAACGGTTCGGCTGGATGTTGATCGTCGTCGGCGAGGTGCGCAGGTAACGCAGCAGCTGCTGGAACGTCTCCTCCGGGATCCTCTTGCTCGGGTCGAAGTAGCGGGTGAGGTGCTTCGTGATCAGCTTGTCGAGATCCAACATCGTGCTTTCCTTCGTTTGAACGGCGGGTGGAGAGGAAAGTCAGGCCGACCGGTGGTCGGCGCCGGGGACGTCGACGACGGTGTCGCTGACGTTGTTGAGGTAGTTCGTGAGCAGGGTGACGACCACGATCGTGACGATCGCCTGGATCTCCGGGTCGATATACCCGACCTCGCGGATCGCTGCGAGGTCCTCGTCGCTGACCTGGCCACGCGTCTCGATCACGTGCTGCGCGAACTTCGCGGCGGCGGCGCGCTTCGGGTCGCTCGACGTGCCCATGCGGGCGAGCTCAATCTCCTCCGCCGACATACCGCCGAGGTTTGACGAGATGAAACCGTGGAGTGCCTGGCAGTAGTGGCAGCCGTTCGACTGAGAGACCGCGAGGGCGATCGTGTGGCGCGTCTTCGCGTCCAGGAGCTTCGCGATGCTGCCCTGCAGGCCCATCACGATCTCGAGCACGGTCGGGTTCGCGGCGAGCGTGGTGAACATGCTGGGCGCGAAGCCGAACTGCTTCGCGATGGCGTCGAGGACGCCCTGCGTCTTCGCGTCGATGTCGGCGCGCGCGGGAGCGGTCAGGCGAGACATGGTGATGAACCTCCGGGTGATCCTAGTGGACTATTTAGTCCACTCGCTTGAATGAACACCATCAAAAGTGGGTTTCCAAGCCCAGTTTGTGTAACGTTGATTACATGCAGGGAAGCAACGAGGCGGAGGCAGCCCAGAAGCTCACTCCCAAGGGCCAGGCCACGCGCGAGCAAACACTGCCGCACACGGCCCCCGCATGACGTTACTGGACTATTTGGTCCACCCGCTCGAGTGAACACGATCGAAAATGGGTTTCCAAGCCCAGTTTGTGTAACGTCGATTACATGCAGGTGGACAACGGGGCGGAAAGCAGCCCAGAAGCTCACTCCCAAGGGCCAGCCCACGCGCGAGCGAATACTGGAGCACGCGGCGGCGTTGATCTACGACAAAGGGGTCCACGCAACCAACAACGAGCTCGTCCGCCGCGCTGCAGGCGTGAGCGGATCGCAGCTGAGTCACTACTTCCCCACCAAGGAGAGCCCCGTCCTGGCGGTCATTGACTGGCAGGCCGACAGCGTCCTCGGCTTCCATCGCAGCGAACGGTTTGCCAGCTTCGACACCGTCGAGGCGTTCCAGGACTGGGCGGCCTTCTACGTCCTCTCGGGGCGTCCGTTCGAGGACAGCTGCAGCCTCGGCTCGCTCGCGAGCGAGGTCGTCAAGACCGATCTCGACGTGCACGACCGGCTCGCGGAGGTGTTCGCGCAGTGGCGCGAGATCTTCCGCGTCGGGCTCGATCGCATGCGGCAACTCGGTTGCATCGACGCGTCCGCCGACCCCGCGCGGCTCGCCGACATGTTCCTCGCGGCGTATCAAGGCGGCATGCTCCTCGCTCAGGTCGCCCGGGACATCGGCCCCCTGCAGGACGCGCCCTCTGCGGCGGTTGACCATCTGCGGACGTTCGTGACGTCTGACGACCAGCACATAGGCTGACGCGGCGCATCCGAGCCTCGGGTTTCGGAGCGCGGAAGTAGCTCTGGCGAACTCGTAAGACGACCATGTCGGGCGAGCGAAAGGGCGTCCGCTCTGTTAGCAGAATGAGACGGCTCGCCGACATCCAGCCTCACGAATTCATGGGCCCGATGGCGTGATGGCTGATTGCCGACCCTGACGTAAAGGAGGTGGCGTCCCTACCTGGAATGATCTGGATTGCCTAGATCAAGGATCTTGCAGAAGGGCGGCACCTAGCACGATGGGTGCGGCGATCGCGGTTCGCGGCGGCACCCTCGACGGGGACCCGTTGATCGCGATGGCCGACGCGACGGTGTATGCGGGCAAGGCCGAGCGGCGGTTCCACCGCCGCCACCCCATCCGGTGGTCCGCCCGCGGAGACGTGCTGGTCCACCTGCACAGGACGTCGCTACCTGCGACGCGTCGAACCGACACGGGTGGTAGCCCTTACCGGCTGGGCTCCGTGGCGTCGTGATGCCTAACGAGCGGCGATGGGCGCGCTCGTCGGCTTCCGGTCGGCGTCGCCCTCGACGCGGAACGGGATGCGCAGGCGGGTCATGGCAGCCGAACTTTACGTCGGCGGCGGGTGTGCGGTCGGAAGGGGTATCCGCTCCCGGTGCTTCACGGAACAAGTTCGAGTCATGCGCGGTTACATCAGTCAACAGCTGCTCCAAGTTTGCGCGCCTACGCGCGACTCACCCGCTCATACATGCAAGCCGGGTGCGGAAAATGAGCGGGGCGGATCCGCCGCTCCCCGGGACGTTGGGATCCGTTTCGCTCGGCCCGCCGAACCCAACCCAAAAAGCCATCGTGGTACGGCTTGGGCCGGGGTGCGGGTAGATTGATCAACCAGTCCGCCGGTTCCGACCACAGCCTGCATCTGATGTCGACCACCACGCGCCGCGACCAATCGGTCAGCGCCGTGCAGAGCGACCCCTTCCACGTTCGGAGACTCCCATGGCGGCACGCCGCCCCAGCAAGACACCCCTTGTCACAACCACCTCCTTCGCCGACCTCGGCGTGCCCGGCCGTCTGGTCGCCGCGCTCGAGCAGGCGGGCATCAGCACGCCATTCCCGATCCAGGCCGCGACGCTCCCGGATTCGCTCGCCGGACGCGACGTGCTGGGTCGTGGCAGGACGGGATCGGGCAAGACATACGCCTTCGCTCTCCCGGTCCTCGCCCGGCTCTCGGCCGCCACGTCTCCGCGGCTGCCCGGCCGCCCGCGCTCGCTCATCCTGGCGCCCACCCGCGAGCTGGCGACCCAGATCGAAGCGACGATCGCACCGCTGGCCACCGCGCTGTCGCTGCGGACCCTGACGATTTTCGGTGGGGTGAGCGCGCGGCCACAGGTCGGTGCACTGCGTGCCGGGGTCGATATCCTCATCGCCTGTCCCGGCCGGCTCGCCGACCACGTGTCGACCGGCCACGCGATCCTCGACGCCGTCGAGGTCACGGTGCTCGACGAGGCGGACCACATGGCCGACCTGGGCTTCCTGCCGGTCGTACGGCGACTCCTCGACAAGACACCGCCGCGCTCCCAGCGGCTGCTGTTCTCGGCGACGCTCGACGCGGGCGTCGACGTCCTCGTGCGGCGGTACCTCTCCAACCCAGTCACCCACAGCGTCGACTCGGCGATGTCCCCGGTCGCCGCGATGACCCACCACGTGCTCCGGGTGCGTCATGATGACCGGCTCCCCGTCCTGATCGACCTGACGGCCGCCCCAGGGCGCACGCTCGTATTCACACGCACCAAGCGGGGCGCCAAGAAGCTGACCAGTCAACTGGTCGCCTCGGGCGTACCCGCCGTGGAGCTGCACGGCAACCTGGCGCAAAACGCCCGTACCCGCAATCTGGCGGCGTTCTCCGCCGGCGACGCCCGCACACTCGTTGCGACCGACATCGCCGCGCGCGGTATCCACGTCGACGATGTGGCTCTCGTGATCCACGCCGACCCGCCCGCCGAGCACAAGGCATACCTGCATCGCTCCGGGCGGACCGCGCGTGCCGGAGCGAGCGGCACCGTCGTCACCCTGATGACCGACGACCAGGTCACCGACGTGCGCGATCTGACCCGCCAGGCCGGCATCAACCCGACGATCACCCGGCTCGGGCCTGGTGACCCGCTGCTCACCGAACTCGCCCCAGGCGAGCGCCGTTTCGTGACGCCTCCCGTAGCGACGACGGCGCCGCATCACGGACGAGGCCACAGCGCCACGCGGCGCCCGGATCCGCGCACAGCGACCGGCGGATCGACCGCCAGCGCAGCGCGCGGGAGAGGCTCGGAAAGTCGTCGGGCGAGTGCCGCGGGAACCACGTCCGCACCACGGGGCGCGGCGGCGTTCTCATCCGGCACGCGGGTTGGTAGCCGGCGCGGTCAGCGCTGAACCGCCCCGGGTTTGGTAGCCCCCCGGCTGCCACCACGGCCACATGGTTCGCCGGCTGGTTTCGGCCCGCCCGGCCGCTGACCCCACTGCCACGCCCGATCCCAGCGCCCACCGGCGAGACATACCCGTGCCCACCGGCCCACGACGCCCAGCGGGCCCGCCGAGCAACCAACCGGCCCACGCTGCTGACCCTCGGCCACGCACGGGTGGCCGCACCGGCCGCCGCGATGACCTACGTGAACGCCAGGGCAAAAAGTTCGAGCAGCTGACCACGGCTGACCGCGATTACCGGGATATTCTCTCCACGGTCGCTTCACTCGGAGCATCGGTCGACCATTCAAGATCGGCCGTGCCGCGCTATGGGTTGCGCTAGGTTCGCTCGGCGTGGCGCTGGTGACATTGCTGGTTACCGGCATCGGTGACCATACTGTTCTCGGCGGGTTCCTCGCCCGGCTTGGCAAGTACGTGGGCTCTGCGGTGGCGCGCTAAGACTCGTGCCAGCGGTAGCAGCAGGACTGTCGCTCTAGGCGACGCCGGGCGCGAACGCCTGCGGGCGTGCGCCTCATCGACATGGCAGCGGTCACCTTCGTTGGCTCGGCGGCATGACGTCGGGTGGCACAACGTCGGGGGATGTGCGCTGCCGCGGAATCGGGGAGCGGGGGCGCCGGCGACTTCGATCTCCGGCAGGTCGTCCAGCGAGGCGACGACCAGCAGGCCGGCGTACCCGCTCATCGGCGAGGCCCGCGACCAACTTGCCGCCGCGATCGTCGAGGAAGCGCGCCGCGGCATGCGGCAAGTCGACATCGTCCGGGTCACCGGCTACACCCGCGAGAGAGTCCGGCAGATCCTTCGGGCCGCCGGCGTCGGCCCGAGTAGTCATCCCGCCGCGGTCGCTGCCAGCGCGTCGTACAGGCTCGCAAGTTGCTGCCCGCGTACCGGCGCGCGGCCGCGTGTGGCGGAAGGGGCTCATCCCTGACAGGTCCTGACCTGGATTTCCAGCGCGACACGTACGGCAACCGCGACCGCAACCGGATCGCTCGCCGGACACAAGATCGCGTTGGCCGCTGCGGCGGACGGCACGGTTCAGGGCTCGTGGTCCCTGGCGGAATACAGCCCCAGAAACGATCAAGGCCGCTAACCTGAGTTCTGCCAGGTCAGCGGCCCAAATCCCGTATCGTTCGCACTGGTGTCCGAGGGGCAACACAAACCAAAACCCAACCGGGTCTGACGCTGTCGACGTCGATCCAGTTGATCTAGTGGCTGATCACGGCGGCGTGGGCGCCGGGCTCGCCTGGCGGGGCGTCGAGGGCCAGCCTCAGCGCCGCCTCGACCGGGTAGACCGGGCAGTACAGCGGAGTGTCTGTGGCCGGCGGGGACGCGTCCTTCGCCTCGAACGCCTCGCGGGCCCGGCCGAGGTCCGCGAGCAGGTCGGCGACCGACGGCTCCTTCTTCGGCTCCGGGGGCGCCGCCTCGACGGGTGCCTCCGTCTTCGGCGCTGTGATCGAGACGCCGAGCGCCGCCGCGGCGGCGTTGAGCCCGTCCTTCGGCATCGCGGCGGCCAGCGCCGAGAGGCGGCCGACGGCCTGGTGGGCGTACGCGGCGTCGACCGGCACCGCCGGCAGCTCGAACCGGGTGCCGGCCTGAGCGCCGAACGGGGCGTCGCGGAACACCCGGTCGCGGTTCTCGGCGTCGACGAGCACGTGGCGGCCGTCGTGGAGGTCGGCGTACAGGTTGGCGGCGAGCACGTTCCCGTCGAGCAGCAGGTTCTGGTCGGGCACGGTCGCGCGGACGGCGATGCTGTCGGCGAAGGCGAGCACGTTGGCCTCGACCCGCATGACGCCCCGGCCGGAGATGTCCAGCAGGCAGCCGGTCGTGGACTGCCCGGTCGAGGCCCGGCCGGTGGGGTCGGCGGCGAACAGGACCGTGTTGCCGCGGACGGTCCAGGGGCCCGCGCCGGGTGCCTGGATACGGACGGCGGTGCCGCTCGTATTGACGACCACGTTGTTCTCGAACGTCCCGTACGCCGCGCTGAGCTGCACGGCGCAGTACGCCGCGTTGGCGAAGACGCAGTTGCGCACGGTGATGCCGCCGCTGCCGCCGCGCAGGTCGAGCAGCGCCGCCGATTGGGAATGGTCCGTGTTGAGGGCGCCGCTGTCGGCGTACGCATTGTAGGTCGCCCCGTCGAACATGAACCCGTCGAGGATGAGGCCCTCCCCTGAGTCCTCGCCGGTGAGCACCGGGTCGCCGAAGATGCCCTTCGCCTTGGTCTCCGGGGTGAGCACGAAGCGCACGGGGTGGCGCCAGGGGTCGCGCGCGGCGAACTCGGCGTCCCACCCGCCTAGCAGCGTCAGGTTGCGTACGGGGATGCGCCACGTGCCCGACCGCAGGCGGCCCGTGTACTCACCCGCGGCGACGAGGATGCGGTCGCCCTCGGCGGCCTTTTCGAGGGCCTGGAACGGGTCGCGGAACGGCGCCTCGCGGCTGCCGTCCCCGCCGGAGGATCCGGCCCGCACGAACCAGTCGCGCCCGGCCGGCCGGGGCGGCTCGGGGGCCGTGATGTCGAGCACGGGCGCGAGGGAGTCGAGGACGATGGTGGCGCTCTGACGCCCGCCGGGCGGCGTGAGGCGGTACGTGCCGCGGAGCAGGTACGTGGACTCGACGTCGAGGCCGCGCGAATACCGTACGGCCTCCTCAGTCTGGTGGTGGACGAGGCCGTAGCGCGGGGCGAGCGCCCACCACGGGGTGTTGTCGGTGCCGGGCTCGTAGACGGCGACGCCGATGTGCGTCTCCGCGAGCTCGGGGAGGATCTGCGTGTTCTGGTCGAAGCCGACCCCGGCCCGCACCTGCACCGGGGTTCCGGCGAGCGCCGGGTCGGCCTCGTAGAGCCGCGCCCAGTCGACGGCCTGGTACGCCGGACCGGCCGGGAGCTCGGTGAACGGCTCCGGCGCGGCCAGGTCGGCGGGGTGCGCGCCCGGCGCCGCGCCGACCGCGAGGGCGAGCACCTCGGCCGGGGCGAGCCGGCGCATGACGGGCCGCTGAACAACACAATCCGATGTGGACGGCAGCTCGCCGAGGCCGACCGATTTCCGCAGCGCGTTGAGGGCGGCGGTCGGCGGGCGCTCGTACGTGGCGGCGGTGTCCACCGTGTACACGTCGAGCCACGCCGCCGGGAGCCCGGTCAGCTGCGGGTCGCCGACGGTGTTGCCGGCCGCCGAGCGCAGGCCGACGTCTTCGAGCTCCGCGGCGTACTCCTCGGTGAGCTCGGCCTCCGCGCCCGACACCCGGCTGCGCACGATGTCGCGCGGTGTGGCGAAGAACAGGTTGCGGTCGACGGCGATCTGCCCGACGTCGCGCAGGCAGGCGATGGCCGCGTTGCCGCAGCCGACGAACACGTTGTCGGCGATCGCGGCAGCGCCGTTGACCCGTATGCCGACGGCCCGGTCGGCGCCGGAGCCGCGCGGCGGGTCGGAGTCGTCGTGGGCGAAGGCGAAGGTGTTGCGGCTGACCGCGGCCGGGGCCTCGGGGGCGCCGTCGCGGACGGTGAGCAGGCTGAGGCCGACGCAGTTGACGACGATGTTGTTCTCGAAGACCGCGGAGTCGCCGCCAAGCTCGACGGCGCCGGAGCTGCCGTTGGCGAAGCCGCAGTCGCGGACGGTGATGCGCTCGCCGCGCAGGCTCACCAGCGGGCCGTCCCCGTAGGAGGCGCGCTGCAGGCCGCCCTGCTCGTCGTAGTCGTCGCGCCCGGCCCCGTCGAAGAACAGCCCGTCCAGGACGAGGCCGTCGTGGCCGCCGATGCCCTGGAGCATGTTCGGCTCGTTCGGGACGCGCAGGCCGGCCTTTGCCGCGAAGACCGTCGGTGTCTGCCAGGGGGTACGGCGGGCGAAGTCGGGGCTATATCCGCCGAGCACGGTCAGCTCGGGGGTGTCGACGACCCACGAGGAGCGCTCGCCGCGCCCGGTATAGGTGCCCGCTGCGATGTGGATGCGGTCGCCGGGCGCAGCCTGCCGCAGGGCGAGCCACGGGTCGTGGAACGGCCGGGCCCGGGTGCCGTCGCCGACCGGGCCGCCCGCCGCGACGAAGAGGTCGGTCATGACTTCTTCACCTCGTCGTCGGCTTCCTCCGTCTTGTCCGCGAGCAGCTTGAAGCCCACCTTGACCGCGTCTATGACCTGTGCGAATGCGGCGAGGCCCGTCTGCTTGTAGGGTCCCTCGGCCAGGTCCTTGACGTATTCCTCCTCGGTCGCCAGCAGCGACTCCAGGGATTCCGAGGCCTTCTCCAGCTCCTCGTTGAACTTCGCCAGCGTGTCCGGATCATCGGTCAGCTGGGCGAAGGCGTTGGTGCTCTCCTCCACGAGCGTGGGGAAGAGCTCGTCGTAGAGCTTGCTGGACTGCTCCTTGGCCGCCTCGGCCCGCGTGTCGAGCCCCCGGTCGAGGACGTTCTCCTTCATCCAGTCCCAGTCGGTGGCCCGGTAGTCGCCGGACGCGCCGATGCCGCGCCAGTTCCCCGCCGCCTCGGCGCCGCGGGCGAAGAGCTTGTCGATCCAGTCCT
Organism: Micromonospora halotolerans; assembly: GCF_032108445.1. Lineage (NCBI taxonomy): Bacteria > Bacillati > Actinomycetota > Actinomycetes > Micromonosporales > Micromonosporaceae > Micromonospora > Micromonospora halotolerans. The sequence continues at coordinate 4,839,867 of NZ_CP134876.1, read as the reverse complement.
CGTCGAGCTGTTCGCGGGCCGCGGTCAGCAGCTTGATGTTGTCGACCACCGTCTGCTTCGCGGCACGCTTCTGCTTGGCCGCCATGAGGTTCTCCGCGGTGAGCTTCTCGAAGTTCTTGATCGCCTCGTTGGCGACTTCCTTGGACGACGGGTCCTTCATGAAGAGGACGATCAGGCGGACGCCCGAGGTCGGGAGGTATTTGACGAGCAGGCTCTTGACCGTGTCCTGGATGGAGCCGAAGTTCTTGAGGAGCAGCTGCTCGACGATCGCGTCGTTGCTGCGCGCGTTCTTGAGGTCCTCCTCGCACTTCTTGATGAGCGCGAGGTCGGCCTCCAGGACCTTGCTCATCAGCGTGGCGACCTCGGGGACGTCGAGCCGGGCGACCTGCGCCCAGATCTTGCGCTCCCCGGCGAGGAAGTCACGCGGGCCGACCGCGGTCCACCGTTCGTCGACGGACATGGCGTTGGCCTGGCTGTCCTCCAGCACTGACCGGATGTCCGATTCGAGGCGCTCCATCAGCGCCTCGGCCTGCTCGCAGTTGGTCTCCCACCGGTCGGTCAGGCCGTCATAGCCCGGTTGCTCCAGCTTGGATAGCATCTCCTCGAACAGCTTCTCCCGATTGGTGTCGAAGCGTTCCAGCAGATCCATGACCTTGTCGAGGATGTCCTCCTCGAACCCCGTGGCGCGCATCCGCTGCTCAACGAACTCGCGGGCGTCATCGACATCTTCCACAAATTTCAGCGTAGGAGCCCCCGGCCACCCGAGGCAGTCGTAAACCCGATCCCTGCCAGATCAAGGATCCGACCTACGTTCTGTCTCGCGGATCTTTGGCCGTTGGCGATGGCGTGCGGCCTAGCGACAGGGGTGCGTAATCTGGGGCCGCCGCTCGGTGAAGACTGACTCCGAAAGTCGTCGACTCTTCGGGAGTGCACCATGTCATCCCTGTTCAGCGGACCGATACTTGGTGTTCGTATGCGTCTTTCGCCCGGCACCGGGGCGCAGCCGGTTTATGCCGAGATCGTGGTCGACATCGAGCCGTTCGAGGGCGGGACAACCGAGTTCGAGTTCGTTTGCCTGGCTCACCCGCTACGTGCTGAATTTACTGCCGCAGTCGCGTCCGGCCTTCGAGATGA